>NZ_JPGU01000010.1:6069-130921 GCF_000732115.1 Frankia sp. CeD
AGGNTGAAGGCCGAACAGATCGCCCGGCTCATCGAGGACAAGGCGTTCGCGATCGACGCGGCCCGCCGCGACCTGGACCATCGTCCGCGGCCGTTCGCGGCCGGTATCGCGGCGCAGGCCACCTCATCACCCTATCGGGTGACCCCAAGCCGCTCTCCCGACCGAACGGAGACCCGGATGTTCCGGATCGACCAGGCCACCCAGCTGCTCCAGGACCTCCAACGGATCGCCAGGGTGGCTGGTCCCCCGACGGCGCTGCGCTTCGGTGCCGCCGTGGCCCGGCATGCTCCGACCATCCGCCGGGCGGGCAACCTGGATGCCGCCGACCGGGCGATGGCCACCGGCGGCCACACCTACCGGCCGCTGCCCGGGGTGACGGTCATGTTGCCCGGCACCGCGTTCGGCGGCGCGCGCGAGATGTACTGCCGCGGGGTCTACCACGCCCTCCCCGGGTACGCGCCGGCGGCCGGCGAGGTCGTCGTCGACCTCGGCGCAAACCAGGGCCTGTTCTCGGTGCTCGCGGCGCGAGCGGGCGCCGATGTGATTGCCGTCGAGGCGCAGCGCGGGTTCGCCCCCGCCTTCATCAACCATGCCGCCGGCAACGGTGTGTCGAACCACATCCAGCTGCTCCACGCCCTGGTCGGTCCGACCGCCGGCGTGTTCGCCGATCCGCGGGCCCGCCGGAACGCGACACACTGGGACGGGGACGTCGACGTCCTCACCATGGCAGAGGTGTTCGAGGCTGGCGGGGNCGACCAGGNCGACCTCGTCAAGCTGGACATCGAAGGCTCCGAGTTCGCCCTGTTCGACGAGCCTGGATGGCTGGACGCGGTTGGTCGGATCGTGATGGAGGTGCACACCGGGTTCGGCGATCCCCGTACGCTCGACGACCTGCTGGTCCGGCACGGCTTCGAGGTCACTCTGCTCGGTAACGACCTGGTGCCGACTGCCCATCTGGGCGACGCGGCGTCGGGCTACCTCTACGCCCGCCGGACCCGATCGACGACCCGGGCCATCCGCGGGTCCGCGCAGCCCGACGGTCGCCCGGTGTCGGTACCCGGCAGCCGCCCGTCATCCGAGCCCGGTTTCGTCGACNACCCCGCACCGCGGGGTGTCTCGGCGTGAGGCCGATGTCCAGCACCCACCCGATCCTGGTCGACTGTGCCGGTGCCCGGATGGGCGGGGCATTGCGGTTCCTGACCGAACTGGACGGTTACCTGAGTTTTCGGCCGGGCCTGCAGGTCCATCTGGTCGGCCGAGATCGCCGGATCGGACCGGGCTGGCTCGCCCGCCGGGAGCGGCCTGGGCGGTACGCGCGCGCGATCGCCCTCAACAACGTCGGCTTCCTCGCGACCCGCGGCGAACGGTGGGTCCTGCTGCGCAACGTGCTGCACTTCCTGCCGGCGGAGGAGGCCCGGCGGCTACCCGGCGGCCTGCCCGACGGCGTGGCACGGACAGCACGTCTCGTGCGGCTGTTCGCCCGTCGTGCGGACGTGGTCGTCGTACCGACGACCACGATGGCGGACCGGGTTCTCACCATACTTCCTAGCCTGTCCGCCAGGCTGGTGGTCCGGCCCCATCCGCTGTCCCCCGATCCGACCCCTCCCCAGGCCCGTACGCCGGGCCGGTTTCTGTGTCCCGTGTTGTTCGCGCCGTTCAAACCGATGGGGCACTTGCTCCGCATGGTCGATGCCGCCGCGACCCGGCTTCAGGAGGAGATCGGAGCCCACCTCGCGATCACGGTCACCGCGACCGATCGCGAGGCCCACGAACACGGCCTGTCCCACTGTCGGACGCTGCGGTTCGTGGGCCGGCTGACGCCGGCCGAGCTGCGGGCCCACCAACGCGATGCCGGCGCGTTGCTGCAGCCGACGACGATGGAGTCCTTCGGCTACCCGCTCGCCGAGGCACGGCTCGCCGGGATACCCGTCATCGCCCGCGACACCTCACACAACCGCGAGGTGGCCGGCCCGGTTCTGGTGCCGTACTCCCGGGAGTCGGCGGATGATCTCGCCGTGGCGCTGCGCACGGCGCTCACGTTCACACCACGGCCCGAGACGGGAAACCCCTTCGATCCGACGCGTTACTTCGACTGGTTGCTCGACGCAGGAGAGAGCTCACCGTGACGACGCAGACCCACCGAATCCCGCCGCGCCAGGGCCCGTCGTTCCCCGCGGCACCACCGGCCGCACCAGAACCGGCAACGCCAGCACCGGCCGCGCCAGAACCAGCCGCGCCAGAACCAGCAACGACGCGAACCCCGCGCCGAGCGAACTGGCCGACCCCCTATGACACCGCCGCCCCCGCCGGATCGACACAGCCACAGCCGGCGCCGGGATCGGTTCCCGTCACCGCGATCATCCTCGCCCACAACGAGGCACCAAACATCGTCCGGGCGATCAGGTCCGCCGGTTGGTGTCGACAGGTCGTCGTCGTGGACTCGGGTTCCACCGACGGCACCGCGGATCTGGCCCGCGCCATCGGTGCGACCGTCTGGCACGAGCCCTGGCGTGGGTTCGCCGGCCAGCGGCAGTGGGCGATGACCAACCCGGGGATCGCCCACGACTGGGTGTACTTCCTCGACAGCGACGAATGGGTGTCGACCGCGCTCGCCGCCGAGATCGCCGCCCGGCTGGGGACGGCGGACTGCGCGGCCTACAGCCAACGACGCCGGCTGGTGTTCGAAGGCCGCTGGATCGCGCATTGCGGGTGGTACGCGAACAGCTGGCAGGCGCGGCTGCTCGATCGGCGGGTGGCGTACTTCGACGCCGCCGTCACCTACAGCGAACGGGCCGTGGTCACTGGTGAGGTCGGACGGCTGTCCGCCGACCTGATCGACGAGGACCACAAGGGACTCGCCGCCTGGCTACGCAAGCACGTGCGCTACGCCGAACTGGAGGCGGCGCGCCGCGTGACGCAGCCCGCTGTCCGGGAGCGGTTGGCGCGGGTCCGCGAGGAGGTGCGCCGGCCCACCGGGTCGACCCGACCGCTCACCCGGACCATCGCGAGGGACGTGATCTTCCCGCTGGTTCCGGCCAAGCCGGCGGTCCTCTTCTGCTACATGTACCTGCTACGGAGCGGATGGCGGGATGGGCGGCAGGGGCTGCTGTTCTGTCTCTACTACGCCTGGTATGAGCTCACGATCGGCGCACTGACTCGGTCCGTTCACCGGTGACCGCGTCGGTTCCGCTCGGTCGCTACCTGCGCACCACCGCGGGACTGCGACCGGTCCAGCTCGGTGCCCGTGTCCGGCTGCGCGGGCAACGGGCCGTCCTGAGTCGCCACCCGGGCCTGGGCGAGATGCTGCTGCGCGGCAGGCCGCCAGCGGAATCCTGGCCGATCGGGTTCCTGCCGTTCGACGGCAGATGCCCGCCGGCTCGGCCGATGTTCGACGAGATCGTCGCGGGCCGCCTAACCCTGCTCGGTCACTCCCGCGATCTGTGTCCCCGGGACTCCAACACTCCCGCTACTGGAACCCCCGTACCCCCCACCCCCACGACCGGCACCCCCGCGGGGGCCGGCGCCGCCGCGGCCCCCGCCCGATGGGACTGGAGGCAGGCCGACGCTCCGCTGCTGTGGCGCTACCATCTGCACTACTGGGACTGGGCATGGGCATTCACCACCGAGGCTGTCCAGGGGCCCGCGATGTTCGCCCGGCTGTATCTGGCCTGGCGGACCTCGGTGGCCCTGGGCGATCCGGTTGCCTGGTCGCCCTACGTCGTGTCACTCCGGGCCTGGACGCTGTGTGCCTTGTGGCCCCGGCTCGCGCGGGGAACGCCCGCCGAGATGGCGGTCCTCGCCGACCTCGGCGTCTGCCGGTCCTTCCTGCGCACTCATCTGGAGACCGACGTCGGCGGGAACCACCTGCTGAAGAACTACAAGGCGCTGATCGGGCTGGCGGTCGCCGATGACGACGCCCGCGGCCGCCGACGATGGGTCGACGCGCTGCTGCGCGAGCTCGATCGGCAGGTCCTCAGCGACGGTGGACACTACGAGCGCTCCCCCACCTATCACTGTCAGGTGCTGGCCGACCTCGACGACGTCGCCGGGCTGCTCACCGCGGCGGGCCACGTGGTGTCCGGCGCCCTGCTCGACGCGGCCGGCAGGATGCGGGCCTGGCTGACGGCCGTACTCGGACCGGACGGCGTGGTTCCCACGCTCAACGACGGGTTCGCGGTGCCCGCCGAGGCCCTGCGGCTGCTTCTCCCGGCTCCGGTAAGACCGACGCCGATCGCAGTCCAGGGTCCGGGTCCCGTTCCGATCCCGGCACCGCGCCTGGCCGAGATGCCCACCTCGACGTCGCAGTCGACCGTGGGGACCGTGCCCCGTCCGCGGACGCCCGCATCTGACCGGGCCGACGCCCTTCTGCTGGTCGACAGCGGTCTCGCCGTGCTGACGGCTGGACCGTGGCATCTGCTCGCCGACGTGGGCCTGCCCTGTCCCGAGGACCTTCCGGCCCACGCCCACGCCGACACCCTCGCGTTTCTGCTCTGGCACGACGGCCGGCCGCTCCTGGTGGATACCGGGACCTCGACCTACGCCCCCGGACCGGATCGGGACGCCGAACGCGGTACCGCCGCCCACTCGACCGTCATCGTCGATCACGCCGACTCGACCGAGGTCTGGGGCGCGTTCCGGGCGGGCCGCCGGGCCCGTCCCACTCTTGTCACGATGTGCCACCACGAAAACGTGGCGACGTTGGCCGCCGGCCATGACGGCTACCGCCACCTTCCCGGGCGACCCGTGCACTGGCGGACGTGGCGACTCGACCCGAGTGGGTTGTCCGTCGACGATCNGATCACCGGGGAGGGCCGCCACCACGTCGAGGTGCTGTTCCACTTCGCCCCCGGGGTGTCCGTCACCGCCGCGGCGGCCGATACCAGGCGAACCAGTACCACCTCGATCGGGACCACCTCGATCGGGACCAGCCGGAACGCGGCCACCCGGAGCGGGGCCACGGATGCGCTCACGGTGACCACCTCCCAGGGGCGGCTGGTCCTGCGGGCCGGCGGACCGGGGCGGTGGGTGGTGCGCTCCACCCGCCGGGCGGTCGGATGGAGCCGTACGGTGCCGGCGTACACCGCCGCGTACGTGATCGATGCCGAGCTGCCTGTCGCGGTACGCACCACGGTCGTCCACGAAGTCCGCTCCGGCGGCCCGCGCTCCGGCAACCTGCGCTCCGGCGACACGNAATCGNCNCCCGCCCGCCTCTGACGCACACCCGGACCTGACCCGCCCCGGTCGCACCGAATCACCACGAAACCGAACAAACTTCCCGACGGGAGAACACCGTGCCGACCCTGTCCGTCCTACGCCCTCTCGCGGAACGGCTCACCCACCATCTGGTGGTGGCCCGCCGCCTGCCGCCTCCCTTCCAGGCGACGCGCATCTACGTCTCTTCCGAGGCGGGTCTGAAGTATCTGCGCCCCAGTCTCGCCGCCGTCGATCCGGTCCTGNCCGACCTGGTCGGCGAGGTCGTGCGCCCCGGCCACGTGGTCTGGGACATCGGCGCGAACGTGGGACTGTNCGCCTTCGCCGCCGCGTCCGCCGCGACGTCGTCCGGCACAGTCGTCGCGGTCGAGCCCGACACCTGGCTGGTCGGGATGTTGCGCCGGTCGCAGACACGGTCACCACGCCACGGCGGATCATCGGCCACCGATGGCCGCGCCACGGTGAAGATCCTGCCCGCCGCGGTCGGTGCGGCCCCGGGGATCAGCACGTTCCACATCGCGAGTCGCAACCGCGCGACCAGCCATCTGGACGGATTCGGCAGCAGCCAGACCGGCGGCACCCGCGCGGCACAGCTCGTGCCGACCTTCACCCTGGACGGCCTGCTCACCCATTTCCCGGCACCGGACGTCGTGAAAATCGACGTGGAGGGGGCCGAGCACGCGGTCCTCAGCGGTGGGCGCCGGCTTCTGGGCGACATCCGCCCGACCGTGATCTGCGAGGTCACCGGACGCAACGCCGAGGCCGTCGGCGACCTGCTGCGCGGGCACGGGTACCGCATCGTCGACGCGGAGGTTCCGCCGCCGGCCCGGCGGCCCCTGACGGCGGCACCCTGGTCCACGTTGGCCGTGCCAGACGTCCCGCCCTCCACTCCGCGACCCGCGTCCGGGCAGGTTCCCGAGCCCCTGGTGCGCGCATGAGGACCACGGCGGTCATCGTCCACTGGGGGCCGACCGGGCCGACGATGGATCTGGCCGCGCAGCTGGCGGCGATGCCTCAGATCAGCGAGGTCGTCGTGGTGGCGAACGACCTGCGAGGACGACCCGACGGCCTCGGGGAGGAGACGGCCTGGCTCGTCCCCCCCGGCAACCTCGGTTTCGGCGGCGGCTTCCGGCACGCGTGTGACGCCTATCCGGCCACCGACTGCTATCTCCTGCTCAACAATGACGTCCAGCTCGTGCCGGCCACCGTCGACGCCTGTCTGGAACTACTGTCCCGCCCGGGCGTGGGCATCGTCGGACCCACTCTGGTCAACGCCGACGGTCTGCATCCGGGCTTCGCCGGGCTCACCCGCGTCTTCACCGTGCCGCGCGCCCGCCGGACCCCCACGGACCACGCCGATGACGTGCCGTGGGTCACCGGCGCGATCACCTTTGTCAAGGCCGAGTGTCATCGGCAGGTGCCGATGGCCGTTCGGTACTTCCTGTACTACGAGGACGTGGATCTCTGCCAGCGCGCTCGGGCGGCCGGGTGGCGTGTCCTCGTCAGTCCGGCCCAGGCCTGGCACACCGGTGGGGGGACGGTACCCGGCAACGGCTACACCTACTACACGGTGCGCAACCGGCTGTGGTTCGCCCGCATCCACGGCCGCCCGCGGCAGGTGGCGCTGGTGACCGCCTGGCTGCTCCTGGCGGTGCTGCCCCGGGTCGCCGTGTCCGAGCTGGTGCGCCGGCGCGGAATCGTCCGCGTCCACTGCGGCCTGCGCGGCGTCGTGGACGGTCTCGCCCGCATCCCCGACATCGACCAGACCCTGCCCGGGGAACCCCGGGCGTCCCGGTGGAGTACGTGGACACGCGAGGCCCGCTCCGTCCCGCGTCCTCGCCCGGCCCAGGACCGGCCGATCGGTCCGTCGGACCCCGCGGGGGGAGTCGACCGGCGGGAGAAGGCTGCCGGCACGGGGGAGCTCACCCGTCCCGGCTGAGCGTGACCACCACTCCGTGGCGGTCGACCACCTGGAAGCCCAGTCCACGCGCGGCGTCGAGCAGGTCCGCCGCGGTGACGGGCCGTCCCTCGAAGGTCGTGTCGTGCATCTCGAACACCGCTCGACGGCACCGGTCCAGCGCGCCCGGATCCCCCAGCAGAAACGACGCCTCCGCACCCTCGATGTCGCTGACGAGGTCGAACTCAGCGATCCTCTTGCGTACCAGCAGGTCCCGAAGCGTGGCCGCCGGAATGGTGACGGTCCGCCGTGACGCGTCGTCCCACAACCGGGAACCGAGGTTGTTCCCGACGAGGGCGAACGCCACCGGACCCACGGCCTGCGTGATCGCCCTGTTCTCCACGTCCAGGGTGATGTGCCCGGCGTACGCGGCCAGGCGTCGCGTGAGGCCCTCGATGAGGTGGGGATTGGCCTCCACACACACCAGCCGCGAGCCGGGTGCCAGCCGCGAGGCGATATGCGCGCTGGTGATGCCCAGACTCGCACCAAGTTCCACGACGGTGCCCGAGGTCGTGAGATGACGGCGGATCATCCGGATCTCGGCCCCTTCGTACAGCCGCCAGAACAGCGCCGCCCGCGCCTGCGGGGTGAAGTCGCGGTCAGCCACGTCGAAACGCAGCCCGTGGTTGGGGACCCGGTTGCGGGTGGCCGCCGCGATGACCGTTCCCACCGCCGGG
Source organism: Frankia sp. CeD (assembly GCF_000732115.1). Lineage (NCBI taxonomy): Bacteria > Bacillati > Actinomycetota > Actinomycetes > Frankiales > Frankiaceae > Frankia > Frankia sp. CeD. The sequence goes on from NZ_JPGU01000010.1 coordinate 13,915, forward strand.
GACGTCAGGGCACCGGCGATCGAGATCTTGGTTCGGTAAAGAACATCACTGGCGTCCATAAGCAAGATTTTTTCCCTTCGTTGCGGGCCGGGCGCCACCGTAGGCGAAGCGTGCCGTCAGGAACAGCACGGCCAGCTGGATGGGCAACGCCGCGAGGAGGTCCCCCACGCTGCTCTCGGAGTTGACCAGTTGGAGGAAGAGCGGAACGAAGATCACGATGTAGCGTAGATCCTTCATCGGGTCCCACGCCTCGTCGATCAGTCGGAAACCGGCGCCCAGTAGTGCCATGCCGACCAGCAGGGGAAGCAAGCCCCCGTGCAGATAGAGGTCGGCCTGGGGGGAGACAGCGGCCGCGGAGTAGATCCGGGCGTTCCCCGAGAGGTACTGCTGTTTGAACTCGTAGCCGGTGGCCCTGATCGGTTTGTCGGGCCAGACCGCCCGGGGCACGGCGGTCAGGACGGGAGCCAGGAACAGCTCGTTGATGTCCCGGTAGGGAACGATGTCGGGAGACAGCTGGACGACGATGGCCAGACTGTCGATGCCTCGCATCCGCGAGGTCAGGTACTCCAACGGTGACTCCCCGGGGCCTTCCCCCGCGGGGGCGTCCCCGGACAGCGTCCGGCCCAGCACGGTCGGCGCCATGGACACCGCCGACCGAGCGTCCATGGTGTGGCTCTGGCCGCGTACCTGGGCCCGGTAGGAGGCGTTGTAGGGAATCAGCACGAGGACGAAGATGGCGGCGGCCGCGACGATCCACCGCATCGGAAGCCGGCCGCGGGCGACGGAGAACGCGATCAGCACTCCCCACACGCTGGTCGCGAACACCCCCTTCATCCCGCTGGCGACAGCGAAGAGGATCTCGACGGACAGCAGGGCGACGAAGGTCCGCCGACGCCCCCCGCCCCCGTCTTCCCTGCCCCGGGCCAGATCGACGGCGGCGATGAGCAGGGCGGACATCCCGAGGCCGCCGAGCAGGGTGAGCGGCTGGGCGTAGGCACTCGCCTCGGAGACCTTCTGGGACGCGTCGCCCAGGTAGGCATACTGGCCCAGGAGAATCTGCAGGACCCGGGCCGCCACCGAGATCCCGCACAGGATCCACAGCACGCTCCGGTCGCGCAGCCGGGTACCGGTCCCGGGCGCCGCCGCGGTGGCAAACCGGGTGGCCGCGCGCGTCACCAGCCGGCCCGGGCCGAGCAGGTATCCGCAGGTCCACAGCGGCAGGGCGAGGCTCGCCAGGGCGAGTGCCCGCAGCACGCCGTCGAGATGGATCTGCGGAGTGTCCAGCTGGGGGGTGTGCCAGACCAGTGACACCAGCCCGAACGACATCCCGGTCCACAGCAGGTACCAGGGGCCGAGACGGAACAACCCCAGCCCGTAACCACGCCCCGCTCGCGCACCGACCAGGAGCAGCGCGGCGAGGCATTCGAACGTGAACGCCACCGAGCGCAGGACCACCCGGTCGGGCTCGGACGGCAGCCGGAGCGCCTCGACGAACCACGGCACCACGCCGACCATCACGATCATCAGCCACAGCAGCGGCGGACGGCGGACGGCGTGGGCAACCCTCCCACCCGGCACGGCCGGGGCGATCACCACGGCGCACCCGAGGGGATCGGCGAGGCGTCGCCGGCAGGCGTACCTGAGTGGCGCCGCGGACATCCCGCGAGCGGGCAGGCGGCCCGGGACGTCCGCCAGCAGAGAGTTCGCCAACAGAGAAGATCAGGCATGCCCGAACCTCACGCCGTCCGGTCGCGGGGCAGCGGCGTACGCCGCAGGGTGACGGCGACCTGTTCGAAACGCTCCCAGCCGTCGTGGAGCGCGAGCACGTTCGGCGAGAAGACGCCCTGCCCGGTCAGCCCGCGCCGGCTCAGATTGAGGATCCGGTAGCCGGCGGCGGCCAGCAGCGAGACCAGCTCACCGGGATTCTCCCCGGCAGCCCGCCGATCCCCTTCGCCGCGGTGGCTGTTCTCGCCGGAACGGTCTCCGCCGCGGCGGGCGGGGCGGGGCGGCATCGCCAGCAGGAGGGCCGGCCGATGCGCCCGTAGGAGCTCACCGGCGCCGCGCAGCACGTCGAGGCTCTCGGCCTCACCACCGATCCTGACCAGGGCGGGCGGTCGGTGCCGCGCGGCGTGGGCATCGAGGGTGATGGGCGTCGCGCCCGGGATGGGCGCGACGCCCACCGCGGCACTGGCACCCACCGCGGCACTGGCACCCACCGCGGCACTGGCACCCACCGCGGCACTGGCACCCACCGCGGCACTGGACAGGTGGACACTCGAGAGCCGGTTGCGCTCGACCAGTGCCGCGAGCGTCGCCCCGGTGCGCGGTGCTTCCTCGAAGGCATGCACCTCGCCGGCCGCTCCCACTACCCCGGCCGCCCACAGGGTGTAGATCCCGAGGCCAGCAGCGACGTCATAGCAACAGTCACCGGGGCGCAGAACCGCGTCGAACACCGGCGCGAGCGCTGGTGGCCGATAGCGGGGACCGCTGTAGGTGTTCGCAGGGTCCTGCATCCATCGGGTCGGCCAGCCACGACCGCGCAGGCTGGGAAGGCCCGCGGCCAGACGTCCCGCCAGCCGCCAGCGCAGCGGACCGGCACGATGCCCGGAGATCGCCGCGAGGTTTCCAGAGCCATCCTGGGTCACATACTTAAAGTAGTCGACGTCTTACAAAGAGCAATGGATTGAGGTCACGAATCCGTCGCGTCGTCCTCACCCACCTTGACCGCCAGCCCCGGTTCACCAGTCCGCACGGTGAACCCGTCGCGGTCACCGCCCAGCACGTCCGAGCCTGCCGGCGGCTCCTGACGGGGCACCAGCCACGGGGACCGCGGCCGCTCGACACGTCCGTGGAACCAGGCCACGGTGCGGGCAAGCCCGTCCCGTACGTCCACCAGGGGTCGCCATCCAAGCGCCTCCCGCGCCAGCGTGATGTCGGGGCAGCGCACGGTGGGATCGTCCTGCGGTCGCGGAACGAAGGTGATCGGGACGTCAGCCCCGCATACCTCCACGACGAGCCGCGCCGCATCAATGATCGTCATCTCCTGGGGACTGCCGAGATTCACCGGACCGGGAAGGTCGCTGTCCAGCATGCGCACGACCCCCTCCACCAGATCGTCGACGTAGCACAGCGACCGGGTCTGGCGACCCTCGCCCGCAACGGTGACGGCTTGGCCACGCAGGGCCTGCGCAATGAAGGTCGGGATGGCACGCCCGTCGTCGGCGCGCATCCTCGGCCCATAGGTGTTGAAGATCCGGATGATCCCGGTGGACGTGCCGTGGGTGGCGCGGTGGGCGGTGGTCAACGCCTCGGCGAAGCGCTTGGCCTCGTCGTACATGCTCCTCGGACCGATCGGATTGACGTGGCCCCAGTACTCCTCCGGCTGGGGGTGGACCCGGGGGTCGCCATAGACCTCCGAGGTGGAGGCCAGAAGGAACCGGGCGTTCTTGCGATATGCCAGATCCAGCAGGTTCGCGGTACCCGACGCACCGACCGACAGAGTCTCCAGGGGCAGGGCCCGATAGTCCACCGGGGACGCGGGGGAGGCGAAGTTCAGCACGGCGTCGACCGGGCCAGTGACGTCGATCGGCTCGGTCACGTCCCGCCGCAGCAGGCGGAACCCGCCATGCCTCCGAAGATGGTCGATGTTGCCCGGCCGGCCGGTGAGGAAGTTGTCGACGCAGATCNCCTCGGCNCCCCGAGCCAGCAGGCGGTCACAGAGATGGCTTCCGAGGAAGCCGGCCCCGCCGGCGACGACGACCCGCCTGGTCACTCCAACCACCACCCGTGAGTAAGGAAAGCCGGGCCATGGGCGTCACGTACCGCCATCGGTCGACAACGACACTGCGCGCCCCTCGGACAGCCCCCCTTCTATCACTGACAGTGATAGAAGGAGGACGACCACGGCGGGGAACCCGCGTGTCTCCACCCGATGACGCCGCAACCGCCACCCACCGCCACTCAGGCCCCACCGCCACTCAGGCCCCACCGCCACTCAGGCCCCACCGCCACTCAGGCCCCACCGCCACTCGGCACCCGCGATCCGCGACCCACGACACGCATCTACAGACAGTTGCTCGATTAATACTTTGAGTGACAGAGTCGGATCGATTCGTACTGGCGCACGGCCCACCCGGTCCGATCAGCGGTCATTGCGAGGAGGAACAGCCGGCTCATGACCTCCGTCCCCAGGTCGACGACGGTGGCAGTCGTCGTATCGCACGCGATCCAGCATTTCGCGCCGCTGTACCGGGCGTTGACCGAACACGAGGTGGATCTTCGGGTGCTCTTCCTGTCCCGATCGGGCCTGGAACGCTACTTCGACGCGGATTTCGGCCTCGACGTGCAGTGGAAATCGGACGTCGTAACCGGTTATCACCACGAGTTCATCGCGGACCTGCCGCTGCGCCCTGGCTGGCGGCAGCCCGACGTCACCCGGCAGATGGTTACCCGGACCTGGGCGGCCCTGGACCGACTGCGCCCCGCATGCGTGCTCGTCTACGGATACCGGTACGCCCATTCCCTCGCGGCGCTCGCCTGGTGCCGGCGACGAGGCGTACCCGCCCTCATGATCAGTGACAGCGAGCTCCTCGGCCAGCGAACCCCAGCCGTCCGCGCCGTCAAACGGCTCACGCTGCCCCACCTGATGCGTTCAGTGAGCGCATTCCTCACGATCGGCGACAACAACGAGGCGTACCTGGCCCACTATGGAGTCCCCGCCACCCGCATGTTCCGCACGCCGTATCCCACCGATGAGACGGCGCTGCGGGCCGTACTGGCGCATCGGGACAAGCATCGAACGGCGATCCGCGCCGAGCTGGGCATCGCCCCGGACGCCCTTGTCGCCTTGTTCGCCGGAAAGATGATCTCTCGGAAGCGCCCCCTCGACATCGCGGACGCACTGCGCATCCTCACCCGCACGCCCCGGGGTCCGGTCGACCGGGAAATCATCGTGATCATGGCTGGGGACGGAGTGCTGCGCGCCACTCTCGATGCGGTGGCCGCCGAGCTCGGCGGCGCGTTGCGGATGGTCGGATTCGCCGACCAGGAACGGCTCCCCCGCCTGTACGCGGCCAGCGACCTCTACCTGCACCCCGCCGAGCGGGATCCGCATCCGCTGGCGGTCAAGGAGGCGGTGCTCTGCGGCCTGCCGGTGGTGGTCAGCGACCGGGTGGGCTCCACCGGCCCGACCGACGACGTCCGTCCCGGCCGCAACGGCCGGGTTCACCCGGTCGGCGATGTGGACGCGCTCGCACGGATCCTCGGGGAGCTGCGCGCGCGCCCCGACGTCCTGGCCAGGATGGCCCAGGAGTCGGAGAAGGTGATCGGCGACATCGAGCTCGCCGCGTCCGTGGACGGCTTCCTGCGCGCCGTTGCCCATGTGCGCGACACCGCTCGGCGCGGATGACCAGAGCCGTCAGCCGCCGGGCCGTCATGACCGGCCCGCTCGCGAGCCGGCTTCCCCGCTCCACCGTCGCCGTACTCGCCGGCAACGCGGGCACGCTGGTCGTCGGGACCGCGACCGGCGTCCTGGCCACCCGCGCTCTGGGGCCGGTGGCCCGCGGCGAGTTCGTCGCGCTGCAGACCTGGGCGGGCATGCTCGCGATGGTGTTCGCCCTGGGTGTTTCCCAGACGCTGGTCACCGATGACGGTGAGGACCGCGCGCTGCTCGGCCCGCTGCTCACCCAGACCGTCGCGTCGGCGCTGCTCGCCGCGGTGCTGTTCACCGTGGTGCCGATGCTGATCACTGTGGGCCCGGGCCGTTCGGGCGGCACGGGAGCCGGGCGGGGAGCCGCCTGGGACGCCGTCGCCGTGCTGGGCGCGACCTGCTTCACCGCCGCGGCCGTGGCCGCCTCCAACGCCGCCGGGCTCGCGCAGCGCCGCGGTCGGATGACCGGCGAGTTCCAGCTCGTCCGGTTGCTACCGGCGGCGGCGACACTGGCCGCGTTCGCCGCGCNCGCCGGCAGGGGAGTCCGCGATCCAGGCTTGTGGATGCTGACCCTCGGCGTGACGGCCCTGCTACCCCCACTCGGGTACCACGTGGCGGTGCTCGGCGGCCTTCCCGCCCTCGCGCGGCCGGGACGCCTGCTGCCCCGGCGCCGTTTCANGCGGTCCGCCCTGGGGGCCTACGGCACCGTCGTCGGGGCCCAGCTCATCTACAAGCTGGACATGCTGCTCGTCGCCACCTTCCTGGCCGCCGAGCAGGTGGCCTTCTACGCCGTCGCCGTCGCTGTCGCCGGCGCCTGCACGACCGTCTGCCAGGCGACCGGCATGGTGATGTTCAGCCGGCTCCGCACCCTGGTCGATCCCCGGCAGCGGGCCCGGGTGGTGCGCCGCGCGGTCATCGCCACCGTCGCCCTCGCCGCCGCGGTGGCGGGCACGATCGCCCTCGTCACGCCGACGGCCATCCGCATCGTCTACGGCACGCGGTTCGCCCCCGCCGCCCCGGCCGCCCAGGTCCTCGTGCTGGCGACCATCCCGCAGTCCGTCGACTACCTGCTCACCCATGTGCTGCTCGGGTTCCGTGCCGCCCGCACGGTGCTTGCCATCCAGGTCCCGGTCGCGCTGTCGACCGTGCTCGGCCTCGCGGCGGCGCTGCACGACGGCCGCCTGCCGATCGTGGCCGCGGTGTCGGGGATCNCCTACACCGCCTCGGCCGTGTCGCTGCACCTGGCCAGTACCCGCCTGCTCGCCCGCGCGGCAGGCGCCTCACCCGACAGCGTCCCCCTGGACGGCGCCTCACCCGACAGCGTCCCCCTGGACGGCGCCTCACCCGACAGCGAACGGAGCCTGACGGCCCACGGTCCCATCCCCTTTCCGCGCTCACCCCTCTCATCAGGAGCCACGATGACCACGACGCCGACCGTCGCCCCGCACGACCCGACCGTCGCCCGTCACGATCTTTCCGATACCTCGGTGCGGTACCTCGATCTGCTTCGCGCGACGCTGACCTGCTCTCTCTGGGATGGTCGGGACGGCGGTGCGTGGGAGCCGCGCACCGGCGCGAAGAGGATGCTGGTACGAGCCTTCCGCAGCCAGGGAATGGAAATCGTCAAGAGGAGCGCACCGGGCGCCCGGACCGACGGCCGGGACTGGCCACGGCTGGCGCTCACGATGACCGGCGACCGCCGGATGCGCAACCTCCAGGAGTGCGCCGAACGAGTCATCGTCGACGGCGTCCCAGGCGACTTCATCGAGACCGGGGTATGGCGGGGCGGCGCGTGCATCCTCATGCGCGGGGNGCTCGCCGCCTACGGCGTCCCCNACCGCACGGTCTGGGTCGCCGACTCGTTCGCCGGCCTGCCCGCGCCCAATCCGGGGCGCTACGCCGCCGACACCGGCGACCGCCACCACGAGTACGCGGAGCTGNCGGTGTCCCTCGAGCAGGTGCGGGACAACTTCCGCCGCTACGGCCTGCTCGACGATCAGGTCCGTTTCCTGCGCGGCTGGTTCCGGGACACCCTGCCCACCGCGCCCATCGAGCGCCTCGCGGTCCTGCGCCTCGACGGCGACATGTACGAGAGCACCACCGACGCGCTGACGGCGCTCTACCCGAAGCTCTCCGACGGCGGCTTCTGCATCGTTGACGACTATGGAGCCGTTCCTGGCTGCCGGGCGGCAGTCGAGGACTACCGGGCCGCCCACGGGGTGACCGAGCCGATCATCGAAGTCGACTGGACCTGCGTCTACTGGCGCCGGAGCGAGCCCTCGCGGTCGCGCTGAGCTGGTCCGCGCCCCGCCGACCCCGGCGGAGAGAGGAGGAAAGGGATGACGGAGGAAGGGGTGGCAGTGCGGCAACGACCGTGGGCAGTACTGATGGTGTGTACCGGAAACGTCTGCCGCTCGCCCCTGGCCGAGCATCTCGCCGCCGCCCGGTTCAGCGCCGCGCTGGACCAGATCAGCCTCGGCGCGGCCGGCGCGCAGGCATCCGGTGGGACCGGGGGTAACGAGTCCTCATCCGAGGGATGGCATCCACCCAGCCCCGCCGGGGACCTTCTGGTGAGCAGCGCGGGAGTATGCGCCCGGGCAGGTGAGGCGATGTACCCCCAGGCCGCGGCGATCCTGACATCGCGGGGGCTCGACCCGTCCGGCTTCCGGGCAAGGTTGCTGACACCGGATCTGGTCCAGGCCAGCGATCTGGTGCTGTGCGCGACCCGCGCACACCGCTCGACGGTGGTGGGCCTTGTGCCACGGGCCATGCGCCGTACCTTCACCCTGCGCGAGTTCGGACGGGTGACCTCCGGAGTCCGCCCCGCCGACATCCCCCCGGGCGGGACACGGGCGGCCGGGGAGTATCTCGCCGCCACGGCCCGGCGGATCCGGGCCGCCGGCCACGCGCTACCGGCTGCCCTCGACGACCTGGCCGACCCCCTCGACGGCGGTCGGGATGCGTTCGAGAACTGCGCGCGAATGATCGAAGAGACGCTGTCACGGCCGATGGCCCTGCTGGCGGAGGCGTGTCACGAACGACTGGCGGTCACGCCTACGGACCCCGCAGACCCGGCAGGCCCGGCAGGCCTCGCGGATGTCCCGGTCGACCGGACCCCGGCACCGGGATGAACATCCTGATCGGGAACCGGTGGCTGGCCGGCTTCCTCGACGAGACCCCCCTGCCCGGCCACTGCCGGATCCGCCCGGACATCTGGGTGACGCTGTTCCCCGTGGACGGTCAGTTCTTCGTCAGGGCGGGCAGCAGCCGGGCCCTCGCCGCCTACACCCGCGAGTTCGGCATCCGCGCGGTCGCCCGCAAAACGGCCAGCCGGCTGCGGGAACGCGACCGCAACCAGCGTTACTTCGGCATGGGCCTGGGCACCCTGATCGAGGCGGTCCCACCCGTCAGCGGGGCGGCTTCGCCGACGGGAACGACCGTCGCTTTCGTCGCCCCCTGCCACCCGGCGTGCATGGAACGCGTCGTCCTGCATCAGGACCTCGTCCGCCCGGTGGGGCCGGGCGGCCCCACCGGCGCTCCCGCCGACCCACTCGGCTTCGTCAGCCCCGATCCGCCGCCACCGCGATCCGCGGTCGTCTACCGGGCCCGGCCGGCGACCGCGTTCCCGGCCGTGGACGACACGCTCATCGGCTGGTCCCCGATGTCGGGAGCACCGGTGGACCCCGGCGCCGTCGACCGTCTCGTCGCCTGGCTTGCAACCGAGTGGACCGGGGCCCGCCCCGGGGATCGTCCACTCGCCGGGGTCAGTCCGATCACGGAGAGCACCCGGCGCTATGGCCCGCCATCCGCGTCCGGACGACCCACCGCTGTCCTGTTCGGGTTGGGACACTATGCCAAGACGCAGATCGTCCCGCACGTCCGTGATCACCTCGACCTCGTCGGTGTGCATGAGATCGACCCCGTCCAGCTGGGCACCCGGCGACCGGACCGATGTTCCTGGGACACCGCGGCGCTGCTCCGGGACGGGGAGCGGGCCGACGTCGTCCTCATCGCGGGCTACCACCACACGCACGCGCCGCTGGCCCGGGATGCGCTGCGGCTCGGCTCGGTGGCCGTCGTCGAGAAGCCCGTTGTCACCACAGAGGAGGATCTCGGCCGGCTGGTGAAACTCCTTCACGCCGGCNGGCGCCTGTTCGCCTGCTTCCAGCGACGCCACAGCCCGATGAACGCCTGGCTGCGCTCCGACCTGCGCCTGGCCGACGGCAACGAGCCGCTGATCTACAGTGCCGTGGTGTACGAGGAACCGCTTCCCCGCCGGCACTGGTACCGCTGGCCGTCCTCACGCACCCGGCTGGTCAGTAACGGCTGCCACTGGATCGACCACTTCCTCTGGCTCAACGACTTCGCGCCGGTCCGCCGGAGCACGGTGGCCCGCTCCCGCACGGACACCTTCACGGTGTACGTCGAGCTGGAGAACGACGCGGTCCTCTCGCTCGTGCTGACCAGTGCCGGGGGCAGCCGGCACGGTCTGCGGGAACAGTCCCAGCTGCGCGCGAACGGCGTGACGGCCACCATCGTCGACGGTTCGCAGTACACCGCGGAGGCCGGGTCCCACATCCTGCGGCGGCGGCGAGTCAACCGGCTCGACAGCTACCCGGCCATGTACCGCGACATCTGCGCGGGCATCGTGGCCGGCGCCCCGGGCGAGGACGCACGGCAGATCGCCGCCGTCGCCGCGCTCACGCTACGGCTGGACGCCGCAGCCGGCCGGGATGGGCCCGAACCCTGATCACCGGAATCACGGACATCGGGGACATCGGGGTCCTGGTGCCGACGGCGCCCGGACCCCCGAATCGGACCGCCCTCACGGGCCCGGTGCGACCGCCACGCCATCGCCCGCCATCAGGACGCCGCAAGGTCGGCCGGCACCCGGCGCCCGNCCGCCCGCCGGGTTGCCGGTCCCGCCGCTGACGGCCGCGTGGGCGCGACGGCCTCGACCGCCGGTGCCACGATTGGGGAGATCGGGGACTGTGCCGCGCAGGTGTCGACCGGTCCCGCCACGGCGCGCGGCGCGGTCCCGGGATGGACGGCAAGCCTGCTGCCCCATTCCCGCAACCAGCCGACGACTCGTTCCCCCGCCATCGGACGTGACACAAAGTACCCCTGGACCTCGTCACACTGCCAGGCGGCGAGAGAGGTCCAGGAACGCTGCGTTTCGACCCCCTCGGCGACAATCCGTAACCGCAGCGCATGTGCCAGGGAGACCGTGGACCGCACGATCTCGGCCGCGGCCGGATCGCGGTCGAGGTCACGCAGGAAGGTCCGGTCCAGCTTCACCTCGTCGGCCGGCAGTTCGCGCAGGTACGACAGCGAACAGAAGCCGGTGCCGTAGTCGTCCAGGCTGACCCGCACACCGAACCGGCGCAGCCCCGCCAGGGTTCCCTGCGCCAGCTCCCGCGCCACGATGAGGGAGTCCTCGGTGACCTCGATGACAAGCGCCGAGGGCGGGAGCCGGTGCCGGGCGAGCGCGGCCCGCACCACGCCGACGAAGGCGCGGTCGACGATGACCGACGCGGGGACGTTCACCGACACCGCGAGCGGGGCACCCCGGCCGTGCCAGCGCGCGCAGTCGGCCAAGGCCTGGTCGAGGACCTGCACGGTGAGCTTCGGCATCAACCCGGCACGTTCGATCTCCGCCAGGAAGGCGTCGGGCTGCCGCACGCCGTCGACCGGATGGCGCCAGCGGACGAGGGCCTCCACACCGCTGATCCGACCGCTGCGCAGATCCGCCTTGGGCTGGTAACTCAGTTCGATCTGGCCGGAGTCCAGCGCATGGCGCACCTCGGCCCGCAGCAGCAGGCGGGCACGGTTGATCGGTGGATGGTCGCGGGCGTAGACGGTCTGCCCGTGACGGCCCCCCTTCGCCAGGTACATCGCCTCCTCCGCGTGACGAAAGAGCTCCAGCGCGCCACGGCCGTGCTCGGGGGCATGGGCGATCCCCACGCTCGCCTCGGGCCGCACCGGAGTTCCCGCGAGTGGAACGGGCAGTTCCAGCACCTCCCGCAACCGCCGAGCGACCTGTTCGGCCCGGGCCACATCGGCGCCGCGCAACAGCACGGCGAACGCGTTGCCGTCCACCCGGGCGAGCAGATCCGATCCGGGCAGCGCTCCGCGTAGCCGGCAACCCACCGTGGCAAGCAGGCGGTCCCCATGCTCATGCCCGAGCGCCCCGTTGACATCACGCATCCGATCGAGATCGATGAGCAGCACCGACACGGACGTCGCGCCACGCGCCCGGTGCTCACCACCCGTGAGACAACGGCTGGCGACGTCGAGGAAGTACCGTCGGCCCGGCAGCCCGGTCAGCTCATCCACCACGCCGCGCCGCGGCCACGCACGGCCCACGCCTCCCCGGGGATCCCACGGCTGGATGTCCGGTCCGGCCGAACCGGCCAGACCGTTCGCGTCGGCCGGACCGTTCGGACCCGGCCAGACCGCCGCGGCGAGGATCGCCACCGCGATCGACAACGCCGCGGCCGCGAGCACCACGCACGACAACGCGACCGGCGACGGCGCGGGCCCGCCCCATCCGCCGATGAGACAGAGCAGTCCCAGAAGCAGACCCAGCGCACCCCCCATCAGGGCGGCGACCCCCGAGACCGGCCGGACCAGCATCGACCGGGGCAACACCGACCGGAACAAAACTGACTGGACCATCGTCGCTCCGCCCGCAGCGCATCCATGACCTGGACGAGCACGCGGACCGACATCGCCGGTCCGCGTGCTCCCGGGGACAGCCATCCCCGCCTCGACCTCGTGGCGCAACCATCGGCGGCTACCCGACGGGCGGCCCGCACCGCCGTGCCGGATCGTCGAGCCACGCCGTATCCGATCCCGCCCATTCATCGAATTCCCCCGAAGCCGATCCCGCAATGTCCTTGAGTGAGCTGCGTCCTTGGGTGAGCCGCCGCAGCCGGTCGAGGATGGCCGCCCACGACGTCACCGCCGCCGGCATCACGCGCCTGGTTTATCCCCGCGCTATCCGAGCGTAACGTTCGCCAGTTCGCAGGGTATCCGATGCCCGACTTTCCACCGGCATCGGCTCGGTCCGTGGCCGCCGACACCGTCGTTGGCCAACCGCCGGGTAACACTAATCACCGTGAAGGGCACCGGCGAAATCCAAACCGTTGCCGCCCGGGACCACACCGTGTCCGTTCCGGGAAATCCCCGCCAGGGGCGGAGATCTTACAGTAATCAGCTCCTTGCCCGGCACCTCAGCGGGTTCTCCGGGCATCGGACAGGTGGCGTCGAACCGAGTCGGCGCTACCACCTCAGATTCGGTGACGCGATACGCGTGGTAACGGTCTCGCACCTCGACGGGGAAGGGATCCCCAACCTTCAGCTCATCGAGACGACTAAACGGTTTTCTATATGCGGTCCGATGTCCGGAAACCACGACATTCCCCAGCTCATCGGGCATGGTGGTCCCCGGCATATGTCCGGGACCCCGGCGCAGGACGGTGGCGGGGACACCTTTCACAATGGCCGGCGAATGGTTTGGACCGAATCGTGGAGCACACCGAATCGTGGAGCACTCAGTATCGCCGGCCCCTCGCCGGCGCGTGCCGCCGGGAGTCCACCGGACCGGCAGGCCGGATGGGCGCGGGGACCACGCCGGCGGGTCACACCAGCACCCCGAACCTCACTCACCGTTACATGCAGAGGCACTTCTGTTACCCTCGATACTCATTCCGAGCCGTGGAGGCTCGTCGCCCGCCGGACCGGATGCTCTACCCGAGCGACGCAGGGGGTCCGATGAAGACCGTGGCGGTGATTGTCCACTGGGGTCCGCACCGGCCGACCGTGGAGCTTGCGAGATGGCTCGACGGCAGCCCCGTCATCGCCCAGGTGGCGGTGGTCGCGAACGACCGGTCGGACCGACCCGACCACCTGCCGGCCTCGGTCGCCTGGATCCTGCCGCCCCGCGACCTCGGTCTCGGCGGAGGCTTCCGGCTCGCCAGCCACGGCTACCCCGCCGCGCAGGCCTATCTCCTGATAGGCAACCACGTCAGGATCCCGGACCTGGCGCTGCGCGCCTGCCTGGATCTGCTGGCCGGGACGAACATCGGCGTGGTCGCGCCCACACTGGTCGACAACGACGGTCGGCGCTCGGGCCCGGCGCGGCTAAGCCCGGTCCTGGCTGCGCCGAAGGCCCGGCGTCCCCCCGGCGACCGCCCCCTGGAGGCCGACTGGGTCGCAGGCACGATCATGTTCGTCAAGGCGGACTGCCTGCGGCGGATCCCCCTGGACGGCCGTTACTACCTCGGGTTCGAGGATGTCGACTTCTGTTACCGCGTCCGGGACGCCGGATGGAGCGTCGTGGTCAGTCCGCACCGTGCACAGCGCATCGGGAGCACGACCGTCCCCCGGCATGGCGACGCCTACTACGGGGTGCGCAACCGGCTCTGGTTCGCCCGGGTCCGCGGATGGCGAGCCCGGGCCGCCTTGATCGCTCTGGCGACGGCGGTCGTCGTGCTACCCCGCGCCGTCGCGCTGGACATGCTCCTCGGGCACGGCACCCGGACCTCGGCCCTCGTCCTCCACGGCCTGCTGGACGGTCTCTCGATGCTTCCCCCGCCGGGAGAGGCACGTGACGACGAGCCGCGCGCCGCTCACTGGACAAGCTGGCCGTAGTCGGGCTGGTCACCAGACGGCGCGGACCGTTGCCGCACCACGGCAACGCCGGATGCGCCGGTCCGGCGCGTCACCTGTGGCGCCGCGAGGAACAGCGCCTGCCAGCCGAACATGTTCGGCCACCGGTCCAGAACGCGACGATCCCACCGCCGCACCAGCTCCCCGGGGAGCAGCTCACGGGTGCGCCACCACGGCAGACCACCGGTGGTGGCGGTGGCGACGATGCGCAGTCCGTTGTCCTCCAACAGCCGCCGGGCCGAGTTGACAGTGTAGAACCGCAGGTGGGTAGCGTCCATGAGACCGGTCTCGGTGTACTCAAACCGACCCCGCAGGAACAGTGCGCGCTGCCGGTAGTGCAGCACGTTCGGCAGCGCCACCAGGACCCGGCCGCCGGGTGCCAGCGCCCGCCGGGCCTCTACGAGCAACGGCACCGGATCCGCCAGGTGCTCGAGGATGTGGGAAAGCAGCACGAGCTGGTGACTTCCGTCGGGGACGAAGGGCAGCCCGGCGTTCAGATCAGCGAGTTCGACGTGGTCGCACTCGGCCGTGGCGGCGGCCCGCTCGGACGGATCAATCGTCACCCCCGTCACCCGCCAGCCCCGGGCCCGCAGCAGCCGCGCGTTGTCCCCGGCTCCGCACCCACAATCCAGCGCCTTACCCGCCGGTATGTCGATCAGATCGAGGAGAGGCGGGTTACCACCGTTGCGGTACCGCAGATCGGCTTCCATACACGACCCCTTGTCGCCATCATCGGAGAAGCTACAGGCAGTCAAGAGAACTCGAAACGTTACTATGACACGCTCCGCAGCACAGGACTAGCACCTGGAGAGACATTAAAATCACTCTCCGTGCAGATCTCGCGTCGATCCACCGCCCCGACCGCCTCCCTCACCGATCGACCCGCCCGGGTTCTACTGCTGAGCAGTTCCCGCGGCCTCGGTGGCGGGATCGAGCGTTATCTCTCGACGATCGAGGAGACACTGCGGGCCGGTGGGGCCGATCTCCTGCGGGTCGACATGCTGGAGCCAGGCGTCGAGCTGACCCCGGCGATCAGGGCGCGCTTCACATCGCGCGCGCTCGCCGCGGCGCGCCGCTTCGGCCAGGCCGACAGCGTGGTCGCCGGGCACGCCAACCTCATCCCTGTCGCGGCGGCGGCCCTCCGACTGTCCCGGGCCCGTCTCGGCCCGGTGCTGCTCTACGGCACCGACATCTGGGGCATGCGCCGCACCGACCGCGCGATCCTGCGCGCCGACCCGCTCCTGCGCCCGGTCACGATCAGTTCCTACAGCGCCGGCGCGCTGTCGACGCTGGGTCTGGCCCCCATCCTCCGGCCGGGCATCTCACCGACGTGGCGGGCGACCCTGCTGGCCGAGGCGAACCGCCGCCGGCCGTTGTCCCCCGTACCGACCATGCTGAGCGTGTTCCGGCTCAGTGACTGGGTGGGCAAGGGTGCGGGGGTCCTGCTGGAGGCCGTGGAGTCCGTCCGGGCCACCCTCGGCCCGGTCCGGCTGGTGTTCGCCGGGCAGGGCCCGGCACCCGGGGCCCTGCATGAGCTGGTGTCCGCGCACCCCGACACCGAGCTGCACGAGTCCCCGACCGACGACGCGTTGGCACGCCTCTACGCCACCGCCGACCTGTTCGCGCTGTGCACCCGCACCCGCTCGCGCGGGCCACGGATCAGCGGTGAGGGCTACGGCATCGTGCTGCTCGAGGCGCAGCTCGCCGGGTGCGNGGTGGTCGGACCCGCCTCAGGCGGTAGCCACGACGCCTACCAGGACGGCGTGACCGGGCAGACGCCGATGGACGAGTCGGCGCAGGCGCTGGCGGACGTCCTGCACGGCATGCTCGCCGACCGAGCGCGACTGGCCCGCGTCGGCCGGCGCGCCGCGGAGTGGGCCGAGGCCGCCACTCGGCCCGACGACTACCTCCGCACGGTTTTCACCGCCCTGACCGGACGGCTACCGACCAGCGAGGGCCGGGACATCCCGGTCCAGCCCACGGGCACCGGAACCCGGCGGGGGGCGCCACGGGCCGATGCNCCCACCGGATCGGCGTGACTCCCGGATCCGGATTACGAATATCAAATATCGACCAGAGGTAACCATAACGCTATCGGCGGCCAACAGCCGGAAATGGTTGCCGGTCGCTCCTACTCCAGGTAGTCGCGCAGCTTCTGCGACCGGGAGGGATGCCGAAGCTTGGACAGCGTCTTCGACTCGATCTGGCGGATGCGCTCCCGGGTGACCCCGAACTCGCGCCCGACCTCCTCCAACGTACGCGGGTGCCCGTCAGTGAGCCCGAAGCGCAGCTGGATGACCTTCTTCTCCCGGTCGGACAGGGTGTGCAGGACCGAGTCGAGCTGCTCCTGAAGCAGGATGAAGCTGGCCGCGTCGACCGGGACGACGGCGTCGCAGTCCTCGATGAAGTCGCCAAGGTGGGAGTCCTCCTCCTCACCGATGGGGGTCTCCAGCGACACCGGCTCCTGTGAGACCTTGAGGATCTCACGCACCTTGTCCGGGGTGAGATCCATCTCCTTGGCGATCTCCTCCGGACTCGGCTCCCGGCCGAGGTCCTGCAGGAGCTGCCGCTGGATGCGGATCAGCTTGTTGATGGTCTCGACCATGTGCACCGGGATGCGGATGGTGCGTGCCTGGTCGGCGATGGCCCGCGTGATCGCCTGCCGGATCCACCAGGTGGCGTAGGTCGAGAACTTGTAGCCCTTGGTGTAGTCGAACTTCTCGACCGCCCGGATCAGGCCGAGGTTGCCCTCCTGGATGAGGTCCAGGAACAGCATGCCGCGCCCGACGTACCGCTTGGCGATCGAGACGACGAGACGCAGGTTCGCCTCGACCAGCTTGCGCTTGGCGATCTGCCCGTCGCGTTCGATGGCCTCGAGGTCCCGCCGCATCTGCGGGGAAGTTTTCTTGGTGGCCACCGCCAGCTTCTCGGAGGCGAACAGCCCCGCCTCGATCCGCTTGGCAAGATCAACCTCCTCCTCGGCGGTGAGCAGGGGGACCTTGCCGATCTCCTTGAGGTACATGCGCACCGGGTCGGAGGTCGGCGCCTTGAGGGCGAGCTCCTCCTCCTCGCGGCGACGGCGGGCCAGCAGATCCGCCTCGTCGGGGCTCTCACCTCCCGCCTCGAGTACCTCGATGCCCTCGTCGTTCAGCACCTGCAGCACCGTCTCGGCCTGCTCCGGGGGCAGCTCCGCGGCCTGGATGGCGACCGTGACATCCTCGGTGGTGAGGAACCCGATCTCCTTGCCCCGGGTGATGAGGTCCTTGACCTCGTCCACCTGGGCTTCGCGGGGTAGGACGGTAGGACTCATGGGCGGAATCTCGTCACTTCCTTCTCGGGATCGACCCAGGTTACGCGGCACCTACGCCCCGCTCCCGGAGTTGATGCTTGTGCTGCTCCAAAGCGATCAGCTNGCCGAACGCACGGCGAAGGGCCTCGGCGTCGGTCACCCCGTTGAGCCGCTGCACACGCGACTTCAGGTCCGTGATCCGACGGGTCACATGCAACTCCTGTACCCGCGACATCTGTTCGTCGACATAACGATCATCCACATCGTGGTCGCACAGCACCCTCTCCACTGCAAGGGCAGTGACGAAGCGTCGCAGCTCCTCCTCCGAAGCCGCCGCGGCCAGCTCGGTCACCCAGGTGGTGACCTCACCGGACCTCGCCAGCCCCGCGCACACCCCACCGGCCTCGGCGATGAGGTCACGGACGGCACGGTGCGCGGGAACAGTGAACATCTCCGGACCCAGCGTGTCGAACATCGGGCCCGCCAGCCCGGGATACTGAACGGCCAGCTTGAGCGCCTCACGCTCCACGATGACCGCCGCGTCATCGGCCCCCGCCCCGCGCCGGCGCATCGGCGCGGAACGGGCACCAGCCCGCTCGCCCCCCTGCCTCGACCGGTGCTCGGCCACCCGGCCCACCACGAACCGCTCGTCGAGGAAACCCAGCCAGCGGTCCAGGTTCACCGCGTACCGGTGCCGCAACGCGGCGTCCTTGAGCCGGTTGACCAGCGGCGCGGCGGCGTCCAAGGCTGCGAGCCGGCCCTCGGTGGTGTTGAGGTCGTAGCGGTCGAGCACCCCGCGGATCGCGAACTCGACCAGCGGCACCCGGCTGGCCACCAGATCCCGCACGGCGCCGTCGCCACCGCTCATCCACAGCTCGCAGGGGTCGCGGCCGGAGGGCTCCACCGCCACGAAGGTCTGGGTGGCGAAGCGCTCCTCGTGCTCGAAGGCGCGTAGCGCCGCCTTCTGCCCGGCCGCGTCGCCGTCGAACGTGAAAATCACTTCACCGCGACGCTCGTCGGAGTCCATGAGCAGCCGGCGGACCACCGCGACGTGCTCGGAGCCGAAGGCGGTGCCACAGGTCGCCACGGCCGTGGTGACCCCGGCGAGATGGCAGGCCATGACGTCGGTATAGCCTTCGACCACCACGACCTGGTAGCGGCGGGCGATGTCACGGCGGGCGAGATCGGCGCCGTAGAGCAGGTTCGCCTTCTTGAACAACGGCGTGTCCGGCGTGTTGAGGTACTTCGGCCCGGCGTTCGGGGCGTCGTCCTCGGCGAGGCGCCTCCCACCGAAGCCGACCACCTCACCGGCGAGATCCCTGATCGGCCACATCAGCCGATGATGGAAACGGTCGATCAGACCCCCGCGGGCGCCCTGTTTGGCCAGCCCCCCGAGCACCAGCTCCTCGCCGGTGAAGCGCCGGGCGAGCAGATGCCGAGTGAGGGTGTCCCAGCCGGTCGGGGCGTAGCCGACCTCGAAGCGCGCCGCCGTGGTGAGATCGAATCCCCGCGCAGCGAGGAAGTCCCAGCCGGCGCGCGCGGAGGCCTGCGACTCTAGCTGCTCGGCGTAGAATTCGGCGGCCGCCCGGTGCGTCTCCAGCAGCCGCTGCCGCTGGCTGGACACCGTACGGTCGGTGGTCCCACCGCCCTCGTAGGTCAGCGCCACCCCGGCCCGGCGCGCCAGGCGCTCCGCCGCCTCCCGGAAGGTCAGCCCGTCGATCTCCCGCACGAAGGAGTAGACGTCACCACCCTGCTGGCATCCGAAACAGTGGAACAGGCCGGTTGCCGCATTGACGTAGAAGGAGGGTGACTTCTCGTCATGGAACGGGCACAGCCCGACGAGCTCGTTACGCCCCGCCGGACGCAGTTGTACGTGCTCGGCCACGACGTCCGCAATCGGCGAGCGCTCCCGGACCAGGGCGACGTCGGCGTCACGGATTCGTCCCCCCNCCCNCCCCTCCCAAGTCCGCGTCGAGACTCTGCGGGTACCCGAACGAGAGGTAGCTCGCCCGGGGCAGAGTGCCCGTCAATATGTTTGCCACGTCCATTCCCGCCGGATCGATGCTAGGACCNCCNCCCGCCGGCCTGCCCGGCCTGTCGACGAGTGACGCGGCGCCCCTCACATCGGTCCTACCGCTGCGATGGTACGTGTCGTAAGCACGACAGTACCGATCATGCCACGTGAATGTTGGGGACAGGGGCCGTGACGTGCATGCCGAGCTGCGATGTCGGGCCGCGGACCGCGCGCCGGCTCGCTCCCCCAGCCGAGGGAGCGGGTGTCCCCCCGAACGGGGGAACACCCGAAACACCGTCGGGCCATCGGGCCAGCAGAGGACACCCACCGAACCCACCACGCACGGATCCGGCGGACACGGACCCACCACGTACGGATCCGGCACGCACCGAACCCCTCTCGCACCGGGTCCCCCGCACACCGGGCTCGTGGCTCACAGGACCCGCGGCGCCGGTCGTCCACACAGCAACGCATACCGCCGCTCGGCGCTGGCGTCGGTCAGACGCGCCACCTGGTCGATGACGACCCGTAGCCGTGCCGCATCGTCAGCGGCCATGCGGTAGGCCGCGCGCAACGACGGCTCGAGCACGTCCGGCGCGCCCCGGGAGAGCATCGCCACGAGCTCCGCGACCACCTCCCGCTGCCGGGACTGCCGGGCGCGGGCACCCGGCCGCTCCATCACATACCAGGCGGTGACCCCCTTGAGCGCCGCGCACTCGGCCACGGTGTCCGGATCCACCACCAGATCCGCGCCATAGCGCCACAGCGGACCGTCGGGATGGCACGCCCGGGTGGCACGGACCGCGCTGTGCGCGAACCGGGCGATGAGCTCGCTGGTCATCGCCCGCAGAGCGGCCTGGCCCCGGGCCGAGGTGATCTCGGAGCGGACCCACCAGGGCTGGGACCGCAGGGTGCCCAGGGCGGCCGCCACCGCCTCGGCGGACGGCCCCGGGTAGCGGACGGCGGTCGCGGCGGCGAGCTCCGCCCGGCGGCCGGAATCGTCGAGGGCGGCCAGATCGATGTGTCCGGCAACGACCCCGTCCTCGAGGTCGTGCACCGAATAGGCCACGTCGTCCGCCCAGTCCATGATCTGCGTCTCGATACAGCGCCGGGCGGCCGGTGCGCCCTCCCGGACCCAGCGGAGCACGGACAGGTCGTCGGCGTAGGCGCCGAACTTCGTGCTGTCCGCCCGGGGCCCAGGGCGGCGCGGCCACGGGTACTTCGTCGCCGCGTCCAGGGTCGCCCGGGTAAGGTTCAGGCCCGCGCTGCGACCGTCACAGTCGACGATCTTGACTTCGAGCCTGGTCAGCTCGCGCAGACTCTGGGCGTTGCCCTCGAAGCCACCGCAGGCGGCTGCGGCCTCGTCAAGCGCCAGCTCGCCGTTATGCCCGAAAGGGGGATGACCCAGATCATGCGCGAGGCACGCCGCCTCGACCAGGTCGGGGTCCGCTCCCAGTTCCTCGGCGAGCTCCCGGCCCACCTGGGCGGTCTCCAGGGAGTGGGTCAGCCGGGTACGCGGGAAGTCGTCGTCGAGCGGGCCCACGACCTGGGTTTTTCCCGCCAGCCTGCGCAGCGCGCTGGAGTGCAGCACCCGGGCTCGGTCCCGGGCGAAGGGACGACGCTGAGCCGGTGTGGCCTTCGGGCGTTCCACGATCCGACGGGCCGTGTCCGAGGTGTCATACCACTCACTGACCACGAGTTTGAGAGTATCGGCGCGATTCCGCGACCTCCATCGAGCTCAGCGGCGATACTTTGTGCGCACCCTTCCCCGAATCGGCCCGGAGGCCTGCCGTGGACAAGATCATTAGGTATGGGGCGATCGCGTTCCTCATCTTCTTCGTGGTGACCGCGCCCAACAGCGCGGCCAGTATCGTCGGCCGCGCCTTCGACTGGCTGCAGTCCGTCGGTAACGGGGTGTCCCAGTTCGTAACCGATACCGCTCTGTAATGGCTACCCGGCCACTCTTGATGTCTGGGACACTGCCGGCGTGGTGAGACTCCAGCTTCCGGACCTGGCTCAGCGCGACACCAAGTACCTCGCATCCCAGGAACGCCTGGTGATGATGGTGCGGTTGCACTGGGCGGTCCTGCTGCCCATCTTCCTGCAGACCGTCGGGGCCGTACTGCTCGCGCTCGTGGCGAACATCCTGTTCGCCTCGCAGGACGTCGACGCCGGCATCATCACCACGCTGCTGTGGTACTTCGCCCTCTTCATGATCTTGAGGATGCTGTGGAGGGTCGCCGACTGGCAGTTCGAGCACCTTATGATCACCGACAAACGGCTCCTGAAGGTGTCCGGGATCTTTTTCCGCAAGGTCCAGACGATGCCACTTTCCAAGATCACGGATCTCACGTACAACCGGGATCCGCTTGGCCGGTTGCTCGGGTACGGCGAGTTCGTCGTGGAGTCCGCCGGCCAGGACCAGGCGCTTTCCAAGATCCAGTTTCTGCCGCGTCCAGACCGGCTCTACCTCNCCCTGGTCGACATGACCTTCGGTGGAGCACCCGCCCCAGCCGGAGACGACTGAGGGACGGCCTGGTGGGACCGGGGGGATCTCCCCCGGTCCCACCGGATGTCCCAGCCTCGTGCCTTCTCGACCGCCGGCCGCCGGCCCTGGACGGGTCAGCGCAGCAGGTCGCGGGCGGCCTCGACGATGTGCCTCGCGGAGATGCCGGCCGCGTCCAGGAGCTCCTGAGACGTCCCGGAACCCGGCAGCGACCGCACCGCGAGATGACGGACCGACAGCGGCACGCCGCCGTCGCTGAGCGCTTCCAGCACCGCGCTGGCCAGTCCNCCCTCCGGGTAGTGATCCTCGGTGACGACGATGCGCCCGCCGGTGGCCTGGGCGGCGTCGGCGAGCGTCGCCGCGTCGACCGGCTTCACGGAATACAGGTCGATCACGCGGGCCGCGATCCCCTCGGCCACGAGGGTGTCCGCCGCGGCCAGCGACNCGTGCAGGGTGACACCGGCACCGATGAGCGTGACGGTGTCGGCATTCGATCGGCGGAGCACCTTGGAACCACCGGGGGCAAACGGCTCGTCCGGGCCATAGAGCACGGGGTAGGCTCCACGGGTGGTGCGCAGGTAGCTGACCCCGGGCAGATCCGCCATCGCCTCGACGAGCTTCGCGGCGGACGTCGCATCGCTCGGGTAGAGCACCGTCGAGCCGCCGACCGCCCGCATCATGGCGATGTCCTCGAGCGCCATCTGCGACGGCCCGTCGGCGCCGATCTCGACTCCCGCGTGGCTGCCGGACAGCCGGATGTCGGCCTGGGAGATCGCCGCCATCCGGATGAAGTCGTAGGCCCGGGAGAAGAACGCCGCGAACGTGGAGGCGAAGGGCACGTAGCCACGCACCGACAGCCCGACCGCCGCCGCGACGAGCTGCTGCTCGGCGATGAAGATCTCGAAGAAGCGGTCCGGGTAGATCTTGGCGAAGTCCTCGGAGTAGGTCGAGTTGCTGACCTCCGCGTCGAGCGCCACCACGTCGGTGCGGGCTCCGAGCGCGGCGAGCGCCTGGCCGTAGGCGCGCCGAGTCGCCACCTTGGCGCCGAGATCGTAGGTGGGCAGTGTGATGACGGGCCGCTCGACCGGCGCCGGTCGGGGGAGGTCCGCGGGCGGCACCGGACCGCGAACCCGCAGGTCGCGCAGGCCGCCGAGCTCGGCGATGGCGCGGTCGGCCATGTCGGCGGGGAACGGCTTGCCGTGCCAGCCCTCGACGTCCGCGGTCTCGGAGAAGCCCTCGCCCTTGCGGGTGCGGGCGAGGATGACGGTCGGCCGGGTGACGTCCTCGGCGTCGGCGAGCACCGCGTCGATCGCGGCGATGTCGTGGCCGTCAACGACGACCGCGCGGGCGCCGAAGGACTCCACCCGCCTGGCGTAGGTGTCGAGGTCCCAGCCGAGCTCGGTCGGGCCGCGCTGGCCGAGCCGGTTGACGTCGACGATCGCGATGAGGTTGGAGAGGTTGTAGTAGGAGGCCTTGTCCAGTGCCTCCCAGACCGAGCCCTCCGCCATCTCGCTGTCACCGCAGATCACCCAGACCCGGTAGGGCACCTTGTCCAGGTACTTACCGGCGAGCGCGACGCCCACGCCGTCGGGCAGGCCCTGCCCGAGCGACCCGGTCGCGACGTCGACCCACGGCAGGACAGGCGTCGGGTGGCCCTGAAGCCGCTCACCGAAACGGCGGTAACCATTGATCAACTCGTCGTCACCGACGACCCCGACCGCCTTGAAGATGGAGTAGATCAGCGGGGATGCGTGCCCCTTCGAAAAGATCAGATGATCGTTCGCCGGGTCCGCCGGGTTGNCCCAGTCGTNCCGAAGGNGGCGCGCGACGAGAACCGCCAGCACGTCCGCGGCCGACATCGACGAGGTGGGATGCCCGGAACCCGCCGAGGTGCTGCTGCGCACCGAGTCGACCCGCAGTTGCTGCGCGAGTTCCCGAACCGTCTCCAGGTCGGCCGTCCCGACCGTGCTCTCGGATACGGGAGTTGCCACACCAGTCTCCTTACAGTGTCGTTCCACACCCGGAAGGTAATCTCCGGAGGGTTCTCTCGCGCCGCGGGCAGCCGACTCCGCCGCTTTGCCTCACTACCACGTGTCGCACTACCCCCTCACCCGGCGATCCGAACCGTATCAGCGGCGGCCGACGGCAAAGAGGGCCGAAGCGGGCCTTGATATGTCAGAGGCGTCACGGGTTCGTATCCGCTGCTGCCGACGAACGTCGACCCGGTGTCAGACGGCCCGGGTGGTCGCCGAAGGTGGTGATGCCTGGCGGAAGAGCTGGTACCACCGGTAACCGATCCCCTCGCGGATGATGTACCGGACCTGCGTGCCGAAGCCGTGGACGGCCGGCCCCCGGTCGGCCGGGGAGGTGACGGCGTCAACACCGAGGTCACGGGCCATCGTCCGAGAACGCAGGCTGTGCCAGGGATCGGTGACCAGCACGGCGGTGTGCCAGTGCCGCGAGTTCATCAACCCGGCTACGGCGGTCAGCGACCCGAGCGTGTTCGAACCCTCGGGTAGGACGAGCACCCGATCCGGGGGGATACCCCGCTGCCGCAGATAGGTCGCACTGGCCTCGCCCTCGGTGTAACGGTCGCCCGGCTGCTTCCCACCGACTGTGATCACCTGAGGGGCGATTCCCTCCCGGTAGAGCTCCAGCACGTGGTCGAGACGGGCGGCGAGGACCGCCGAGGGACGCCCGTCGTACTGCGAAGCACCGAGCACCACGAGGACGTCGGACCGGGGCCGGTGATCCTCCCTGCCCACCCNCCAGACCTGCAGAAACGTCACCACGGCGAGAACCATGATGCCGAGGAGGACAGCCGCCACCGCCCGCATCATCCAACGCCACCATGGCACGCGGTACCAGGTCACGCGAAACGGGTTGACGATGAGACGAGGACGGGACAGGCCCACACGAACGAACAGTAGCGTCCCTATGGGCACACGACCGACATCACAGGGCAACTGCCCCCTTCATCCGCCCAGCCCCGATCGGGATCCCGGCCCGGAAAGGGCAGGAAACGGGCCAGGCGGAAACTCACCCGACCGTCGACCGGCCGAGAACCGCGGCACGCCCGGCCTCCAGCCGGGCCACCGGCACCCGGAACGGCGAACAGGAGACGTAGTCGAGCCCGAGTTCGGCGAAGAAGTGCACGGAATCGGGATCGCCGCCGTGCTCGCCACAGACGCCGAGGCCGAGATCGGGCCGAGCGCCCCGCCCAGCCCGGACCGCCGTCCTCATCAGGGCGCCCACCCCGTCGCGGTCCACCGACGCGAACGGCGACCCGGCGAGGATGCCGAGGTCGAGGTAGCGCGGCAGCAACGATGCCTCGACGTCATCCCGGGAGAAACCCCAGAGCAGCTGGGTGAGGTCGTTGGTGCCGAACGAGAAGAACTCGGCGCGGCGGGCGATCTGGTCCGCGGTGAGCGCCGCCCGCGGAACCTCGATCATCGTGCCGATCGGCAGGTCGATCTCCAGGCCGCTCTCGGTGCCGACCTCGGCCAGCACCCCGCGCACCCGGTCCCGGATGGCATCCAGCTCCGTCGCGGTGGAGATGAACGGAACCATGATCTCGGGACGGGGATCACCGCCTACGCGGCNGCAGCGCACCAGCGCCTCGGCGATCGCCCGCGCCTGCAGTTCCACCAGCCCCGGGACGGTGAGAGCGAGTCGGACGCCGCGGCGACCCAGCATCGGGTTGGTCTCGTGCATGCTGCGCAGGACCGCCAGCCTCTCCCGGTCGGCGTCGTCGACCGGCCTTCCGGCGGCGTCCGCGGCGGCGATCGACACGGACAGCTCGGTGAGGTCCGGGAGGAACTCGTGCAACGGCGGATCGAGCAGCCGGACCGTGACGGGCAGACCGTCCATCGCGGTGAAGATCTCGACGAAATCCTCCCGTTGCGGGGGAAGCAGCCGGCTGAGCGCCTCGGTCCGCTCAGCCGGCGTTCCCGCGAGGATCATCTGCTCGACCAGGGTACGACGATCCCCGAGGAACATGTGCTCGGTGCGGCACAGCCCGATGCCCGCGGCGCCGAACCGGCGGGCCCGCGCGGCGTCCGGCCCGGTGTCGGCATTCGCGCGGACCCGCAGCCGGCGGGACCGGNCGGCGTGCCGCATCAGCCGATCCACGGCGGCGACCAGGTCCCCGCCCGGCCGGGGATGGTCGGGACGGCCGGCCTCGAAGTACTCGACGACTGGTGACGGGACGAGTGGTACGGAACCGGGGTATACCGCGCCGATGGTCCCGTCGATGGAGAGGATGTCCCCCTCCCGCACGACCACGCCCCGCCCGGTGGTGAGGCGGCGACCGGCGGGATCGACCTCGATCTCCTCGGCCCCGCACACGCAGGTCCGGCCCAATCCTCTGGCGACGACGGCGGCATGCGACGTCCGGCCGCCTCGGGAGGTCAGGATTCCGCGCGCCGCGAGCATGCCCGCGAGGTCATCGGGATTCGTCTCGCGGCGGACGAGGATGACCGGTCGGCCCTCGGCCGCCACCCGCACCGCCTCGGCGGCGTCGAAGACGGCCTCCCCCACCGCCGCCCCGGGCGCGGCGTTCACTCCCGTCGCGATCGGGGCGGGCCGGGCCGTGTCGTCGAAGCGCGGGAACATCAGGGTGGCGAGCTGGTCGCCGCTCACCCGGCACAGCGCCTCGTCGTCGTCGATGACACCGCCTTCGGCGAGCATGGCGGCGATCCGGAAAGCCGCCGCGGCAGTGCGTTTGCCGACGCGGGTCTGCAGGATCCACAACCTGCCATGTTCGATCGTGAACTCGATGTCGCACAGGTCCCGGTAGTGCTTCTCCAGGCGCGTCATGATCTCGCGCAGTTCGGTGAAGGATGCCGGGTCGATCCGCTCCAGCTCGGCGAGGGGAACCGGGTTACGGATCCCGGCCACCACATCCTCGCCCTGGGCATTGGGCAAATAGTCTCCGTACACGCCGGGTTCGCCGCTGCCCGGATCCCGGGTGAAGGCCACCCCGGTGCCCGAATCCGTTCCAAGGTTGCCGAACACCATCGCGACGACGCTCACTGCCGTCCCGAGATCGTCCGGAATGCGCTCGGTACGGCGGTACAGCCGGGCCCGCGGCCCGTTCCAGGAGTCGAACACCGCTCGGATCGCGAGATCCAGCTGCTCGCGGGGATCCTGGGGGAAGGGGCGGCCGGTGCGCTCGAGCACGATCCGCTGGTAGGTCGCGACGAGCGCCCGCAGGTCGTTCTCGTCGAGGTCGAGGTCGCTACTGGTGCCCTTGGCCCGCTTCGCCGCCTCGAGGGCCGCGTCGAACGACGGCTCGCCGACGCCGAGGACGGTCCGGCCGAACATGGCCAGCAGCCGGCGGTAGGAGTCCCAGGCGAACCGCGGCGAACCTGACTGCTCGGCCAGGCCCAAGACGGCCTGATCGGTCAGGCCGATGTTCAGAATGGTGTCCATCATCCCGGGCATGGAGAACTTCGCGCCGGAACGCACCGACACCAGCAGCGGATCGTCGGCCTGGCCGAGCCGCCGTCCCCGGGCGGTCTCCAGGGTGGCAAGATGATGATCGATCTCCGCCCGTAGCCCGACCGGTTCGCCGCCGGCAAGGTACTCCCGGCATGCCTGGGTGCTGATAGTGAACCCGGGCGGGACAGGCAGGCCGAGATTCGTCATCTCGGCGAGGTTCGCACCCTTACCACCGAGAAGATCCTTCATGTCCTTGTTGCCCTGGTGGAAGCCATACACGTAGCGCGCCATGGTCGTCCCTTCCGCCCCGGAGTGATACCCAGACGCTAACCCGCGGTAACGGTATGCGCAGCCAGAATGCCCATGATCAGCGACCGGAGGCGGACAGCGAGCCGAGAGCCTCCCAGTCGAGAGCTCCGGTCGTCAGGTCCCGGATCCAGGCCAGCAGACCGAGCCGCGCCGCCCGCACCGCCGGGTCGTCGGCCATCACCATCACCGCGTCGAAGAACGCGTCGACGGCGGCCGGCAGGTCTCCGGCTGCGACGACCAGCTCATCAAGGGAGATCGCTCCGGCCGCCGTCTCCGCGGTGACAGCCGAATCGGCGCCGGAGGACGCGAGCCGCCGGACGAGCGCCGTCACGACCTCCAGCAGGTCGATCTCGGCGGGTTCGGTGAGGCGCTGCGCGTCGAGCACCGCCGGGGTCCCGGCCGGCACGATCCGGCGGACCCGCTGCAACGCGGCGGCCAGGGCGGCGAAGCCGGCGGCGGGTGCGGACTCCCCCTGGACGAGCTGCCGCAGTGTCACCAAGGTGGCGGCCGCGCGGGCCGGCGTGCCGGTGAGCGGCCCGACCGCGCCGACCAGGCGGTGGTCCACTCCGGTATCGAGTAGTTGCTGGACGTAGCGGCCACGGACAAACGTCTCGGCGGCCTCGAGCGCCTCGGCGGACACCGGCACCGGGGTGAGCCGGGCGGCGCGGGCCAGCGCGCCGGTGACGGTGAGGCCGGCGAGCTCAGGCCGGCTGCCCANGATCGCGGCGACCCCGAGCGCGGCCCGGCGNAACCCGAACGGATCCGAACTCCCCGTGGGGGCCGCGTCGAGCGCGAACAGCCCGACAAGCAGATCGAGCCGGTCGGCGAGGGCCAGCAGGCCACCGGGGGCGGTATCGGGCAGCTGGTCACCGGCCCGGCGGGGCAGCTCCATCTCAAAGAGGGCGACGGCGACCGCCTCGGGCTCACCGGCCCGGCGGGCATACTCCCGCGCCATCGTGCCGGCGAGGCTCGACAGCTCGATGACCATCTGGGTGGCCAGATCGAACTTGGCGAGCGCGGCCGCCCGGTCCAGGGTGGCCCGGTCGTCCTCACCGAGGTCGATCTCCTCGGCGAGGTCACGCGCCAGCGCCGCGATGCGGTCGGCCCGGTCCGCGACGGAGCCGAGCCGCTGCTCGAACGTCAGCTTCGCGAGCTCCGCCCGGAACGTCTCGAGTGGCACCGTGATGTCGGCGTCGTAGAAGAACGCGGCGTCGGTGAACCGGGCCCGGATGACGTCCTCGTTGCCGGCGCGGACCAGCGCTTGGTCGACCTTACCATCGGCGACGGCTACGAACGACGGCAGCAGCCGCCCGGCGGCGTCACGCACCGGCAGGTAGCGCTGGTGCTTGCGCATGACGGTGGTGAGGATCTCCGCCGGCAGGTCCAGAAAGCGTTCCTCGAAGGACCCGAGGATCGGGCACGGGAACTCGACGAGGTTCGCCACCTCGGTGAGCACGTCCGCCTCGGCGACGAGGTCGATGTGACCGCCGGAGTCCGCGGTGAGCTTGGCCGCCTCCTCGACGACGAGCTCGCGGCGAACCACCGGGTCGAGCAGGATCGACCGGGCAGCGAGCAGTTCTGGGTAGCCGGACGCGCTCGGCACGTCCAGCGGCGGGGAGCCGGCCCGCCGGTGGCCGCGGGTGGTCCGACCGGCCGCGAGCGTCGACACCGTCACCGGCACCACGGTCTCGCCGAGCAGGGCGAGCAGCCAGCGCACCGGCCGGCTGAACGACAAGGTCGGATCGTTCCAGCGCATGTTGCGCTCCGCGCGCAGCCCCACCACCAGCTCACCGAGCACCCCGGCCAGCACCCGGGCGGCGTCCCGGCCGGCCTCGGTGCGCACGAGCGCGACATGCTCGACACCGCGGTGGGTGACGACCTGGAGGCCGGCGGGATCCGCACCCTGACCACGCGCGAACCCGACGGCGGCCTTCGTCGGCGCGCCGGCGGCGTCGTAGGCGGCCGAGACGCGCGGGCCGCGGACGACCCGCTCGACGTCCGGCTCCCGGGGCGCCACCTCGTCAACGATCGCCACGATGCGCCGGGGAGTGCCCAGCACCCGGACCGCACCGTGCGTGAGGCGGGTGGCCGCCAGCCGCTCAACGAGGCCGGCGCGCACCGCCTCGACGGTCCGGGTCACCTCGGCCGCCGGGAGCTCCTCCGTCCCGATCTCGAACAGCAGGGTGGCCGGCTCCTCGGCCCGGGTGGTCACCGCGGCGGGCNCCGCGGCNGGTGGNGGGGAAGCCGCCCCGAGGGGATGGCCGAGCTCCTCGCGACGGTCCCGCCACAGCGTCGCGACCTCCCGCGACAGTCCACGCATCTGCGCGAAGGAGGTGGCCCGCTCGGTGGTAGAGACCGCGCCCCGGGAGTCGAGGATGTTGAAGGCGTGCGAGCACTTCAGCACGTAGGAGTGCGCGGGGACGGGCAGCCGGGCGTCGATGAGCCGGCGGGCCTCGGCGGCGTAGTCGGCGTAGAGCCGGCGCACGGTGTCGATGTCGGCGTCGTCGAGGTAGTACCGGGACATCTCGTACTCGGCCTGGCCGAACACCTCGCCGTAGGAGATGCCGGGGGCGTAAGCGATCTCGCTGAAGTGGCGGACGCCCTGCAGGGCCATGAGGATGCGTTCCACGCCATAGGTGATCTCGACGCTGACGGTGTCGAGCGTCTGGCCACCGGCCTGCTGGAAGTAGGTGAACTGGGTGATCTCCAGGCCGTCGAGCCAGACCTCCCAGCCCAGCCCCCAGGCACCGAACGCGGGCGAGGCCCAGTTGTCCTCGACGAACCGGACATCGTGGGCGGCGGTGTCGATGCCGAGCGCCGCGAGGCTACCCAGGTAGAGCTCCTGGGGGTTACCCGGATCCGGTTTGAGGATGACCTGGAACTGGGTGTGGGTCTGCAGCCGGTTCGGGTTGTGGCCGTAGCGGGAGTCGTCGGGACGGACCGAAGGTTCGACGTACGCGACCCGCCACGGCTCCGGTCCGAGCACCCGCAGCACCGTGGCTGGGTTGAGCGTACCGGCGCCGACCTCGGTGTTGAACGGCTGTACGATCATGCAGCCGCGGTCGGTCCAGTAACGGGTCAGCGCCAGCAGCGCGTCCTGCATGGTCAACATCGAGCGAGCCTCGGCATTTCGCTGTCGCGGTCACGAGTGGTGCGGGACACCCCGGCTCCGGGGACCGGACNCCGGTCCGCCGGCGACCGGTGTCCGAAGAGAGCGGTCAGGCGATCAGGGAGGGGACTGTCCACGGGACATCGACACTCCGAATCCATGATCCATAGATTCATGATCAATAGATCTGCAAATCATAGATCCACAATCCATAGATCGTAGATTCCATGATGCTGAGTCGAGGCTACCGGTACCCACCGACAATCCCGCGGTTGGTCACGGCCGGCCGGCGCCCGGCGCACCGACGGAGCGCGGCGGCTCGCCGGGGGCCGCGGTGTCGGCGTCCGGCGTACGGTCGGACCGATGGGTCCGCGCCGAGCCGCCCGGCCCGTCCACCGACACCAGCACCTCGAAGGTGCCAGGCCCGTCAACCGCGAAGACGAGCAGCGGCGTCAGCGCGTATCGCACCTCGAAGGCGGACAACGCGCGACGCCACGCGCCCGGCCCGTCCCACTCGGTGGTCATCAGCCACGAGCCGGGTTCGTCGAGCGCCTGGGCGATCCGCCCACCACGAAATCCCGGGGCCCGGGCGAGCGCGTCAAGCGCCGGACGTGCCGCCGCGGCGAACCCCGCCCCGCCCGGCACGGCGTCCCCCGGTACGGCGTCCCCGGGCACGGCGAAGGCGATCTGGGCGACGACCGGAGCACCGGCCGTCGGCGCCGCCCAGTCGGGCACGGTGGAAGCGTCGGGTCCGGTCGGAACGTCGGGTCCGGTCGGAACGTCGGGCACGGGCATCAGACGTGATGGGCGACGGTTCCGCCGTAGCGCCGGTCCCGTCGGGCGAAGTCCTCACAGGCGGACCACAGATCGCGCCGGTCGAAGTCCGGCCAGAGCGTCTCGACGAACGAGAACTCGGCATAGGCGGCCTGCCAGAGCAGGAAGTTGCTGAGCCTCTGCTCCCCGGAAGTCCGAATGACGAGGTCCAGATCGGGCATGTCGGGCTCGTCCAGGTAACGGCCGATGGTCGCCTCATCGATCCGATCGACGCGCAGCCGGCCCTCCCGCACGTCCCGGGCGATCGCCGCCGCGGCATCGGCGATCTCGGCCCGGCCGCCGTAGTTCACGCACATCACCAAGGTGAGCCGGTCGTTGTCACGGGTACGTTCCTCGGACGACTCCAGCCGCCTGATCACGTTCCCCCACAGCCGGGGACGACGACCC
Organism: Frankia sp. CeD; assembly: GCF_000732115.1. Taxonomy (NCBI): domain Bacteria; kingdom Bacillati; phylum Actinomycetota; class Actinomycetes; order Frankiales; family Frankiaceae; genus Frankia; species Frankia sp. CeD. The sequence continues at coordinate 45,906 of NZ_JPGU01000010.1, forward strand.
GCCCAGCGAACCCGCACACCGAGCGCGTGCATGTCCTCGATGCGCCGGCCGAACACCCCGTCGGTGAAGCGCATCAGGAACGCCACCTCGTCCGGTGACCGTTTCCAGTTCTCCGTGGAGAAAGCGAACACCGACAACCATCGGACCCCGAGCTCGATCGCGCCCTCGACGCAGTCGAACAGGGCGTCCTCGCCGGCCTCGTGTCCTTTTGTTCGCGCCAGCCCGCGCATCTTCGCCCACCGTCCGTTGCCGTCCATGACGATGCCCACATGCCGCGGGACGAGACGCGACGGCAGGACCGGAGGTCGCGCGCCGGAGGGATGGGGATGCGGATCGCGAAACCGCGTCTTCACACCATTACGCAGCGCCACCGCCTACCTCCCCGCACCCGTCCGGGGCGGCTTCACGCCGCAATCCGTCCTGCCGGTCCCAGCCATCACCACATCGTCCCCCCGTCGGCGCCGGGTCGCGCCGGACGCACCCACCGCCGCTTTCCGCCTCACCATGTCCGTCCTCGTCCTTCCGCCACGGCCCGTCCCACCGCCGTCCCGCTCTCATGGTCCCGTTCCCCGGCGGTCGCACCCAGGCCGCCCGGCCCGCCTCGCCGGGATGACCGTCCCGGCCCACACGCAAGACCTCCACCACGGCGCCCGGCCGCGTCACGCCCTCTCCAGATAAGGCAGTGCGCGAAGCCCGCGTTCGAGATGCCACTGGAGATAGGCGGCGGCGATGCCACCGGCCTCCCGCCGGGCGCGGGCGTCACTGACCAGTGCACCGTCCCAGTCACCGCGCAACAGATCCGCGAGCAGCCGCACCGCACCCGCGGACACCGACGCCGCACCGTGCGGGCGACATTGCGGGCACACTACGCCGCCGCCCGGCACGGACAACGACAGGTGCAGCCCGGGCCCACCGCAACGCGCGCAGTGGTCCAGGGCCATCCCATACCCGGACACCGCGAGCGCCCGCAACAGGAACGCGTCGAGGACGAGCGCGGGTGGGCGCTCGTCGCCGGCGAGCGTACGCAGACCACCCACGAGCAGGAGGAACAGCCGCAGGGCGGGCTGGCGTTCCTCGCTGGTCAACCGCTCGGCGGTCTCGAGCATCACCGCGGCCGCAGTGTACCTCGGGTAGTCAACGGCGATCGTGGCGCCGTAGGGAGAGATGATGTCCGCCTGGGTGACCGTGTCCAGCGCCCGGCCGGAATGCAGCAGCAGATCGACGTACGTGCCCGGCTCCAGCCGCGACCCGAACCGCGAGGACGTCTTGCGGACACCCTTGGCGACGGCCCGCACCCGACCGGTCCGACGGGTGAGCACGGTGATGATGCGGTCGGCCTCGGCGAGGGGGGCCGTGCGTAGGACGACACCTTCGTCGCGATACACCGGCACCCGCCCATGGTTGCACGGTCCCGAGTTCATGCGGTGAAGCGAGGTCGCCCGGCAGATGGCCGGTACCGGCCGGATGTTCTCCTGAGGAACCCGCAGGACATCCCGGTCCATAGCCGGGGGGTAGGTATGGCAGTACATTGCGGCATGGATGCGGCATGGATGCGGTGCTGACGGCGCCTCGGTGGGGCCGGCGGCGAGCCGGCTCNGAACCCCAGGCGACGCAGCTGGCGCGGATCGCGCTGCCAGTCCTTGGCGACCTTGACATGTAGATCGAGGAAGACCGGGGTACCGAGCAGCGCCTCGATCTGCGTGCGGGCGCGGGAACCGACCTCCTTGAGGCGGGATCCGCCGGTCCCGATGACGATCGCCTTCTGGCTGGGCCGCTCGACGAAGACGTTCACCCGGACGTCGAGGAGAGGACGCTGCGCCGGCCTGCCCTCCCGGGAGACCATCTCCTCCACCACGACGGCGAGCGAGTGCGGCAACTCGTCGCGGACCCCCTCCAACGCGGCCTCACGGACGAGTTCGGCGACCATCACCTGTTCCGGTTCGTCGGTCAGCTCCCCACCGGGGTACAGCGCGGGCCCGGCGGGCAGCCGGGCGACAAGCACGTCGGCAAGCACGGCGACCTGGTAGGAGCGCACCGCGCTGACTGGAACGATGTCACTGAACTCGCCGAGCCCGGCGATCTCGAGCAGGCGGGCGCCGATCCGATCGGGATCGGCGACCCGGTCTGTCTTGGTGAGGATGGCGACCACCGGGGTGCGCTTGGGCAGCCGGGACAGCTCCTCGGCGATGAAGCGGTCCCCCCGGCCGACCGGCTCGTCCGCGGGCATGCAGAAACCGACGACGTCGACCTCGGACAGCGTGGCCCGCACCACGTCATTGAGCCGCTGCCCGAGCAGCGTGCGCGGCCGGTGCAACCCCGGGGTGTCGACCAGGACGAGCTGGGCGTCGTCGCGGTGGACGATGCCGCGGATGGCGTGCCGAGTGGTCTGTGGTCGCCCGCTGGTGATGGCGACCTTCGTCCCTACCAGCGCGTTCGTCAGCGTCGACTTGCCGGCGTTGGGTCGTCCGACGAGGCAGGCGAAGCCGGCCCGGAACGGCACCGAGGTCGTTGTCGACACGCTAGGTGGTCACCCTGGTCCGGGCGACGCCGTCCGAGCCGGCGAGGAACACCGGGATCCCGGCGCCGAACTCGGCCAACGTCGCCAGGTCGGCGCGGTCGAGCTCGTCCTTCTGCGTGACCACCGCGGCGGCTTCGAACCGGCGGGCGCCGCTGGAGACCGCGGCGGCCACCGCCGCGCGCAGCGCCGAGATCGCTAGCTCGGCCCGGCCCAGGCCGAGAGTCGCCGCCGCGTAGGTGCGACCGTCGGTGTCGCGCAGCGCCGCACCCTCCGCAGGGTCGCCCGAGGGGGCGTAGGCACGCAGCCGCGCCGCCCTGGCCAGCACCACGAGCTTCGCGTCCTCTGCGGCGAGGTCGAGAGCCGGGGCGCCGTCGGCCGAGTTGCCATCGGCAGGCACGGTTCCCGACCGGGTCGCGTCGGCGGTCACGAATTCACCTTTCTGTCCGACGACGAGCTGCGCACGGGTTCGCCGCCGTCGTCGGATCGGGGAGGCGGCGAGCCGTCGTCGCCGTTCGACGGATGCGGCAACCGCTGGACGACCACGGTGCCAATCTGGTTACGCCGGCCGGCGGCCCGNTCCGCCGACAGCCGCAACCCACCGACCGTGACCGTCGCACCCGGGATGGGCACCCGTCCCAGGGCCGTGGCCAGCAGGCCACCGACGGTGAGGCTGTCATCCGCACCGGGCAGGTCGTCCACGTCGAAGTCAAACAGCTTCGCCAGATCGTCGACGTCGAGCCGGGCGGTCACCCGCGCGGTGTTGGCGTCGATCCACTCCACCGGCGGAACCTCGTTGTCGTACTCGTCGGTGATCTCACCGACGATCTCCTCAAGGATGTCCTCGATGGTGACGAGTCCGGCGGTTCCACCGTACTCGTCGATGACGATCGCCATGTGGGTACGCGACGCCTGCATCTCACGGAGCAGGTCGTCCGCGGGCTTGCTCTCGGGCACGAGTGCGGGTGAACGCATGATCTCGGCGATCGCACCATCCTCGCCCCCCTCCCGTTCCCGGCGGACCATGTCCTTGAGGAAGGCGATCCCCACCACGTCGTCGACGCTCTCCCCGATGACGGGGATCCGCGAGAAGCCGCTGCGCAGGGCCAGCGCGAGAGCCTGCCGGACGGTCTTCGTCGACTCGATGAAGACCATGTCCGGACGCGGCACCATCACCTCGCGCACCAGGGTGTCCCCGAGCTCGAACACCGACGCGATCATGTCGCGTTCCTCACGCTCGATGACCTCGTTCTCCTCGGCGAGGTCGACGAGATCGCGCAGCTCGGCCTCGGATGCGAAGGGACCATCCCGGAAACCAGGACCGGGGGTGACCGCGTTGCCGAACGCGATCAGCAGCCGGGGCAACGGCCCGAAGATCCGCGCCAGCCGGACCGTGAGACCGGCGCTGGCCAACGCCACCGCAGGGGCGTGCTGGCGGCCCAGGGTGCGGAACATCACCCCGACGAGGATGTACGCGACCAGGGTCGAGGCCAGCGTCCCGAGGCCGATCGCGGCGAACCCGGCCCCGTAGGCGTGCACGAACAGCACCGTGATACAGGCCGCGGCGAGCATCTCCGCGACGATGCGCAGGAGCAGCAGCAGCGCGAGGTAGCGGCCCGGATCGGCCACGACGGTCGCCAGGTTCCGGGCGCCGGCCCGGCCCTGGCGGGAGAAACCCTCGACCGTCACCCGGGAGACCCGGGTCAGGGCCGCGTCGATGCCGCCGAGACCCGCCGCGGCAAGCGAGCCCATCACGGCGATGAAGACGAGAAAAAGATCACCGGAACTCATGCGGACCCCCTTGTGCCGGGTCAGCGTGCGGGCGCGGCAGGGGGCTCTCCGGCGCCACCGCCACGGCCCTGGTCACCACGGCGGCCCTGGTCACCACGGCGGCCCTCGCCGCCGTCCGCGGCACCGTCCGCGGCACCGCGGGCGCCGTCCGCGCCGTCCGCGCCGTCCGCGCCGTCCCACGACGCGAGCAGCTGGCTCTGTACCTTCCACATCTCGCGTTCCTCGTCCGGCTCGGCGTGGTCGTAGCCGAGCAGGTGCAGGATGCCGTGGGTGCACAGCAGGGACAGCTCGCGATCGAAGGAGTGACCGGCCTGCTCCGCCTGCCGCCGCGCGACGTCCGGGCACAGCACGACGTCGCCGAGCAGGGTAGTCGGATCGTCGTCGACCGACTCCGACCACGAGGCGTCAAAGGCATCGTCCTGCGGGAAGGACAGGACGTCGGTCGGACCCTCCTCGCCCATGTACCGGACGTGCAGATCGGTCATCGCCTTCGGCTCTACCAGCATCACCGAGAGCTCGGCGAGCGGGTTCACCTTCATGGCGTCGAGCACGAACCGGGCGAGCGCGGCCAGCCTCACCTCGTCGACGTCACTCGCGCCCGACTCGTTGGCAACGAATACGGCCATCAGCGGTCCTCTCCGACCGCGGCAACGGTCACCGTCGGTCCCGACGAGCAGACCGGGCCGGAGCGGGTGGCGGCGCACTGGCCGCGTCCCAGCGGGCGTAGGCGTCGACGATCTCGCTCACGAGCCGGTGCCGAACCACATCGGAGCTGGTCAGGGATGCAAAATGGACGTCGCCGAGGCCGTCGAGGATCTCCCGGACCACCCGCAGCCCGCTGCGGGTGCCGCTGGGGAGGNCGACCTGGGTCACGTCCCCGGTAACGACGATCTTCGCGCCGAAGCCGAGCCGGGTAAGGAACATCTTCATCTGTTCCGGCGAGGTGTTCTGGGCCTCGTCGAGGATGATGAAGGCGTCGTTCAGCGTCCGGCCGCGCATGTAGGCCAGTGGGGCCACCTCGATCGTGCCGCTCTGCATCAGCCGCGGGATCGAGTCCGGATCGATCATGTCATGCAGCGCGTCGTAGAGCGGCCGCAGGTAGGGATCGATCTTCTCGTACAGGGNCCCCGGCAGGANCCCGAGGCGTNCCCCCGCCTCGACCGCGGGGCGGGTCAGAATGATCCGGTTCACCTTCTTGGCCTGCAACGCCTGAACGGCCTTCGCCATGGCGAGGTAGGTCTTGCCGGTGCCGGCCGGCCCGATCCCGAAAACGATGGTGTGCTGGTCGATCGCGTCGACGTACCGCTTCTGGTTCAGCGTCTTCGGCCGTATCGTCCGGCCCCGGCTGGAGAGGATGTTGAGGGTGAGAACCTCGGCCGGCCGCTCCTCGGCGCCGCTGCGCAGCATCGCCAGCGAATGGTCGACATGCTGCGGGCTGAGCTCCGTCCCGGCGTCGAGCAGCGCGATGAGCTCAGCGAACAACCTGGCGGCGAGCTCGTTCTCAGCCGGAGCGCCGGTAATGGTGATCTCGTTGCCACGCACGTGGATATCCGAGGAGAAAGCCTTCTCGATGGTACGGAGCAGCTGATCCTGGTGACCGAGCAGACTCACCATGCTGTGCGGACCGGGTACGACAATGCGCGTCTGGACCCTGGTGTCGGGCGCGACGGGTGGCGTAACGGATTCGGGCATAAAGAGCGGCCAGCGAGGCCGGGGCACCTCTCAGGATTGATGATCGCGGTGGGTGGCGCGGCGCGGACGGCCGACACCGGACAGAACCCCTCCAGCCGGAGGGACCGCCCAGCGAGGCGGACCACGGACGCTACCTGACCAGTCTATCCATCATCGCGCCGGGCCGTCCCAACGACCGAGGTCCGCGAACACGACCGCCGCGGCCACGACGCCGGCGGTGGATGTGCGCAGCACCGTCGAACCGAGCCGCGACACGATCGCTCCGGCCTCGCCCAGCGTGGCCAGTTCCAACTCGGACACCCCTCCCTCGGGGCCCACGACGAGCACCAGCTCCGCCGCCGAGGCGGCCGGAGCCACTCGCTCCGACACCTCAACCGAGCGGGCCAGGCCAACCAACGGGATGGTCGCCTCCTCGTGCAGGAGGACGGCAAGCGCCGCCGCCCGCACCCGCTCGACAACCTCCTTCAGGCCGGCCAACTCGCCCACCACCGGCCAGTGCAGTCGGTGGGACTGCTTCGACGCCTCCTCCGCGGCTCTGACCCAGCGTTCCCGGGCCCGCACGCCACGGACACCCTCCCAGCGGGCCACGGACCGGGCCGCCGACCACGGGACGATCTCGTCGACACCGACCTCGGTCAGCATCTCCACCGCCCGCTCGCCCCGATCCCCCTTGGCAAGGGCCTGCACGACAACCAGTCGGGGGCTCGGGGCCGCGGCGGCGACCCGGCGCCGGACCGCGCAGTCGATCTCATCCCGCCGGGCGGCAACGACCTCGCACTCCACCGCACGGCCGAGACCGTCGGTCACGTCGACCGGCTCCCCCGGCCGCAGCCGGCGCACCATGGCCGCATGGCGACCCTCCGGACCGGCGAGGGTGAACGAGTCCGCGATCGGCAGCGGCGACAGCCGGAACAGGGCGCTGGTCAGGATGCATCCTCTCCGCAGCGGTCACGGCCGATGACCGGGCTAACGGCCGCGGCGCGTGCCCCGCCGCCGGAATAGCCCCGCCGCGCCGCCGGCGGATCCGCCCACGACGGCCGGTGCCTCCTCGTCGCGCAGCTTCGCCAGCTCTCGTAGCAGCCGCTCCTGCTCGCCGTCCAGCTTCGTCGGAGTCTCGACGTTGATGTGGATGTGCAGATGACCGCGCCCGGCGGCCCGCAGATGCGGAACCCCGCGGCCGGCGAGCTTGATGACCTCACCGGGCTGGGTGCCGGGCTTCACGGCGATGGTCTCGGTGCCGTCGAGGGTCTCCAGCGTGGCGGAGGTGCCGAGCGCCGCCGAGGTCATCGGCAGCGGCAGCTCACAGTGCAGATCGTCGCCCTCCCGGGTGAAAACCGGGTGCTGCTTCTCGGAGACCTCGACGTAAAGGTCACCGGGCGGCCCACCGCCGGGCCCGACCTCGCCCTCGCCCGACAGCCGGATGCGCATGCCGTCCTCGACCCCGGAGGGGATCTTCACAGTGAGCGTCCGGCGCTTGCGCACCCTGCCGTCGCCGCCGCAGTCCCGGCAGGGATGCTCGATCACGGTGCCGGTACCCGAACACCGCGGACAGGGCCGGGAGGTCACCATCTGGCCGAGGAAGGAACGGGTGACCTGCTGGACCTCGCCCCGCCCGCCGCAGGTGCCGCAGGTCGACGGGTGCGTGCCGGGAGCCGCACCGGCACCGGTACACGTCGAGCACACCGCCGCCGTGTCCACGGTGATCTCGCGCGTGGCGCCGAACGCGGTCTCGGACAGGTCGAGCTCGATGCGCAGCAGCGCGTCGTTGCCGCGCCGGACCCGGGACCGGGGCCCACGGCTCGACCCGCCGCCGAAGAAGGCGTCCATGATGTCACCGAGGCCGCCGAAACCGGCGCCGAACGGCGAACCGCCACCGCCGCTGCCACCGGGCGCGAGCGGATCGCCGCCCAGGTCGACGATCTGGCGCTTCTCCGGGTCGGAGAGCACCTCGTACGCGGCCGTGACGCCCCGGAAGCGCTGCTGTGCATCCGGATCTGGATTGACATCCGGATGCAGCTCACGGGCCAGTTTGCGGTAGGCCCGCTTGATCTCGTCGTTCGACGCTTCCCGGCGTACGCCCAGAACGGCGTAATAATCCACTGCCATCAGTCGGCACCCAAGAGTTCACCCACGTATTTGGCGACGGCCCGGACGGCCGCCATCGTCCCCGGATAGTCCATGCGCATCGGGCCGAGCACCCCCATCCCACCCAGCGCGAAGGGACCACGACCGTATCCCGTGGCCACCACCGCGGTGGACCGGAGGGCGTCCACATCCGTTTCGCGACCGATCCGTACCGTTACAGTACCGGTCTCCCGCGCCGAGCCGATGAGTTTCATCAGCACGACCTGTTCTTCTAACGCCTCAAGTATCGACCGCAACGAGTCGGCGAAGTCGACCGGGGACCGCGTGAGATTCGCCGTCCCAGCCATCGCGATGCGCTCCTCCTGCCGCTCGACCAGCGACTCCAGCACGGCACCGGCCACCGTGGTCAGGTAGGGGCGCAGCTCGGAGCGGGTGCTGTCGGGCAGGGCCGCGACGATGTCGGGGGCGTCGACCAAGCGCCGGCCGGCCAGCGCGCAGTTGAGCACGGAACGCAGCTCGCCGGCGACCTCGTCGTCAACGGGTACGAGGCTGTCGACGATACGCTGCTCGACCCGGCCGGTGTCGGTGATGAGGACCATCAGCAGGCGGTACGGGCCGAGCGTGACAACCTCGATGTGCCGGATGCTGCTGCTCGACAAGGAGGGGTACTGCACGACGGCCACCTGCCGGGTGAGCTGGGCGAGTAGCCGCACGGAGCGGCGCACCACGTCGTCCAGGTCGACGGCGCCCTCCAGGAAGCTCTGGATCGCCCGACGTTCGGCCCGGGACAGCGGCTTCACCCCCGACAACCGGTCCACGAACAACCGGTAGCCCTTGTCCGTCGGTATCCGTCCTGCGCTGGTATGAGGCTGTGTGATATACCCCTCTTCCTCCAGGGCGGACATGTCATTACGGACAGTAGCTGGCGATACACCGAGATTATGCCGCTCCGCCAGCGCCTTGGAACCCACCGGCTCGTTGCTCAGCACAAAGTCCTCAACAATCGCCCGAAGGACTTCGAGCCGCCGATCCTCCAGCACGCGGTCGCACCCCCTTCACCAGGCGGGACGTGGCCGGGCCACGGTGTGTGCAGCGGCGGACACCCAGCTTGGCACTCGGCCGCAGTGAGTGCCAAGTGTAGCCGCCTGCTCAGGTCGAAGCACAGAACATGAGCCACCCCGCGAATGACCGGTAAGGGCCCGGCGACGTCCTCGTAACGAAACGAGCATGCCGGTACCCAGGTTCCGGTCCCGCCCGATCGGGCCACCGGACGGCCGCCGGTCGGGCAGCGGCGTCAGTCGGGCAGCAGGGCTCGCACGACCGTGTCGGTGAGCAGACGACCGCGACGAGTGAGACGCACCCGGCCGAACTCCAGGGCACCGGGTTCCACCAGGCCGGACTTCGCGAGCCCGGCGGTGGCCTCCCGGCCGGGCCCGTCCAGCTCACCGACGGCCAGTCCCTCGGCCAACCGGACGCCCAGCATGACCCGCTCGACCCGGCGGGCCTGCGCGTCGAGCTCCTCCCGGGCGGCCGCGGGACTGCGCCCGGCCCCCAGCCGGGCCGCGTACTCCGCCGGATGACGCACGTTCCACCATCGCACCCCGCCGACGTGGCTGTGCGCGCCCGGACCGATCCCCCACCAGTGATCTCCGCGCCAGTACCCCAGATTGTGCCGACACCGGGTATCGGTCCCCCGCGACCAGTTGCTGACCNCGTAGCTGGTCAGGCCGGCCGCGCACAGAGCGTCATCGGCCTGCAGGTAGCGGTCGGCAAGCAGGTCGTCGTCGGGTTCGAGCAGCTCGCCCCGGCGGACCCGGCGGGACAGTTTCGTGCCCTCCTCAACCGTCAGCGCGTAGGCACTGACGTGGTCCGGGCCGAGCTGGATCGCCGCGTCCAGGCTCGCCGCCCAGTCCGCCTCCGACTCGCCCGGAGCCCCGTAGATGAGGTCCAGGCTGACCTGGTCAAAGCCCGCCTTGCGGGCCCAGCGCATCACCTCGGGCACGCGGCCAGGGGTGTGCCGCCGGTCCAGGGCGGCGAGGACGTGCGGACGGCTACTCTGCATCCCGAAGGAGATCCGGGTGTAACCGGCGGCGCGCAGCTGCTCCAGTTGCGCCGGATCCACCGACTCCGGATTCGCCTCGGTGGTGATCTCCGCGTCGGACGCCAGCCCGAACCCGTCGTCCAGGATCCGCAACAGCCGCCCGAGATCGTCCGCGGTCAACAGGGTCGGCGTGCCGCCACCGACGAAGACCGTGGAGACCACCAGCTCCTGCTCACCAAGCACGGTACGCGCGAGCCGGACCTCGCCNGTCGCGATGTCGACGAACGTCGTGAGGCCCACCGACGACACCAGGGCGCCGCCTAGGTCGGCCGCCGTGTAGGTGTTGAAGTCGCAGTAGCCGCAGCGCGCCGCGCAATAGGGCACATGCACGTAGACCCCGAACGGCCGCCGGGTCACCTCGGCCAGCGCGGCCGCCGGGAGGGCACCGTCGTCCGGCGGAAGCGAGCCGTCGGGAGGCTTTTGTGGCATGCCCCCAGTGTGCCCCCAACGTGTGCTCTCGCGGCAACGCTACGTTTGCCAACCACGCGGGCGGGCCAGGGGTGGCCACACGAGGACCACCTAGGGATAAGGCCGGAATACCCACTTCGGCGATGTTGGCCGGGTGTAATGACATTTTGTCATCGTTGGGCACAGAAGGGAAAATATGGGTGGTTCACCATGGACCGATCGACGTCGGTGCGAAAAGATCCGGTCATGGACGACGACGCCAGGGCCGTTCTCGACGAGATCTTCGAACTGCTCCCGCCCCGAACCACCGTGTACCGTTCCAGCGCCGCCGCCCCTGTCGCGGACCTGTCGTTCCCCGAACCGGCCACCGAACCGATCCGCCTCCCGGCCAGCCCCCTGCCGACCCGCTGAACGGCCGACTCACTGAACAGGCGGATGGCACCACGGTCCCGCGTCGGCCCCGCACCGGACTCACTTCACCGCCGGTTTGCCGGTGTCCGTGGACAGCGCCGCGATGAAGGCCTCCTGCGGCACCTCGACCCGACCGATCGTCTTCATCCGCTTCTTGCCCTCCTTCTGCTTCTCGAGCAGCTTGCGCTTGCGGGTGATGTCGCCGCCGTAGCACTTGGCGAGCACGTCCTTGCGGATGGCGCGGATGTTCTCCCGCGCGATGATCCGGCTGCCGATCGCAGCCTGGATCGGCACCTCGAACTGCTGGCGCGGAATCAGCTCGCGCAGCTTGGTCGTCATGGACACGCCGTAGGCGTAGGCCTTCTCACGGTGCACGATCGCCGAGAAGGCATCGACAGTCTCCCCCTGCAACAGGATGTCGACCTTCACCAGATCGGCCAACTGCTCCCCGGCCGGCTCGTAGTCGAGGCTGGCATAGCCCCGGGTCCTGGACTTCAGGGCGTCGAAGAAGTCGAAGATGATCTCACCGAGAGGCAGCGTGTACTTGAGTTCCACCCGGTCGGTCGACAGATAGTCCATCCCCTTCAGGACACCGCGCCGGCCCTGGCACAGTTCCATCACCGCCCCGACGAAGTCGGTCGGCAGCAGCAGCATCGCCTCGACGACGGGCTCGTACACCTCGGCGATCTTCCCGCCCGGCCAGTCACTGGGGTTGGTCACTATGATCTCGGAATGGTCCTCCATGACCACCCGGTAGACGACGTTCGGGGCCGTGGAGATGAGAGTGAGGTTGAACTCGCGCTCCAGCCGCTCCCGGACGATCTCCAGATGCAGCAGGCCCAGGAAGCCGCACCGGAATCCGAACCCCAATGCCGCGGAGGTTTCCGGTTCGTAGGTCAGGGCGGCGTCGTTGAGCTGAAGCTTGTCGAGAGCCTCGCGCAACGCTGGATACTCGCTGCCGTCGATCGGGTACAACCCGGAGTACACCATCGGCAACGGATCCCGATAGCCACCGAGCATCTCCGTCGCCGGCCGCCGGGTAGTGGTGATGGTGTCGCCGACCCGGGCCTGCCGGACGTCCTTGACCCCGGGGATGACGTAGCCGACCTCGCCGACCGACAGCGACCCGGTCGGATGGGGGTCCGGCGAGATGACACCTACCTCGAGGGTCTCGTGGCTCGCGCTGGTCGACATCATCAGACACCGGTCGCGGGTGGTCAGCGTGCCATCGACCACCCGCACATAGGTGATGACGCCGCGGTAGATGTCGTAGACGCTGTCGAAGATCATCGCACGAGCCGGACCGTCCGGATCGCCGACCGGGGCGGGCACCCGGCGCACGATCTCGTTGAGCAGCTCCGGCACTCCCTGGCCGGTCTTGCCGGACACGCGGAGCACCTCGCCCGGCTCGCAGCCGATGATCGCCGCGATCTCCTCGGCGTACTTCTCCGGCTGGGCCGCCGGAAGATCGATCTTGTTGAGTACNGGAACGATGGTCAGGTCGTTCTCGATCGCCAGGTACAGGTTCGCCAGGGTCTGCGCTTCGATGCCCTGGGCCGCGTCGACCAGCAGCACCGCGCCCTCGCAGGCCGCGAGCGAACGGCTCACCTCGTAACTGAAGTCGACGTGGCCCGGTGTGTCGATGAGATGCAGGATGTAGTCCCGACCATCGTCGGCCCGCCACGGCAGGCGCACGTTCTGGGCCTTGATGGTGATCCCGCGCTCGCGCTCGATGTCCATGCGGTCGAGGTACTGCGCGCGCATGTTGCGCGCCTCCACGACACCGGTCACACCAAGCATCCGATCGGCAAGAGTCGACTTGCCATGGTCGATGTGGGCGATGATGCAGAAGTTGCGGATCATCGTCGGGTCGGCGCCGGGCGCCAGGTGCGGGGCTGTGGACACGCGGAGAGTTCTCGTTTCGCTCGCGGTGATCACGGTGGAGCCGCCCGTGCCGATATCTGGGTCGACCACCTTCATCGTGCCAGGAGCCGCGCGCAACGTTGCGCCGGTGCGCCGCCGCGCGGGGGTTTGATAATCTGAGTGCCACCGTGACGGGCCGCGTCGTCGTCCGGTCATGATCTGGTCGATCATGACCTGTCCGGTCATGATCTGGTCGCCATTCCGTGCGGCGCCGGTCGCCGGAGGCAGCCGGTTCTCCGCGGTACCTGCTGCTCCCAGGAGCCAGCGAGATATGCCGGATCACCGGGCACGGCCGGTACCCGTACTATGACGTGTCCGCACCACCCCGACTCGACAAATCAGAGGTTCTCCCGCGTGGCCAACATCAAGTCGCAGATCAAGCGCAACCTCACCAACGAGAAGCGGCGGCTGCGCAACAAGGCTGTGAAGTCGGAACTCAAGACGCACGTGCGTCGCTTCCGCGACGCCGTGGATGCCGGTGACGTCGAGCGCGCCGGCGAGACGCTGCGGATCGCGTCCCGCAAGCTGGACAAGGCCGTCAGCAAGGGTGTCATTCACGCCAACCAGGCCGCCAATAAGAAGTCGGCACTGGCTCGCACGCACGCCAACCTGGCCGCCAGCTGAGTCGTCTTCCTCCAGCCGGGGCGCCGCAGGCGTCCCGGCTTTTCCGCGTGCCCACCCGTCGGTCGGGCCTCTCGCCCGGTCAGAGCCCGCCGCACGGCGTGGAACGGGCTCCGGGCTGCTGTGGAGCCGGTTCCGCCGAGACCTCGTCCGGCCGGATCAGCCGCTCAAGCACTTCGTGATAGGCAACCATCGCGCCGACGGTCAGCGGGAGGACACCGACCACCCAGGCGCTCGCGAGATCACCGAGTGCGATCACCACCGTGACCAGCCCAGTCACGATCATGAGCAGCCCCCGCATCCAGCCCGCCGGTAGCACCCGCAGGCCGAACCAGCCGCCCGGCGGCGGGGCCTCGGGGTCGGCTGCCGGCTGAGGAGCCACGACGATGCCGGCACCGGCTCCCGGACCGTCAGCCGTCCCCGGACCGTCAGCCGTCCCCGGACCGTCAGCCGTCCCCGGACCGTCGGTCATCCACGGCTCCCGGCCGCCCGGGCCCGCCCGACCAACCTAGCCACGGCGACCTCGCGCAACAGTTTCTCCAAGGCGTAACCGGCGTCAACCGCAGCGCCCTTGACGCCGGCGTCGGCCTCGGCGGCCGCCCGCAGGGCCTGGCCGAGACCCCGGTCCGACCATGCTCGGGCGGAGCGCTGCGCCTTCTCGACCTTCCAGTCCGGCATACCCAGGGCTCGGGCGAGATCCCACTTCGAGCCGGGACCCGCGGACGCCACCCGGGCGAGGTCACGCAGACCACCGGCAACGGCGCTGGAGACCAGTACGGCCGCGGTACCCCCCTCCAGGGACTGACGCAGCAGCGTCAACGCCTGCGGCAGGTCGCCGCCGATGATCGCGTCCGCGACGGCGAACCCGCTGGCCTCGGCCCNGCCCCGGTGGAAACGGGCCACCGCGGCCTCGTCGATCAGCCCGTCGGTGTCGGCCACGAGTTGATCGCAAACGGCGGCGAGCTCACGCAGATCACCACCGACCGCGTCGAGCAGGGCGCGCACCGCGCCGTCGCTGACCCGGCCGCCGAGATGCCGCACCTCGGCGACGACGAAATCGTGACGCTCCCGCGGCTTGGTGATCTTCGCTGCCGGCACGACCCGCGCGCCCGCGGTCTTCAGCACGTCCGCGAGTTTGCGGTTCTTCACCACGCCGCTGTGGACGACGACGAGCACGACGTCGTCGAGCGGACGAGCGATGTACTCCAACAACGCGTCACGCAGATCCTCGGCGAGGTCCTGCGCGCCGCGGACGACCATCACCCGGCCACCTCCGAACATCGAGGTGGCGCCGAGGTCGATCAGATCGGCCTCGCTGAGCTCACCGGCCGGCCGGTCGACGATCTCGACATCGGGATCACGGGCCCGAGCCGCGTCGAGAACCCCGCGCACCGCTCGACCGACGAGTAGATCCTCGTCGCCGGTGACGAGCACGAGCGGCGGCAGTGCGGAGGAGGACACGCAGGTGAGCATGTCACGATCCGCCCCCGGGCCGGCGGAGCACCACCGAGACGCGGACTCCCGCCCCCGACCCGGAGGCGGCTCCCGCCAGCGACCCGGACTCGGCGGACCCGGCGGGNGCCGCCGTGGCGACCACCGCCACCGCGCCGTCGCGGTCGGTCCGGGCGACGGCCATGCCGGACCGGCGCAGCGTCCGCAAGGTGGACGGCGCGGGATGACCATAGCTGTTCCCGGTGCCGACGCTGATCAGGGCGAATCGGGCCCCGGTCGCCGCGAGGAAGGTGGCGTCCTGATCAGCGGCGCCGTGATGGGGCACCTTGAGCACGTCGGCTCGTAGCGCCGTCCGATCCTCCGGGCTGCCGGTCAACANCCGCTGGGCCGGCGGCTCCACATCCCCGGTGAGCAGGATGGTCACCTCCCCCACCCGTGCGGAGAGCACCAGGCTCGCGTTGTTGGGATCGCTCTCGGTGCCGTGCAACACGGTGCGCGGAGCCAGGACCGTCCAAGAGACCGCCCCCACCTGTGCCCGGGAGCCGATGACGGCCGTCCGCAGCGGCACACCGGCCCGCCGGGTCCACTGTTGGACCCGGTGCCACTGGAGAACGGGNTCCCCCNGCGGACTGCCGAGTACCTCCCCCACCGGAAGCCGGCCGAGCACGGCCGGCAGCCCCTCGACGTGATCGGCGTGGAAGTGGCTGAGAATGACCACCGGTATCCGTCGCACGCCGAGGTCGGAGAGGCAGCGGGTCAGCAGGGCCGGATCGGGGCCGGCGTCGACCAGCACCGCGGTGCCCGGTCCCGCCGACAGCACGAGGGCGTCGCCCTGACCGACGTCGCAGGCGACCAGGCGCCAGCCGGGCGGCGGCCACGGCGCCAGCCGCCCGGCGACGGCGCATCGCGCCAGGAGCAGGCCGACCAGGGCCGCAGCGACCAGTCGCCGCGGCACCCGCCGCCGCAGCGTCGCCACCACGAGCCAGGCGACACCGGCGGCCACGCCCGCTCCCATCACCCCCGTGGGCCACGGCAGCGTCGCGGCAGGAAGATCGGCGCACCGGCCGGCGACCGTCACCAGCCACCAGCACGGCAGATCGGCGAGGTGCGCGAGCAGCCCGGCTGCTGACGGCGACACCGCCGCCACGACCAGCGTCAGTACTCCCAGCACGGTCGCCGGTGCGACGGCGGGCACGGCCAGGACGTTCGCGGGCACCGCCACGAGGCTCAGCCCCCCGCCGGTCCAGGCCAACACCGGGGTGCACGCCAGCTGGGCGGCGGCCGCGACGGAGAGCACCTCGGCGATTCGCGCCGGCAGCCGGCGAGCGAGCGCGTCCCGCCAGCCCGGCGCGAGAACGATCATTCCGGCCGTGGCGAGGACGGACAGCGCGAAGCCGACCGAGAGGGCGAGCGCGGGATCCGCCAGGATCAGGATGATCACGCTCGCCGCCAGGGAGGGCAGCACCGCCCTGGGACGGCCAACGGCGAGCCCGAGCAGGCCGACCAGACCCATCGCCCCGGCACGCAGCACGCTGGCCGAGGGCCGGGCGAGCACGACGAACCCGACGAGAGCGAGGGCTCCCACCGCGGCGCGCGACCGTGACCCACGCCCGGTCCATCCCATGAGGTAGAGCGCCGAGGCCGTCACGATGGCGACGTTGCTACCGGACACGGCCGTTAGATGGGACATTCCGGCGGCGCGGAAGTCCGCGCGCACCGCATCGTCGAGCCCGGAGACGTCGCCGACCACGAGGCCGGGCAGCAGCCCGCGACGCGGTTCAGGCAGTCCCCCAGCGGCTCGACGCAGCCCGGCCCGCAGCCCCCCGGCGATTCGTTGGATCATTGCGGGTCCGCCGCGGGTCCGCGGTGGGCCGTCGGCGAACAGGACGGCGGCCACGGTGTCACCGACCCGGGGTTCGGCGAGCCTGCCGGAGACGACCAGGTGCTGGCTGGGCAGCAGAGCACCCCAGCCGCCACCCCGCGCGAGCAGGACCATCGGGGCCCGGACCCGCAGATCCGCCGGTGACGCGGTAAGGCGTTCCGCCCGGACGGAGATCACGAAGGTCACGCGATCGGCGCCGCCGCCCTCTCCTCTTCCCTCTCCGGCTCCGGGCCCGGTTCCCGTCCGGACCGCGGTGGACGAGGAGGTGGCGCGGGGATCGTCGGTGACGACGACCTCGGCGGTGACCGGACGGCCATGCCGGACCAGATCGGCGAGCGGGCCGCTGTCACGCGGACGAGCCGCCAGTCCACCCGCGAGAAACCCGGCGGCCAGGAAGACGAGGGCCGTGAGCACGACGACAGTGCCGCCGGAGCACCGCCCAACGCCCCGGGTGAGCGGCGCGCTGCGCGGCTGCGACTGCGACTGCGACGGACGAGACGCGCCCGTAGCCGCCTCGGCCCGAGCGCCGCCCGGTCCCGGGCGAGTCGGCCGACCACCCCGCGGACGGACCTGGAGCAGCAGGAACATCGGAGCCGCGACGAGCACCGCACCGGCGGCGCCCAGCAACGGAACGGACGGCGGCCAGGTGCCGGCACCCGCCGCGCCAGCCCAGGCCATGACCGCCGGGCCCACCAGCCGGGCGTCCATGGGACGGGAAGCCCCGGACGGCCGTTCCGGCAGCGCGAGTCCGGTCTCCATCCCGACGTCGACCACTGGAACGTCAAACCTTCAGCAATGGCAGCAGATCGGCCAGCCGCTTGTCGCCGACTCCGGTCACCTCCGCCAGCTGCTCGGGCGACCGGAAGGGCCCGTGCGCCGTGCGCCACTCGACGATGCGGCGAGCCAGCACAGGCCCCACCCCGGGCAGACCGTCNAGCTCCTCGGCGGTCGCGGCATTCAGGTCGATCGGACCGGTCGCCGCGGTGGAACCGGCGGACCCGAGGCCAGTACCCGCAGGTTGCCCGGCCGCCGTTCCGGGCCGCGCCGGGCCGGGCTTGCCGTCGACGAGGACCTGTTCTCCGTCGACCAGCAACCGGGCCAGGGCGAGGCCGGTCGTGTCGGTGCCCGGGAGCACTCCCCCGGCGCGTTCGATCGCATCCACCACGCGCGCGCCCGCCGGGAGCCGGACGACCCCCGGCCGGGCCACCCGGCCGGCGACGTCGACCACCACCTCGCCGCTCGCCCCGGTGCGGGCGGCCCTGGCCGTCGGTGCCGAAGTCACGCTCGTATCCGTGGCGGAGGTGGCCCCGTGGTCCGAGTGGTCCGACCGGGCGTTGCCAGCCGCCGCCGACTCCCCCGTCCGGGGGGTATCGACCTCGGAGGAGGCGAGCGGCACCGGGCGGTGCTGCCAGGAGAACCAGGCGGTCATGAGCGCGGCGGCGAGGGCGACCAACGCGAGAACGAGGGCGGCCCGGGCGGCCGGCGCCACCACGATGCCATGCAGCGTAGCCGGAAGCCGCCTGCGGATGACGCCGACCAGATCGCCCCGTGGAACTCCCGGCGCCGGCCGGCCGGCCGATGGCCCGCGATCAGGTCCCCGGCCGCCCTCGTCCTCGCCATCGTCCATCTCGCGCCCCGCACGGGGGTGGACCAGACGGGAGTGGACCGGACGGCGCCGATCCGTTCGGCCGGCGACCAGCCGGCCAAGATCGGCCCCTTCCGCCGCGAGCTCGTCCGCGACCCATCCGCCGGCGGCCCGGTCCTCATCAAGGAACACGCCCTCGCGAATCCCGAACAGGTCGGACTCGTCGCCACCGATCTCCTGCTCGTCCTCGGTGAACGTGGCGTCACGAACGCGGCGGGATCCACCAGCTGAGCCGTCCGCTGGGGGGTCCGGCGGACGCAGCGGCACGGTGGCGTCGTCCGACGGCAGCAGGTCCAGCGATGGCCATCGCGACGAAACGGACGTTTCAGGCGGAAATGCGTGGACGGGGAAACGCGGCGACGGGGCCGACAGCGGGTACCCGGGACCAGGGGTGGATTCGACCATGGCTGGACCGTAGATCGATCACGGCGGCTCCCGCTCCGCTCGCCGCCGTCCTGTGGACAGCCGCCCGTCGTCCACAGCCCCCGCCCAGTGGCCTGCCGGGGTCCCGGTTCTGTCGCAGCCACGGGCTCGGCGGTAAGGTCCGCTCGACACTGATTGTGGGAGCACCACTGGGAGGTGCGCCGATGCGCGTGACTGTCGACTACGACCGCTGCGCGAGCAGCGGAACCTGTGTCCGTCTCGTCCCGAACGTGTTCGAGATCCGCGACGACGGCTTCCTCTACCTCCTCGACGAGGAACCCGACGACGCCAGGTGGGACGACATCCAAGAGGCTGTTGACTCCTGCCCGACCGAGGCGATCAGCATCTCCGACAGCTGATCACGACGTGGCGGTCGGCCGGGAGAGTGAGTCGCGGTAGCGACTCGCCGGAACCGGGTAGAGACCNTCTGGCGAGAGCGGCCCGCGCGTATCCGGGCGGAGCCCCGACCCGGGGAGGTGCCTCGATGGCCACGATCTACCGGCAGCACCGACGTCAGCAAGCCCCCAGCGCGCTGTGGCCGGCGTTGCTCCTGCTCGGTGCGGCGGTCNCCGTGCTGGGACTTCTGCTGATCACGAACCCCTTCGCGACAGCCCGCACGCTGGCGGTCCTCGCCGGGGNGGCACTCGTGCTCTCCGGTATCAGCGAGACGATCGCCGCGGTCCGGTCGGAGAACACTGCGGGGACCGCCCTGTTCGGGATCATGCTTGCGCTCGGCGGCGTCATCGTGCTGCTGTGGCCGGGAGTCACCCTCCGAGTCGTCGCACTGCTCGTCGGCGCGATACTGATCATCACCGGGGTCGTCCGGGCCCTGGTGACCTGGGCGAGCAGATCCTCGCGCGGGACCGGCCGCGGCATCGCCGGTCCGCTCGCCTTGGCCGCGCTCAGTGTCGTCCTCGGCGTGCTGGCGCTGACCTGGCCGGGAACGACGATCATGGTACTAGCGGTGATCTTCGGAATCCAACTGATCGTCACCGGTGTCACCGAGATCGCGCTCGGGCTCGCGCTTCGCCCGCACGGTCACTCCTGACCTCCGGCGACCATCCGTTCTCCGGATTTCCGGCGGATCAACCCGCGATTGCCGAGCGCGCCCGCCGAGTCACCCGCCTCCCGGCCCCGCGGCGGTGCCTTTGCCCGGGGCATTGACGGGGGTATCGACCGGGTCATGGACGGGGTCATGGACCGGGTCGATGCCGAACGACGACAGATCGACGGTGCCGCCCGCCCGCGTGGACGGACCGGTACCACCGCCGACGGAACCACCGGACCGCTCCGGGTCCACCGCGAGAGCCGTCCGCCCGCCCGCCTGCGCGACGGCCGCGGCGACCACCGGATCGATCTCGACGGGATCGATGAGATGACGACCCTTGTTCCGGACACTGCCCACCTCGGCCGCGACCGGATGCGCCGCGACCACCCCGGCCGGAGCCGGCCGCAGCAGCGAGGCGAACGCGGCGGGATCGCGGACCGAGGGATCCATCCAGCGATCCCAGGCGGCCTCGGGCAGGATCACCGGCGAGCGGTCGTGCAGGAACTCCAGCCCCGCGGCGGCCCCGGTCGTGAGGATCGTGAAGGTCACCAGCGGGGCCTCACCCCGGCGCCAGACCTCGTAGAGACCCGCGAACGCGAAGATCCCGCCGGTCGCGGGATGGCCCGCGGGACGGATGTAGAAGGGTTGCCCCCGCCGCGAGCCACCACCCGGATGAAACCACTCGTAGAAACCGGTCGCCGGGACGAGGCAGCGCCGTGCGGCGAAGGCCGATCGGANCGCCGGCTTGGTCGCCGCCGTCTCCGACCGCGCATTGATCATCTTTGCCCCGATCGTCCGCTCCTTGGCCCAGGACGGCACCAACCCCCAGGTCGCGAGGCGAAGGACCCGCTCGGTCCGGGCGGCAGCCGGCGGCTTCCCGGCCGGGTGCCGGCCGGCCGGAGGGAGGTGCGCCTCACCCCGAAGAGCGCCGTCCGGGAGCTCACGCGGCTCGGCGATGACGATCGGCATCGCCGAGGTGGGCGCCACGTTGTAGTTCTCCGCCACCCCGCCGGCAGTCTCGTCGCGAGCGGACATCGCCGCGGCGAGGTCGTCGGTCTTCAGCTTCTGGGTGTACCGACCGCACATGGCGCCAGTGTGGCACCCGGGTCCGACAGTTCCAGGTTCCGCGCGGAGGTCACCCGAACGCGAAGGTCACCCGAACAGCGTGGCGAGGCCACCGGCCAATGCACCGAGGTTGACCAGGCCGAAGAACCCGACCCAGAGCGTCGGGGGCAGTCCGGTCAACCGCGCGAGCTGATCCGGGTCGGAATCCCCGGCCCGGCGCCGACGGCGCCCCCGCTGCACCTCGATCACCGGGCGGATCGCGCCCAGCAGCAGGAAGCACGCGATGTACGCGGCGAATCCGGCGCGCACGGTCTGCGGCGCGAACCAGGAGACCGCCAGGATTCCCGCGGTACTCCCCAGCACGGACAGGGCCCCGAAACCGTTGCGGATCACGACCAGCATCGCCAGCAGCAGCGCCACGCACAGCTGCAGCAGCAGACTCGTCCGGCCGGTGGCCAGCAGGCCCGCGGCTCCGAGACCGAGCAGAGACGGTGTCGTGTAGCCGGCGGCGACGGTCACGACGACACCCGCACCGGTCGGCCGTCCGGAGGACACGGTTACTCCGGAGGTGTCCGAATGCAGCCGAACGCCGGCCAGGCGGCGCCCCGTCGCGACCGCGGCCAGGGCATGGCCGCCTTCGTGTGCAATTGTTATCACATGTCTGGATATCGGCCATAGGCGGTCGCTGAGTACCGTCAGGGCCGCCAGAATCGCGGCAACGACGAGCACCCACTGCGGCGCCGCCGGCTGCGCCGCAATGCTCCGGCGCAGAATCTCCATTTCCGTCGTCTCTCCCTCATCCGCGCGGTTGGTCCCGCTCCTCCACAGACGCCTGATACGAACATCATCGATCCTGCCCTCACCCCACGCGACGTTGCCTTCCGGTGAAACCGGACCGCGGTATCGCCGGACATCCACGACGACCGGTGTCAGGGGGTGGGGGTAAGGTCGTGTCGCATTCGGCACACCGGGGAGACCGCGAGGAACATCGAGGAGTGGCCCGTCGTGGCGGAGTACGTCTACCGGCCGGTGGTCAGCATGGTGCGGGGACTTTTCGGCGCACTGCGCCTGCGTCTCGACATCCAGGGCACGGAGAACATCCCGGCATCGGGTGGCGGCATCGTCCTGATCAATCACGTCTCGTACCTGGACTTCGCGCTCGCGGGTCTGCCGTTCTGGATCGCGGAGCGTCGGCTGGTCCGGTTCATGGCCAAGAAGGCCGTCTTCGACCACCGGATCAGCGGGCCGCTCATGCGCGGCATGCACCACATCCCGGTCGACCGGGAGGCCGGCGCAGCGTCTCTGCGCCACGCCCTCGACGCACTGCGCGCCGGGGAACTCGTGGGCGTCTTCCCCGAGGCGACAATCAGTCCGAGTTACTGTCTGGCGACATTCAAGACCGGGGCGGCCCGGATGGCCGCTCACACGAAGGTGCCGGTGATCCCGGTGATCCTCTGGGGCAGCCAGCGCATTTTCACCAAGGGGCGGCCCTTCAGACTGCGGGACGCGATCGGTGTCCGCGTCTCGATCACGGTGGGCAGGCCCGTCCAGCCCACGGAACTGGGTAAGGGCCGCGACGGCACGGCGCTGCTGGAGAAGGTGATGAACGAGCTGCTCGACGACGCGCAGCGCCGCTACCCGCGACCCGCGCCGGGCGAGCCGGACTGGTGGCTGCCCGCGCATCTCGGTGGCTCGGCTCCTGATCGGCCGGCCGATCAGGACGCCGCCGAGCAGAGCACCTCCGAGGAATCCGGCCAGAGCTGACAGATCATCCCCGCCGGAATCCTTGCCGACCGACGATCTCGCGGACGGCTCTGCGCTGTTACCGTGCGTTATTCAAGGAAGTGCNCACCCACGAACACCGCCCCGGGACGGAGACCCGTCGACCTCGGTACCGGACGGCGGCGGCCCGGACGGCGACCGGTACCGGGTCAGCAAAGCGGCCCGGCGCGCGGGGTGCAGGTTCGCCCGGCTGACGTCCCCGCCGTAATGCTCGACGACGCGGTCGTCCATCACCCGAAACCACACCGGCGGGAGATACGCCGCGAGCAGGAGCGTGGCGTNCCCCGCCGGTAGCTGGGGAGAGGCCTCGAAGGACCGCAGTGCCTGGTAGCGCCGGGTCGGGTTGGCGTGGTGGTCGCTGTGTCGCTGCAACTGGTAAAGCGCCAGATTGCTGATCACGGCGTCGCTGTTCCAGCTGTGCCGGGGGTCGACCTTCTCATAACGCCCGCTCGGAGTCAGCTCCCGGGCCAGGCCGTAGTGCTCGATGTAGTTGACCCCCTCCAACAAGGTGAACCCGAAGGCCGCCTGGGCGACGAGGAAGACGAGTACAGCCGGCCCGAACTCGACGGCCAGCGCCAGGAACAACACCGCGGTGAGCAACCAGCCAAGCACGACCTCGTTGCGCACCGACCAGACCCGTCGGCCGCGCAACCGTAGCCGGGCGGCCTCCAGCGACCAGGCGGAACGCAGGCTGCCGACGACGGTCCGCGGCCAGAACCGCCAGAAGCTCTCCCCCAACCGGGCGCTCGCCGGGTCCGCCGCCGTCGCTACCCGCACGTGATGGCCCCGGTTGTGCTCTACGGAGAAGTGACCGTACGCGGCCGGCGCCAGCATCAACCTCGCCAACCAGCGCTCGAAAATCCCCCGCTTGTGGCCGAGCTCGTGCGCGGTGGTGATGCCCNCCCCGGTCACGGTGCCGACCGACACCACCACGCCGATCCGGGCGGACCACGACAGGTCGCCGTTCGTCCAGGCCGAGGCGCCCAGCAGCAGGCCGACGCCCGCCAGCGGCGGGTAGAGATACGTGCACCGGCGGTAGTAACGGTCGGCCTCCAGCGCGGCCCGGATCTCCTCCGGTGGATTGACCGGATCCGGCGGTGTGGTCATGTCGAGCAGCGGAACCAGGACGAAGACGAAGAGCGGGGTGATCCACCAGTGCAGCTCGACACCCGTCCGATGCCACAGGCCGTATCCCACGATGGCCAGCAACGGAACGATGATCGCGGTGAGCCACATGTACCGCTTGCCGTCCCGCCAGGCGAGGCCGCCGGGCGCGGTGAGGACAGGTGCCGCCATCGGTACCTCCGATTTGCCGGCCGGACCGCCGACCGGCGCCGACCGCCACCGCGGGGCGAAAACCCCTGACGGCGCACGATAACTGGACAGTGAGCCTGCCACGTGTCATATACGGTGACAACAGAACGCCGGTCACATCGAGGAGCAGGACCCGTGCAAACAGGTGGCGTGACGCCGTCGCCCGCGGGCCGGCGGTCCCGTTCGATGACCGACTCGCCCCCCTGGATCGGCGGGGTGATGGTCGGCACTCTGTTGCTGTCCACCGTTGTTCTGATCACGTATACGCTGCTTCCCCTGCCCGGCCAGGAACGTCTGGGTGCGGGCAACTACGTCCTCGCCGCCGTGCTGTTCGCCGCCAACATCCTGCTGCCCCGGCTCCTGCGATGGCACCGGCGCCGCCGGAACCACCGGCCATGATCCATCCGCGCGCCGGTCCCCGCCCCAGGCCGGCCACGTGGCCTGTCCCACGCCCGGCGCATCCCGGCGCCTTCCGGGAACTCCGGCTGCCACGATGGCCGAATGTCCGCACTGATCGTGCTCTTGGTCGGCCTGGTGGCGGGCATCGGGGTCCGGCACCGCGGACGACTGCCTGCGGACACCGCCCACGTGATCAACCTCTGGCTGCTGGACGTGGCCCTGCCCGCTCTGACGCTGCGCGCCATGCACGGCATCGTCTTCCCGCCGAACCTNGCGCTCGTCATCGCCGCGCCCTACCTGCTCTTCGTCCTGACGACGGCCGGCTACGTGCTGGCCGGACGAGCGTTGCGGATGCCGCGGGAGGTCGTCGTCGCCCTGATCGCCACGACCGCGGTGGCGAACACGAGCTTCGTCGGCATCCCGATGGTGACCGCCTTCTTCGGCGCGTCGTCGGTCCCGGTTGCCGTGCTCGTGGATCAGCTCGGTTCCTTCCTACTGCTAAACACGGTGGTCCTCGGGACGGTCACGATCAGTGCCGGCGCATCGCTTTCCCGCGCCGAGCTCGCCCGTCGAGTCCTCACCGCTCCGGCGCTGATCGCCTTGGTGGCCGCGCTCGTCCTGCGGCCGGTGACCTTCCCGGGCTGGCTGAACGCCGCGCTGGGGTCGCTCGGTGGCACCCTCACCCCGCTCGCCCTGTTCTCCATCGGTCTGCAACTCCAGGTGCGTGCGGTCCGGGTGTGGTGGCGGGAGCTGGCCCTCGGCCTCGGCGTCAAGCTGGTCGCCGCGCCCGCGCTCGTGGTGGGGATCTACGCGCTGACGGGGAGCGTCGGAGATCACGACGTGCGGGTGGCCCTCTTCGAGGTGGCGATGCCCCCGATGGTCGCCGGCGCACTCATCGCCGCCCGTCACGAACTCGCGACACCGTTGCCGAGCCTGCTGGTGGGAGTCGGGGTTCCGCTGTCGTTCGTGAGCCTGGTGGTCTGGGCGCTGCTCCTCGGGGCCTGAGGAGGTGGGGGGCCTGAGTCGTGCTCGTCCTCCAGTGGGGTCACCGCTGTAGCGGGCGCCCGGCGTGCTGATCACACCCCACGTGGGCGGGTTGACCATGCGTGCGGCGCACCGGGCGGCACCTCCCACGAGCGCGCGCCGTCGGCGCACGGGGCGAGATGTGTGTCCGCGATGGCGGAGAAATCGCCGAAGAACTTGATTTCCAGCCGCTCGCGACAGACACCTCCCTTGCCGTCCGGCGCGAGACGCAGAAAGTACAGCACGCTCGTACCTCCGGCAGCCGGCCGGTCATGCGGGTTGTAGCCGCCACCGTCCCAGTGGAACTCGGCCCGGGTCCGCAACACCCAGCGCAGTCCCTCGATGATGATCGGATTTGGGTCCGGCAACCGCATCGCGAAGTGCCGCTCGAGCTCGAACACGCGTTCCTGCTCGATGAGCCCGGCCGGTAGTCCAGGTGTCCGCCGGAGCATGAAGATCTCCAACGTGCGGTCCGCGCCCGCATCGGACCGCAGCGCGGCGTGGGTGAGACGCACGTCGAGCAGCTCCGCGCGCACCGCGTAGCGCTCGGCCAGCCGGGCCTTCACGATGACGCTGGGCACCAGCGCGCTCGGCCGCACGCCGAGAGCGGGCAACGCCGCGAGCGCGGCCTCGAAGTCGTCCACGGCGATCAGCAGCGCCGCGTGGTCCAAGACGCAGTACCGTGCCACCAGATCGACGAGGGCCGCCGCCTCGTCAAGGCCGTCGAACAGGCCGGCGAGGAGACCCTCGGTGCGCAACGCGCGCAGCGGCGCGCACACGGCCTCAATCCGGCGCACGTCGACGACGTCCAGACCGCTACCAGGCCGTCCGAGGTCGGGATGCCCCGGTGAGGCCGTGAATCCCTGCGCTTCGATCATCCCGTGCCACCTTCCGCCGCGCGGATGTGCATGACGACCGGACACACCACGCCGATTCGTCCAGTCGGGTTCCTGCTCAGTCGGGTCAGGCCACCTTAGGCCGCTGGGCCTGGCCACCACGGCAGATCCGGCCCTGGAGCGTTCCTGGCAGCCTAGCGGGGTTGAGATAACAGCCCGTCACCACCCACCGGNGAATCGCTCCTTACCGGTAAAATTGTCGCATCACCTGTGTGACGAGGCTCGCTGGCATCCCCGGGCCGCGACAGGCCCGTGGAATAAGCCGGTGGAATGAGGAGGCGCGCGCCACGCTTCTTCCTGACGACGGACGCGACCCGTGGCGTAAGGAGGACCTCAACCCGTGCTTGATCCCGATGCACTTTACGATCTTGCCGAGGACCTGGCCGGCGGTTCGATCGATCTCGGCCGTCCCGTCATGCTGGAGGCGATGACCGGGGTGGTTGACGCTGGCAGCGCGGTCAGCCTGGCCGGCGAGCACCTGATGACCGCGCTCGACCACCGGCTACTCGCCACCTTCGACATCGACCAGTTGCTCGACTACCGGTCCCGCCGGCCGACCATGGTCTTCTCCGAGGATCGCTGGGAGAGCTACGAGGATCCCGTCCTCGCGCTGTACCTGTTGCGGGACGAGGCAGGCACTCCGTTCCTGCTGTTGGCCGGGCCTGAGCCAGATCTGCAGTGGAAGCGGTTCACGGTGGCGCTGCGAGGCCTCGTGGCCCGGCTCGGCGTCCGTCTGACGGTCGGGCTGAACGCGATTCCGATGGCGGTGCCGCACACCCGCCCGTTGGTGGTGAGCGCGCACGCGACCCGTAAGGACCTCATCGTGGGGTACGAGCCCTGGCTGCGCCGGCTACAGGTCCCCGGCAGCGCCGGCCACCTGCTGGAATTCGAGCTCGGGCGGGAAGGCCGGGATGCGATGGGTTTCGCCGCTCACGTCCCGCACTACCTGGCGCAGACGACCTATCCGGCGGCCACCGAGGTCCTGCTGACCTCGGTGTCGAAGGCGACCGGGCTCCTGCTCCCGCTGGACGGGCTGCGCTCCGCCGCGGTTGCCATCCAGGACGAGGTCGACAGCCAGATCGCCAGGGGCGGTGAGGCCGCCGCGCTGGTCAGCGCCCTGGAAGAGCAGTACGACGCCTACCAGCGCGGACGGCGCGGGCCGAGCCTGCCGGCCGCGGACGACGTCCAGCCGCTGCCGACCGCCGACGAACTCGGCGATGCCTTGGAGCGTTTCCTCGCCGAGCAGACCGAACCGGACGGTCCCACCCCGAATCCCTGACCCGGGTCAGGGATTCGGATCCCACCAGCCTGACCGGCCCGCTCCCCACCGAGGTCACCTGCCGCAGCCCGCCCTCCGCGGGCCGCCGTGGAGTGGACCGGTCCCGTGCGTGTGGATTGCGCACGGGTCGAGCCGTCGATCGACCAGACGTGAAG
This sequence comes from Frankia sp. CeD, assembly GCF_000732115.1. Taxonomy (NCBI): domain Bacteria; kingdom Bacillati; phylum Actinomycetota; class Actinomycetes; order Frankiales; family Frankiaceae; genus Frankia; species Frankia sp. CeD. The sequence continues at coordinate 73,816 of NZ_JPGU01000010.1, forward strand.
GTGGCGGCGCAGGGAAGCCCACACCGCCGATGATCAATCTTTCTATACCATGNTCCGAACGCGGTCCGGGTGTGGTTGCATTTAAATTGTGGAAGTAGCTTCTGGTCACCTATGCCAGACCGGGNCAACCGATTGGCTGTACTATTTCGATCCGCTACTCGGAGAGCCAGCCCAGGACGCCTGACAATCGTCTCACTTGATGATCCAGTGACGGAGAGAATCGGACGATGAATCTGCCCGAGACGTCCGCATGACCGCATCCCCCGCCGGACCGGTGCCCACCGCGGCCGGTTCGACGCCGCTCGAGACCGCGGACAGCACGGACCCAGCTGCCGGCACCGACCCGGCCGCCAGCGCGACGCCTGCCGGTCCGGCGGCACCGGCAAACCCGGCGTCACCGCGCGATCCGGAGCCGACGGTCGATCCTGCGCAGACAGCCGATTCCGGGAATCCCGTACCTGCCGTGGCCCCGACGGCCGGCGCCTCGGCGGCCGGACCCACCATGCGCGAGCGGTACCGCTACCTGCGTAAACCAATGCGCACCGCCCTGTTGGCAGTGCATGTGCTGGTGAGTGTCGGCTGGAATGGCGTGGCGTTCGCGCAGCTCGTCCTGGCTTCGACCGCAGCGGCCGATGCCGGTCTTCGGCACTCCGCATATGAGCTCATGCACGTCGTTGACCGGGTCCTCAATATCCCGCTCGCTCTACTCGCCCTGACCACCGGGGTGGTGATCTCGGTAAAGACGAGGTGGGGACTGCTGCGGCACTGGTGGGTGGCGACAAAACTCGTCATCACCGTCGTTGCCGTGATACTCGGCAGCTCCATGATGCGCCCGTTGGTCGTGCGGGCCGGACATGCGACGGATGGGGGGGAGGTCGCCTACGCGGCTCCGACCGTCGCGATCATCCTCGGCGCCAGTGTGATGAACGTCCTGTTCATCACGGCGACGGTGCTGTCCATCGCGAAGCCTTGGGGNAAGACTCCTCGGGGCCGGCGAGCGATGCGCCGCGCCGGGGCGGCTCCCCTGTCCACGCGGCCGGGCCTGCCGGCGTCATCCGCGCCACTGGCCACCGCCTCGGCCGCCACGGGGAGCGGGGACCCGGTACTCCCGACCATCGTGGCGGTTCCCCTCGGCCCCTGAGACGGCGGCGCGGCGGCCGGGAGAAGTTTCATGGCTCTTCAGCTCCCCGTGGTCGCCCGACCGGCGACGGGNGGGGACGGCCCCGGCCGGCCGCGGGAGCTCGACCGGCGGGCCTGACGGGGCGGGCTGCTCCGCGCCGGCTGGCCGTCCCGGCAGCAGAAAGGCGAACGGTGCGGCGAGGACCGTGGACCCGAGGGTCCACCAGAACGCCGTACCGAAGGCGCCGGCCAGCGCCACCGGATCGGCGGGNCCGGNCCCNGCGGGNCGGNCGGTGATCTGGTGGGACAGCACCACGGCGAGGATGGCCGTCCCGAGTGAGCCGCCGATCTGCTGGAAGATCCGCCCCGCGGAGGTGGCGCGCGGAATCTCCTCCCGGCGCAGCCCGTGGTAGGCAGAGGACATCACCGGGATGAGCGCCATGGCCAGCCCGATGCCGCGGACCGTCAGGGAGACCCCGAGCAGCACCTCGCTGGTGTCGGCGGCGACCTGTGTATACGCAACCGATCCCAGCGCGCTGAGCAGAAGGCCGACCAGAACGAACAACCGCGGGCTGCGCCGGTCCGCCACCCGGCCCAGCACAATCAGGGCGATCATCATCCCCAACCCCTGCGGGGCGAGGAGCAGGCCGGCGGCGGCGGCGCTGCGGCCACGGGCCTGCTGCTCGTACAGGGGCAGCAGGAACATCGCCCCGAACAGCGAGATCCCGAACAGGAACATCATCCCCGATGAACCGGCGAAGGCCCGGGACCGGAACAGCCGCAGGTCGATGATCGGTTCGACGGCGGTCCGCAGGGCATGCACCGTGAACAGAACGAGCAGGGCCGCGCCGAGGGCCAGCGGCACGATCACCCGCACACCCGTGAAGTCACCCTGCCGGCCGGCCACGGAGAAGCCGTAGACGATCGCGGCCAGCCCCGGGGACAGCAACGCGAACCCGAGAGCGTCGAAGCGATGCCGCCCGGGAGTCCGCACATCCGGCATCCCCAGCCAGGCCAGGACCAGCCCGATCAGGCAGACCGGCACGTTGATNAAAAAGANCCAACGCCAGTCGAGATCGTCGACGATCAGCCCGCCGATGACCGGCCCGAGCACGGGAGTGACCAGCGCGGGCNCCCCCNCCGCCGCCATCAGGCGGCCCAGCCGTTCCGGCCCGGCCGCCTGCGCGATGATCGTCTGCATCAGAGGCAGAAGCAGGCCGCCGCCGAGGCCCTGCACGATCCGGAAGGCGATGAGACTGCCGGCCGACCATGCCGCCCCACACAGCGCCGAGCCGACGAGGAACAGGACCAGCGACAGCAGCCACATCCGCTTGGCGCCGAACCGCTCGGCTGACCAGCCGGTCACCGGGATCACCATGGCGAGCGCGAGCAGGTAACCGGTACTCACCCACTGGATTGTCGAGATTCCGACGTTGAAGGATCGGGCGAGGGTGTTGATCGCCACGGAGGTGATCGTCGCATCGAGCTGCACCACGACCGCACCGACGAGGACGATCCCGGCGAGACGGATCAGCGCCGGATCGAGCCGATCTCCGCTACCGCCCGTCATGCCCCCGCCCGCCGCGGCGGGCGCCTGGGTCTGCGCTGCCATCACAACCTCCGTACGACCCGAGCAGGATCATCCGCCGCGAACTGGGGCGAGTCGGACCAGGCGCCCGGGAATAGTCCTGGTCGAGCCGCACCCCGCCGACGATACACCGTATCGCTTTCGCTACGCCGTACCTTTGTCCGTACGGTGTAGCCGCCGGACCCGACCGTGTAATCTCGCTGACCACGTAACCTCGCTGTATGTGCGGATCGAGGGGAGCATGGAACGTCCCGTCGACTCCGGCCGGCCCACCCGCCGCGCCCGCCCCGGAGTTGATCTCCCGCACCGACCCGGACGGGCCCGTCACAACCGCCGGGTCGGGCGACCCGGGCGGGCCGCACACGCCCCAACGTCGCCTGAAGCCCGCGGCTGCGACCGGCTTCGCCCCGTCTCCCGCCCGCCCGGCCGCTCCCCCGACGGCGCTACCGACCGCTCCCCCGACGGCGCCGCCGCACGTCGAGGAATGCGACAGCCCGATGAAGGGCCTGTTGTGGACCCGGCCCGTAGCGCGCCAGAAGCCCCGGCTGAGCCGGGAGGCCATCGTCGACGCGGCGATCACCCTGGCCGACACGGAAGGACTCGACGCCGTCTCTATCCGCCGGGTCGCGGCAGTTCTCGGCGTCCGGCCGATGAGCCTGTACTCCCACATCGCCCGCAAAGACGATCTTCTCGATCTGATGAGCGACCGGATCGCTGCCGAGATCCTCGTCCCCGACCCGCTGCCCGCCGACTGGCGCGACGCCCTGCGTGCCATCTCCCATCAGACCCGGGCCAGCTGCCTGCGCCATCCCTGGATGCTGACCACGTTCGCCGGACGGCCGCACTACGGACCGAACGCGCTGCGCCACGCCGAGCAGTCGGCCGCAGCGGTCGCCAGGCTGCCCGTGCCACCTCGCCGGAAGATCGCGATTCTGCGCGCGGTCGACACGTACACGATCGGGCACGTTCTCGCCGAACTGCGGGCGCGGGACCTCCACTCCCGGACCGACGTCGACAAGGTCGAGCTGACCACCTACCTCCGCGGCCTGATCGCCACCGGCGACTATCCCTTCCTCGCGCAGTTGGGTCCGGGCAACATGACGATCATGGGTGACGACGCGCAGGAGGACTTCGCCGACGGGCTGGAATGGCTGCTGGTCGGCATCACCGCGGCGATCGAGTCCTGAGGGTCAGACGCTGCCGAGCACGCGGGTGATCCGCACCTCCACGACGACACGCCGGGGATTGGCCCGCGGCGCGCGGTAACGCTGCGCATAGCGGAACTCGGCGTCGGCCACACTCGCCGGATCATCCCGGAGCACGGCCAGTCCCTCCAGCGTCGACCAGCGTCGGCCGTCGATCTGGCAGAGCCCGACGGGGGTGCCGTGGGCCGGNCCCGCCGCGATCAGACGGGCCTTGCGGGACCGGGCCGATGTGATCACCCGGGCGATGCCCGCCGCCGGATCAAGTGTCGCGCCGACGGCGACCACGTGCGGGCTGCCATCCGGCCGGACGGTGGTCAGGCTGCACAGGTGCCGCTCTCGCCAGAAGTCAAGAAAGGCCTTGCCACGCCCGGCCAGGTCGAGCAGATGCGCGGGGTCAAGCCGGTTCTGGTGGTCGACCCCGAGCCGGCGATGCGTGAGCACCGGGAACTCGGCACGAACGGCGGCCGGTCGGGACGGGTCCAGCTCCGCGCGCACCGTGGTGGGCCGCGGGCCGGCCTCGGCGAGCACCTCTCCCCACGGATCGACGACGACGCTCGCCCCGGCCATCTCCCGGCCCGCCTGGCGGCCCGCGGCGTTGCAGGCGACGAGATACACCTGGTTCTCGATGGCCCGGGTCCGGGTGAGCACGCGCCAGTGGTCCAGCCTGGCCAACGGCCAGGCCGATACCACCACCACGATCTCGGCACCGCCCTCGGCCAGCAGCCGGAACAGCTCGGGAAACCGGAGGTCGTAACAGGTCGCCAGCCCGACGATGCCGAGTTCGGTGGGGACGGTTCCGACCGTGGCACCCGGCGTCAGCAACCGGGCCTCCGCGGAGCCGTAGCCGAACAGGTGCACCTTGCGGTACGNATGCCGGATCATCCCGTCCGGACCGATCAACACGGTCGTGTTGAAAAGCCGTCCGTCGGCGGACCGTTCCACGATGCTGCCGGCCACCAGGTGGCATCCGCGTTCCCGGGCGGCCTCCCGCAGGGCGGTGACCGTCGGCCCGGTCAACGCCTCCGCCTCCGCCTCGTACCGATCGAAGTGAAAATAGCCGGTGACCCATAGTTCGGGGAGGACGACCAGGTCCGCCTGGGTCTGCCGGATCTCCCCCAGCACCCTGCGCACCCGGTCCGCCGCGTTCTCCTCGTCGGGACAGCCGAGCTGCAGGACGGCGGCACGGACCGGGGCTGTCATACGGGGCTCCTCGCCTTGTCGACCATGCGGTTCCGCAAACACGAGGGTCTTCCCGGCGGCGACCCGGTCGACCGCGGGATTCAGGACAGGCCCAGCATCGCCTTCCACTGCTGGGCGCTCGTCGGCCGGAAGACGTGGTTCATCCGCTTGACCACCGCAAGGTCCTCCGACGCCTGCGGAGAGTACTGGTGGCCGGGGANGACGGTGGTGGTGTCCGGCAACGCGGCCAACCGACGCAGGCTGTCGTACATCAGTCCCGCGTCGCCGCCGGGCAGGTCCATCCGGCCGCAGCCCTCGAGGAACAGGGTGTCTCCGGCAACGAGCCGATCGTCGACGAGGAAACACTGGCTGCCGGGGGTGTGGCCGGGGGTGTGCAGCAGCCGCACGGGGATCTCCCCGACCGTCACCACATCGTCGTCGTCATGCTCGACCAGATCGGCCGCGGAGNCCTCGGTCGCCCGCCGTACCCACTCCGCCTCGGCCCGGTTCACGTGAATCGGGACGTTCTGCCGGCCGAGCAACTGGCGGACACCCTCGATCTCCAGGCCGAACGCGTTTCCGCCGATGTGATCGGCGTGGTAATGGGTGACGAGCGCGCCGGTGAGCCGCATACCGTCGGCGGCCAGCAGGTTGAGCAGGTCGTCGACCTTGTAGGCGGGATCGACGACCAAGGCCTCGCCGGTCTCGCGGTCACCCACGAGGTAGACGAAGTTGACCATCTGGGTACCGACCGGATCGCCGACGGCGAAGTCGCGGCCGGACAACAGTTGACGGAAGTACAGGCGATCGGTCACCCCGCCAGCCTACGAAGGTCCGGCCCACGGCGGGGCGANTTGCTCACCAGGGCTACCCGCGGCGGCATGACGGGTGAATGATCCATGTGGTGCACGGTGAAGAAGTCCAGGATCGCGCCGGTGGCGTCGAAGGACCGGCCGGCGGCCGAGTCGGACCGGTCCCGGCGGGCCTCCGGGCTGGCCGGCCACAGATGCGTGCCCCCGGTCACCGTGTCGAGCCGAACCTCGGCACCCCCGAGGCAGTCGACGTACCGCAGGATGATCACTTCGCCTCTGGGCTCGGTCAGCACCGGCGTCGGATTGCAGCCGTAACGGTCGGCGTATGCGCGGATCACCGCCGGAGCCGGCGAGATGTGCGCGGGTCCGCCCGCCACCGCGCCACCCGCATAGGGCACGGACGGATCGGCGGTGCCGTGCACGGCCATGGTCGCCGGGGNACGTCCGGGCGGGCAGCGGACCTCGAACGTCGAGGAGACCATCGCCACGGCCGCGAATCGACCGGATCTGCACACCAGCGCGGCGGCGAACTCGGCACCGTTGGAATGCCCGGCGGCGTAGACAGCACGGTCGTCCAGGCAGAACCGCGCATCCAGATCATCCAGCAGAGCATTCACGAAACCAAAGTCATCCGCCTTACCCGGCTNCCCGAGGGTGTTCCAGCGTCGTGGTGTCCCCAACGCGTCCGGGGTCACCACGATGAAACCNCGGTCGCTGCCCAGGGCGCCCATGCGGGAACGCTGCTCTTCCAACTCCTTATCGGCCTTGAAACCGTGGAAGTCGAAGATCAACGGATAGGCGTGACGCCCGTCGTGACCCACCGGCAGTGTCAACCGGTAGTAGCGACGGACTCCACCCAGAACCAGGGAATGTGCCCCCGAGAGCAGCGGGACCGCCGGCCGCGGTGAGACGCAGGAGGAGCCCGCGGTCGATATTCCCGAGCCGGCAGCGAAACGTCGCGGCACTGCCTTGTCAGAGACGCTGCCGGAGACGCCGGACGAGCCCGCGAAACCGTGCACCAGCTGGACGACAATGACCAGTGTCAGCGCGACGACACCCGGCACGGCGAGATGCCAACGTGCTGGCGGCGGTTTCCGGGACACCGCACCCACGGTACGGACCAGACCAGGCCGAAGGAATACATCGCCGCGACGCCTGCGCGACACCGTCGATTCCCGATGTCGGGACGGCAACCACACCGGCAACCACACCGGCGGCGGACCCGGCGGTGGACCCGGTCGAAACCCCGCGCGCCGGTTGATCGGCCGGCCGTCTGCCGTCAGGCTACCGGGCTGAGGCCGCCATCGAGGTTGATCGTCGCACCCGTGATGTAGGCGGCCCGCGCGGAGAGCAGGAACGCGACCAGATCGGCGAACTCCTGGGCCCGGCCCACCCGACCGAGCGGGATTCCGGAGGTCCGCCCCATCCGTTCGTACAGCTCGTCGACCGTGATGTTCTCTCGGGCCGCCGCCCGATCCCACTGCCCGCTCTCCACCAGGCCGATCAGCACCGCGTTGACCCGGATCCGGTCCGGGCCGAGCTCCTTGGACAGGGCCTTGGTGAGCGCGAGGCCCGCGGCCCGGGTGACGGAGGTCGGGGTGGAACCGGCGCTGGGGGCTCTGGCCGCCACGGACAGTGAGTTCACGATGCCGCCACCGCCCGCGCGCCGCAGGTACGGCAACACCAGCCGGGAGGCCCGGATCGCCGCGTGCAGCTTCAGCTCCAGATCGGCGTTCCAGACCTCGTCGGTCTGGTTCTCGAACGTACCGCCCGCGCTGGCGCCGGCGTTGTTCACCAGGGCGTCGACGGCGTTCCAGCGGTCGACGGCGGTGGCGACGAAACGTTCGAGGTCAGTGATGCTGGTCACATCGGCAGGTACGGCGAGAACCTCGCCACCGCCGGCCTGCGCCTGCCCGGCGACCTCCCGCAGCCGCGTCTCGTCGCGCCCGCAGAAGGCCACCCGCGCCCCCTCGGCGGCCAGCGTCCGCACCAGGGCGGCTCCCAGCCCGTTCGAGCCGCCGGTCACCAGCACCACCTTGCCCGCCAGCTGAAGATCCATCCCGCTCCTGTCGCCTCGCTCCGGTCGCAGTTTTCGATGAGGCAGGCCAGCCGCGGCCGGCCGGCAGNCCGCCCGACCATCCGCGACGGGCGCCACCGGTCCTGACGACCTGGGCAGCTNCCGGGTGATCGGCCCGCCGTTCCCATCGATCGACATGATGAACATACCGAGGGCGGAAGATGCGATCAGCATCCACCCGGTCTAACGTCGGGACCGGCGAGAGGGGGCGGGACGATGGCCAGGTGCGACACCTGCGGTAACGACTACTGGATGTCGTTCGAGGTGCAGGTTATAAGTGGCGAGAAATACACCTTTGACTGCTTTGAATGCGCTGTGGCAAAACTTGCCCCCCGCTGCGAACATTGCGACTGCCGCATTATCGGGCACGGCGTCGAGGTATCCGGGCGGTTCTTCTGCTGCGCCCACTGTGCCCGGGTTTCGGACGGCCGCCTCGGTGCCGAGCTCCGCGACACCGTCGGCACGCATCCGGGCTGATCCGGACCGGATGCGCTCCAGCCGACCCGGATCAGCCCGGCGGCCCGCCACCCGCCCGCGGAGCGGCCATCGACATCACCGAGACAACTCCGAGAAATATCGTTTCTACTCTCTGTAGACGGACATACGGGTCCGAGAGGGTACCATGCCTAACGAGTCGACGCCCTCGTCCGCTTCGCCGACGGCGTCGGCAGCCAGGTGATCGCCGATGGTGCGGAGACCGCCGACGAGCTCGCCGCGGTGGTCGGGGTGTCGACCGGGGTGTCCGGGGTGCCGCCGCGTCCTGTCGGACACACCTTGGCGGCGTCACGACATCAGAGCGCGAAATGGGTACGCAGCGCGTCCTCCAGTTCCCCTGACGTCTGAAGGCGTCAGTCCCCTCGGGAGTTTCTGATGGATGCCGCCTCGCTGGCAAGGATCTCCTCCATACGTTCAGAGATGTCCCGCCGACCACTGTGGCCGGGGCGCCACGAGCACCAAGCACACGCCGACCGTTAGCGCGGTGTCCATAAATGTTCGCTGGGTTGGGTTAGGCGGCTTGGGTGCGGGGCGTCCCCAGCGTTGCTGGCGTTCAGAGCGGACGCGGGCGCGTTCGCGGCGTTGCGCGGCCAAGACGGGCGGGGTAGCGGGCCGTCGGCGTTGCGCCCGCGCGGGTAGGCCTGCGGTTCGCGGGCGAGCACGGTGTGGTTGGGGTGGTCGGAGCTGGCGATGACGACGGTGCGCACCGGGCCGAACTGGTCGAAGGCGAAGCAGCGGTTCGGGCAGGTGGCGGTCAGGTACTCGATCCGGTCGAGTTTCCCTCCTTGTCCGGATCGGTGAACTCCTTCCAGGTTCTCGTCCGTTGGAAGGAGATCCGGTGGTGGCCCAAGAGCTGACGCAGCCGTTCCCGGCCGACGGTGACGACCCGGTCGGGGTTGTCGCCCAGGTAGTCGGCGAGTTTACGCAGGCTCCAGTGCGTGAACGGCCGCCCCAGTTTCGTGGGACGGGTCCGGGCCACCGCGATGATGAACGCCTCGTCTTCACAGCTGATCCGGCGGGGACGGCCTCCGGCCCACCGAGGGTCCAGGCAGGCCAGACCGATCTCGTTGAACCGGTGGATCACATCCCGGACCGTGCCCTCGTCAGCGGCAACCAGCCGGGCGATCGCCGGCACCGTCGTCCCGCCGGCCGATGCCATGATGATCGTCGCCCGGCGGGCCCGGACCGAGGAGTGCGTCCCCCGCCGCACGATCGCCTGCACCTGGCGGCTTTCCTCCCCGGTCAGCCGCCGCGCCCGCACACGCTGTGCCATACGCCCACCTCCCGGCACCGGTCACACACGTCGGTACCGACAGTGCACATCCCGCCCCCGGGCAGCGCCAGCCCCACCCGGCGCCTCCCGACCCAGCAAACGTTTATGGACATCACACTGGCGATGACGACCCAGATGTCGGGTTTGACGAAGTCGAATGCGCCTTCAGGTTGAAGGAAACCAAGGAGGAAGGCATTATTAAACCCCGCGTTCGTTTCGCGTAGCCCGCTGCGTGACACGACGGCAAGCAACCCCAGCAAAACTGGGAAGGCCGGACACTGCCTCACCGACATAGGACGGGGACGGCGTAGTCCCCCACGGCACGTCCGGCCCTCCTCCACCCCCTGCACCCGCAGTACACACGGCGGGCCGCCTCGGAAACGGCCCCTTCAGGAGGATGATCCCGATGACCACCAGCACTGACAGCGCCACCGTCGCCACCCACTCACAGCCGTTACCAAACGAAGCCGAGGCGTTACCCACTCCGCCGCCCCTCAGCCCGCTGCGCGGCAACCCGGGCGTGATCGGTATCCCCACCTTCATCGCCGGGGCCGTCGGCCTCGGGCTGGTCGACACCGGGTGGCTTCCGCCCGCCGCGGCCGGCGCAGCCATACCCGTTATCATGACCGCCACCACCGTCGGTCTCCTGATCTCCGCGATCTGGGCGGCGGCGCTCGGGCAGAACGCCGCGGCCAGCCTGTTCGCAGTGTTCTTCGGGTTCTACGGCAGCTACGCCGCGTTCGTCCTCGGTCTCGGCCACAACTGGTACAACANCCCCGCCGATCAGGCCACCAGGAGCACCGAGCTGTGGCTCATCAGCTGGCTGGTCACCATCGTCCTGTTCACCGTGGCCACCCTGCGCCTGCCCAGCAGCTACACTCTGCTGCTCGGGCTCGTTGACGTCGCGCTGGTGCTGCTGCTACTCGGCNCCATCAACACCAGCACCGCCCTCACCCACGCCGGCGGCTACGTCGTGTTCGCCTTCATCGCGGTCGCGGTCTACCTGTACCTCGACCTCATGTTCACCGAGACCGGCGGGNAGGGNCTGCCNCNCGGCAAGCCGGTCATCTCCGGATAGCATGCCGCGATACGATTGCCATAGATAGCCGGGCCGACGCGTACTGATGAAAATTTCTTGCACCTGCCATCAGATTCATAATCGACATTGGTGATTGCGATCCGGTTCACCGAGCAGGTAAATGGAGAGGCCGATGGGAATCGTCATCAACGTCGAAAATGGTGGCACGTTCACCGATGATTCCATCCCCGAGCCAACGGCCATAACGCCATAACACCAAAAAGAACAAAGAACAAGCGACAAAGATCAATTTCGTCTGAACGGCCAGGCAGCGCTGGCCACTGGTGGCGCCCGCGGCATCGACACCGAGCCTGCTCGGGTTCTCGCAGCTGCGGGCGCCACCGTGTGGAAACCGACATGACAGAGTCATTGAGCCTTTTCAAAGTTGGTTGTTCTAATGGCCCTCGCTAGCGAGGACGAGGACGGCCTGGGCGAAGGTGCCGACGCGGCGTGGGCAGCCGCGGAAACGGTCGAATATGTGCCAGTTCTTGAGGACCGCGAATCCTCGTTCGCCTTGTGAGCGGGTGGTGGCGTGGGTCCGGTTCAGGACTCTTGCACGAACGCGGTTTGACGGGAATAGGCGTTCCTTCCGTTTCGGGTGATCGGTGACGGTAGAGGGGTTTTGCGCTGGGCTGTGGGCACGGCTGGGCCACGTGTCGTAGGCGAAGAAGCAGGCACGCCGCTTGTAGATCACTGGGATGTCTGAAGTCCTCGTGGTCTGGAGTGCGGCGTGCCTGTGGGCGCATTGTCGCGCGATGCCGCCGGTGTGCCGGGTGCTGGCGAGGTGTCGCGTGAGGGAATCTGGGAGCGGTTGGATCGGGTGACCGATCCACGGTCGACGCGGGGGCGGGTGTATTCGTGGCTGTGCCTGGCCGCGGTGTGGCTGTGCTCGCTGACGGCTGCGGGGCACCACCGGGTGTCGGCGGTCCGGGCGTGGCTGGCGCGGACCAGCGGCGCCGAACGTGCGCGGCTGCGGCTGCCCTGGGACCCGTTCGCCGGATGGCGGCTGCCGAGCACGGCGACGATCCACTGCTTCCTTCAGGCCGTGGACGACGGTGAGCTCGCCGTGGCTCTGCTCGATCCGCCGTTGGACCCGGACCCGCCCGCCGAGCAGGGGGACGATACCGACCAGCGAACCGAACCGTCCGCTGCCCCGGTGGATCCGGGCCACGGCTGCCAGCCGGTGGAGTCGGCGGTCGCCCTCGACGGGAAGACGAGCCGGCACGCGAAGCGCGCTGACGGGTCCAAGGTGCACCTTGTCGGCGTGGCCAGCCACGGCGACGGACGGCTACTCGCCCAGGTCGAGGTCGAGGCCAAGACCAACGAGACCGCGGTGTTCCGTCGGTTACTGCGGCCGCTGGACCTGACGAACGTGCTGGTCACGGCCGATGCTCTGCACACGGTCCGCGCGAATCTCGACACGCGGTCCAGGCGATCCGTCCGCACCGCTGGCGCCGGGAGAAAGGACGGCCGGCTTCCCGGGAGAGCGTCTATGCCCTCACCAGCCTCAGCTTCGCCCAGGCCGGGGCCGCGCTGCTCGCGGCCACTGGCACATCGAAACCGGCAACAAGCAGCCCAAGACCTACCTACGCGGCCCAGGGAAGGTCCTGCGCTCCAAGCACCCCGACACCGTCTACCAGGAAATCTGGGGCTACCTGCTCACCCACCACGCGATCAGCGCCCTGAGGTGTCGGGCCGCAACCGCCGCCGGGATCGACCCCGACCGGATCAAGTTCCCGCGCACCGTAATGATCATCCGCGACCGGGTCGTCACCGACCCGGTTTTTCCCCCCTGATGACCAGCATCACCGTGTGCTGCGGCCACTCGCCGCCGACATCACCCGGCCAACGCGGCACCCAGCACAATGCGCCACCCACGATCAGGTTCACCAACCCGCTGAACCCGCAGCTCGATCGACTTAGCGTCAGTGGCATTGGGGCAAGGGTTCTAACAACAACTCTAGGGTGGAGCTGAGGGGATTCGAACCCCTGACCCTCACACTGCCAGTGTGATGCGCTACCAGACTGCGCCACAGCCCCAACTGCTATTCATTTTATATCAGACCCGAGCAAATCCGGTCTTGTACCCCACCCGGGCACCAAACCTGTCCTGATGGACTACTTCGGCAAGTGTACAGGCTCCGTGTCGGCTGCTGTCGGCGCCCCCTGGCTCGGCAGGAGCGTCTCGGTTAGCCCCGATCCGGCGGTCCCGACCTTACCAGCCAGCGGCCCCGCGTTGTGCTCGACCAGGCGGAACCCNCCCTCGACGAGCCGCAGGACGGACCACCGGCAGTTGGCGAGCGGTCCGAAGTGCCACCAGAACTCCGGTGGAAGGCCGAGCACATGACCGATCAGTGACCGGGCAGTACCGCCGTGCAGGACAAACACGACGAGACCGTCCCATTCGGCCGGAAACCCCTCGGCCCGGACCTCGTCGAAGACCGTGCCGGCCCGCTCCGCCNCCTGCCGGTAGGTTTCGCCACCGCCACGGGGCACGTCATCCCCGCGCCGCCAGGCCCGATCCTCCGCGGGGAAGCGTTGGGCCGCCTCGGCAGCGGTCAGCCCGGACCACGCGCCGAGATCGATCTCGCGCAGCCGCGCGTCGGAGCGGAAGGGCACGCCGAGCGCCGCCGCGGTGTCCCGGCAACGTTGCAGGTCGGACGACACGACGAGTTCCGGGCGCATCGCCTGGATGACCGGGGCCACCGCGGCGACCTGGGCACGCCCGGTGGCGTCGAGGGGCGGATCCGCGTGCCCCTGGAAGCGGCCGACGTCGTTCCAGGTGGTCCTGCCGTGCCGCCAGAGCAGCAGCCTCACCGTGGGGTCGCCGTACCGGGCCCGGCCACCCCCGAGCCCGAGCCGCCGCTCGCCGCGGTGGACCCCGAGGAGACACCGGCCCCGACCGCGACCCCGACCGCCGCGTCGACGAACGGGATCACCNGGCAGTCCTTCCAGAGCCGTTCGAGGGCATAGTAGACCCGCTCCTCGTCCCGCTGCACGTGCACCACCACGTCGACGAAGTCGAGCAGGACCCAGCGGCCCTCCCGCTCTCCCTCCCGCCGGACGGGCTTGGCTCCCAGCCGGCGCAGGTGCTCCTCGATCTCGTCGACGATACCCTTGACCTGCCGCTCGTTGCCCGCGGATGCGAGCACGAAGCAGTCGGTGATGGCCAGCCGATCGCTCACGTCGAGGATGAGCAGGTCATGGCCGAGCTTGTCGGCGGCTNCCTGCGCGGCGGCGAGGGCGAGTTCGACGGCTCGCGGGGAAGCGGTCACGCTCGGGTTCTCCAGGGTGGTGACGGGCGGGAGGCATCCGTCTTCGGCTACCTCGCGCACCGTCCGGGGCCGGACGGCTGCATCCAGCGTGACACATCGACGCGCGGGCAGGGCACTCCTCGCGTCCATGACGGGCCGAAAAATCGAGATATCGCCTGGCCCGGTGGCCCGTCCGGACGGCTCGGCGGGTCAGGAAGCACCCTGGTAGAGACGCCGCTTGGCGATGTAGCGCACGACCCCGTCTGGGGNGAGGNACCAGATCGGCGCCCGGCGGCCAACCCGTTCCCGGATGTCGGACGAGGAGATCGCCAGCGCCGGGACCTCCAGCAGGCTGACGGCGCCGGTCGGGAGGCCGGCGTCCAGCGCGAGGTGGTAACCGGGCCGGTTCACGCCGACGAAGTGGGCCAGTTCGAACAGCTCGCGGTGGTCACGCCAGGTGAAGATCTGCGCGAGCGCGTCCGCCCCCGTGATGAAGAACAGCTCGTCGTCCGGTCGCGCCGCACGCAGGTCTCGCAGGGTGTCGATGGTGTAGGTGGCGCCACCCCGGTCGATCTCGATCCGGCTGACCGTGAACTGCGGGTTCCCCGCCGTCGCGAGGAAGGTCATCAGATAGCGGTCCTCGGCGGCGGAGACTTTGCGATGGATCTTCTGCCAGGGTTGCCCGCTCGGCACGAAGACCACCTCGTCCAGATCGAACAGGGCGGCCACCTCACTGGCTGCGACGAGGTGCCCGTTGTGGACGGGGTCGAAGGTCCCACCCATGACACCGAGGCGCACGACCGGACACTAACCCCGCATCACCGCACGTGCCCGTCTGGCGCAGCCCGGCGGGAGATGTGCCACAAAGCCTCACACCCACCGGCGCCTCACACCCACCGGCGCCTCACACCCACCGGCGCCTCACGCTCATCGGTCTCACGCCCACCGCCGTGCCCGCCGCAAGCGGGCCAGTCCCGGAACGGCCCACCCGGCTAGGCTGACCACAGGCCGCAGGCCGGCCCCGTCCCCCCGCGAGGAGGCCCCGCCCATGCCGACCAGTCCGCGTGCGGGGCAACCCGCCGCCCCCGAGGATCTCGTTGACGTTGACGGCCTGCTCGCCNCCTNCCACGAGATCCATCCCGATCCCGCCGATCCGACCCAGCGGGTGTCGTTCGGCACGTCCGGTCATCGTGGCTCGGCGCTGCGCGGCTCCTTCAACGCCGACCACATCCTGGCCACCACCCAGGCGATCTGCGACTACCGGAAGGAGGCAGGCGTCGACGGACCGCTGTTCGTCGGGATCGACACGCACGCACTGTCGGCGCCCGCGCTCGCGAGCGCCCTGGAGGTCCTCGCCGCGAACGGCGTCACGGTATGCATCGCCCCGGACGGCGAGGCCACCCCGACCCCGGTGATCTCGCACGCGATCCTGCGCCACAACCGCGAGCGCACGCCAAGCAACAGGACGGGCAGGACGGACACCACCGGCGCCACCGGCGCGACCGGCCCGGCGCGCGGCCTCGCCGACGGCATCGTCGTCACGCCGTCGCACAATCCGCCCGCCGACGGCGGGTTCAAGTACAACCCGACGCACGGCGGTCCGGCGGACACCGGCGTCACCAAGGTCATCCAGGATCGCGCGAACGCCCTGCTCGACGGTGGCCTCGCGGGCGTGGCCCGGGTGCCGTACCCGCAGGCGCGCGCCGCCGCCGTGGTCCACGACTACGTCGGCGCCTATGTCGCGGACCTCGGCGACGTCATCGATCTCGACGCGATCCGCGGCGCCGGGGTGCGCATCGGCGTCGACCCGCTCGGTGGGGCGAGCCTCGTGTACTGGCAGGCCGTCGCCGAGCGGTACAAGCTGGACCTCGACGTGGTGAACACCACGATCGACCCGACCTTCGCCTTCATGACGACCGACTGGGACGGCAGGATCCGGATGGATCCGTCGTCGCCGTACGCGATGGCCTCCCTGGTGCGGCTGGCCGGCTCGTTCGACGTCGCCCTCGCCAACGACGCCGACGCCGACCGGCACGGCATCGTCACCGGCACGGCCGGGCTGTTAAACCCGAACCACTACCTCTCCGCGGCCATCGCCTACCTGTTCGGCCACCGCCCGGGCTGGCCGACCGGGACGGCGATCGGCAAGACGCTGGTCAGCTCCAGCATGATCAACAGGGTCGGAGTGGGCCTCGGCCGCGACGTGGTCGAGGTGCCGGTGGGCTTCAAGTGGTTCGTGGCCGGCCTGACCGACGGGAACCTGGGCTTCGGCGGCGAGGAGAGCGCGGGCGCGTCGTTCCTGCGCCGCGACGGCGCGGTGTGGACGACCGACAAGGACGGGATCATCGCCTGCCTGCTCGCCGCCGAGATGACGGCGGTCACCGGCCGGGACCCCGGGCAGTTGTACCGGGAGCTCACCAATGTCCACGGTGCCCCGGCCTACCGGCGGGTCGACGCGCCGGCCNCCCCNGCGCAGAAGAAGATCCTGGCCGCGCTCACCCCGGAGAGCCTCAGCGCGACGACGCTCGCCGGTTCGCCGGTGACCGCCGCGCTGTCGCACGCGCCGGGCAACGGCGCGGCGATCGGCGGGGNGAAGGTCGTCACTGACGACGCCTGGTTCGCCGCCCGGCCCTCCGGCACCGAGGACGTCTACAAGGTCTACGCGGAGAGCTTCCGGGGCCCCGGACATCTCGACGAGGTCATCACGGAGGCACAGTCGATCGTTGACGCCGCCCTCGCCCGCGGCTGATCCTGCCGGACCCGTCAGGACGGAAGAAGCCGCCCGATGAACGCCTGGAGCTGCTCGATGTTGCGGCACTCCACCATCTCGTCAACGAGCTCGGCGTACACGTTTGTCGCCGAGTCGCCCGAGCCCCAGTAGCTGCGCGGCTCCGGGTTGAGCCAGTAGGAGTGCCGGGCCCGCGAGCACAGTCGCCTGAAGATGGTCGCCGAGGTCGGTCGGTAGTTGTTCCGGGCGTCGCCGAGGATCAGCAACGACGTCTTGGGACCGACCGCCTCGGGGTACTTCTCGGCGAAGACCTCGATGGCATGCCCGTAGTCGCTGTGCCCGTCGAACCAGACGAGGTCCGCCTCTCCGGAGATGCGGGCCATCATGTCGCCGAGGTCGAGGCCACGCAGGTACCTGGTGACCTCGTCGGTCGTGTCGATAAAGGCGAACGCCCGGACCTTGGCGAACTGCTCGCGCAGCGCATGGGTCAGCATCAGGGTGAAATGCGCGAACGAGGCCACCGAGCCGGAGACGTCGCACAGCACGACCAGCTCGGGTTTGTGCGGCTTGTGCGGGCGGTGCCTGGTCTCCACCGGTACGCCGCCGGTGGCCAGCGATGCCCGCACCGTGCGCCGGAAGTCCAGCCGGCCGATGCGGCCGAACCGGCGCCGCGCGGTCAGCCGGGTCGCCAGCCGCCGGGCGAGCGGGTAGACCTGCCTGCGCAGCTCCACCAGGTCCCGCTGGGAGGCTCGCAGGAACTCGACCTGGTCGCTGAGCGGCTTCACCGCGGTGCGCTCGACCGCATCGAGGCCGCGTTCCTCGGCCATCCGCCGCCGCACCTCGGTGGACACCATCTCCTCGAACTCGCGGATCCGGTCGGTGATGGTCTGCCGGGCGGCCCGTTCGGCGAGTCCGCCACGTTCGGAATCTGCCAGCATCGCCGCGAGCAGATCGACGATGAGGGTCTCCGCCGACATCATCCGCAGCACCCGGTAGATGAACCACGAGCGGGCGGAGCTGCCGCGCGCCGACCCGAACGCGCTCACCGCCTGCCGGGCGAGCGCGCGCAGCGCCTCGTCGTTGCCGTCGCGCAGCGCGTCGAGCAACTGGTCGCGCAGCGCCTGACGCAGCTCCTCCAGCTGCTCGGGCGACAGCTCGCCGGGGTCGACGCCGGCGTTCGCCGCCGCGCCGTTCGCCGCCCCGGCCGGGTCGCCGTCCAGGTCGTCCAGGTCGTCCAGGTCGTCCAGCGACACCCCGTCCCCGATCCGGGGCGGGAAGTACAGGTCGAACAGAGTGTCGAAAGCCGGCCGGTACAGTGGCCGCTTGCACAGGGTCGCCGCGAATGCCGCCCGGACGGCGTCCCGCTCGGCCCAGCCCAGCGCGCCGACGGCCCTGGCGGCATCCACGGTCTCAGCGCTGCTCACCGGGACACCGGCCCGGCGCAACGCCGCGGTGAAATCGACGGTGCGGTCCAGCAGATTCATGCCGGCGCCCCCTCGTGGACGTGCGGCCGTGGCGACGGCCGTCAGCTGGCAATCGGTTCGATGAATTCGATCAGTTCGATGGGTTCGGCTCGGGCTGTTCAGTTCGCGCCGAGCTTGAGGTGACTGATGGCTCGGGCCTGGTCGCTGGCGTGCTTGAGGACGACGCCGAGGGTCGAGGCGACGGCGGCCTCGTCGAACGTGTCGAATCCGAGCGCGAGCACGGTCTGACCCCAGTCGATGGTCTCGGCGATGGAGGGCGCCTTCTTCAGTTCCATCGCCCGCAACGCGCGGACGATCCGGACCAACGATTCGGCGTGCCTCTCCGGGAGATCGGGCACCCGGGAGAGCACGATCTCCTTCTCCCGCTCGGCCGAGGGATAGTCCAGGTTGAGGTAGAGGCAGCGCCGCTTGAGCGCCTCGGACAGCTCCCGCGTCGCGTTGGAGGTCAGGATGACGAAGGGACGGCGGGTGGCGCTGATGGTACCGAGCTCCGGAATCGTCACCTGGAAGTCGGACAGCACCTCCAGCAGCAGGCCTTCCACCTCGACGTCGGCCTTGTCGGTCTCGTCGACGAGCAGCACCGTCGGCTGCTGGCGGCGGATCGCCGTCAGCAGCGGCCGGGAGAGCAGGAACTCCTCGCTGAAGATGTCGTCGTGGGCCTGCTGCCAACCCTCGGCGCCGCCGTCTCCCGATCCGGCCTGAATGCGCAGCAGTTGCTTCTTGTAGTTCCATTCGTACAGTGCGCGAGCTTCATCAAGCCCTTCGTAGCACTGCAGCCGAATGAGCTCGGCGCCAACCGCGGTCGCCAGCGCCTTCGCGAGCTCGGTTTTACCGACACCCGCGGGCCCCTCCACAAGCAGCGGTTTACGCAGCCGATCCGCGAGGAAGACCGTGGTGGCAATCGCCTCGTCCGCGAGGTATCCGGTCACGCGAAGCCGTTCCCGCACATCAGCGACGTCGGCGAAAGCGTGTTCCTGCAGCGACATGGCCACCTTCCGTCCGTCCCCGTGTCAGGCATCGCCACGTCCATACTGCCAGGCTGGCGCCGCAGACGAGTGACTACGCCTTGCGCGCCACCGTCCGCCGGGTGGATATCCACGGGCTGCTCATCGACCTGTTCGCCGCCGGTTCACCCGAGGATTCTCCCGAGGTGTTCGCCCAGGTGTTCGCCGGTTCAGTCGATCCGCTCGTAGGCGGGAAGAGTAAGGAACTCGACGAAGGTCTCGCCGAGCGCCGTCTCCTCGAACACCGCCGCCGCGTCCTTCCAGCGACCGTTGTCGAAGGCGGCGGCGCCGATGGAGAGCCGGATCTGGTCCAGCACCTCCGCCAGAGCGGTCCGGACCAGATCGGCCGTGACCGGACGGCCGTCGTCGAGCACGACCCCGGCGGCTATCCACTGGAAAATCTGACTACGGGAGATCTCAGCGGTGGCGGCGTCCTCCATCAGGTTGTCGATGCCGACCGCCCCGATCCCGCGCAGCCAGCTCTCCAGGTAGCGCACCCCGACGCTGATGTTCCCGCGGACCCCGGCCGCGGTGACGGAACCCGGAGTGTCGCGCACCGCCAGCAGGTCGCCGGCGCCGACCTTGACGTCGTCACGCAACCGGGTGAGCTGGTTCGGCTCGTCGCCGAGCACCGCATCGAAGACCTCGGTGCACACCGGCACCAGGTCAGGGTGCGCCACCCAGCTCCCGTCGAACCCGTCCGCGGACTCCCGCTCCTTGTCGGCGCGCACCTTCGCCAGGGCCGCGGCGTTGATCTCGGGGTCGCGCCGCGACGGGATGAACGCCGCCATCCCGCCGATCGCGTGCGCGCCGCGGCGATGACAGGTGGAGACCAGCAGCTCGGTGTAGGCGCGCAGAAACGGCACCGTCATCGTCACGCCGTTGCGGTCGGGCAGCAGGAACTCAGTCGGCCGGGACGCGAACGTCTTGATGGTGGAGAACATGTAGTCCCAGCGGCCAGCGTTGAGTCCGGCGGAATGCTCCCGCAGCTCGTAGAGGATCTCCTCCATCTCGAAGGCGGCGGGCAGCGTCTCGATGAGAACGGTCGCCCGGATGGTGCCGACGGGCAGGCCGAGCTCGGCCTGCGCCGCGGTGAACACGTCGTTCCACAGCCGGGCCTCGAGATGACTCTCCAGCTTCGGCAGGTAGAAGTACGGCGCCACGCCCGTAGCCCGCAGGGCGTGCGCGTTGCGGACCAGGTACATTCCGGCGTCGAAGAGCGCGGCGACGATCGGCTCCCCGTCGACGGTGACGTGCCGCTCCGGCAGGTGCCAGCCGCGCGGGCGCACCACGAGCGTCGCCGTGGACTCGTCGAGCTCGTAACGACGGCCGTCGGGCGAGGTGAAGGCGAGCGTGCCGGCGACGGCCTCACTCAGGTTGTGCTGTCCGACGACCATGTTCGACCAGGTCGGCACGTTGGCGTCCTCGAGGTCCGCCATGAAGACCCGGGCACCGCTGTTGAGCGCGTTGATGAGCATCTTGGCGTCGGTCGGGCCGGTGATCTCGGCCCGACGGTCGACCAGCCCCGGCGCCGGCGACGCGACCCGCCAGTTCCCGGCCCGGATGTCGGCGGTCTGCGGCAGGAAATCCAGGGTGGCCCCGGCTGCGATCGCGGCGCGGCGGGCGGCCCGGGCGGCGAGCAGTTCGGCACGCCGGCCGGCGAACGTGCGGTGCAACCCGGCGACGAAGGCCAGCGCGTTGTCGGAGAGCACCGCGTCGACCTGCTCCGCGGTGAGCCCCGGCACGGTCCGCACCGCGGACACCCCGTGCACCGTCACCCCGTCCAACGAGCCCATACCTATTCCCTTCCCGGTTCCGTTGCGTCCCGGACGGCCCGATCCGGCGGGCCCGGTGACCCGGGCCTCAGGTGACCCGGGCCTCAGGTGACCCGGGCCTCAGGTGACCAGATGCCCGTCGCCGACGCCGACCCACGTCGTCGAGGTCAGCTCGGGCAGCCCCATCGGGCCGCGGGCGTGCAGCTTCTGGGTCGAGATGCCGATCTCGGCGCCCATCCCGAACCGCTCCCCGTCGGTGAAACGGGTCGAGGCGTTCACCATGACGGCCGCGCTGTCGCAGGTCGTGATGAACCGCCGCGACGCCGGCAGGGACCGCGTGACGATCGCCTCGGTGTGCCCGCTGCCCCAGCGCCGGATGTGCGCGACCGCGTCGTCGAGGGAGTCGACGACGGCGACGGCCATATCCAACGACAGGTACTCGGCCGCCCAGTCGTCGTCGGTGGCGGGCAGCACCCGAGGATCGACGGCGCACACCGTCTCGTCGCCGTGCACGGTGACCCCGGCATCGTGCAGAGCGGCCAGCACCCGGGGCAGGAACTCCCCGGCCACGCCGGCGTGCACGAGCAGGGTCTCCGCCGAGTTGCACACCGAGACCCGCTGGGTCTTCGCGTTGACGGTGATCGCGAGCGCCTGGTCGAGGTCGGCCTCGGCGTCCACATACACGTGGCAGTTGCCGACCCCGGTCTCGATGACGGGCACCGTCGACTCCTCGACGACCGCCCGGATCAGACCCGCGCCACCCCGCGGGATGAGCACGTCGACGAGCCCGCGCAGCCGCATCAGGTGCTTGACCGCATCGTGGTCCATCCCGGGGACGAGCTGCACCGCGTCCGCCGGCAGGCCGCTCGCGACGGCGGCGCCGCGCAGCACCGCCACCAGCGCGGTGTTGGAACGTACCGCGGAGGCGCTCCCGCGCAGCAACGCGGCGTTGCCGCTCTTGAGACACAGGCCCGCGGCGTCCACCGTGACGTTCGGCCGGGCCTCATAGATGATCCCGACGACACCGAGGGGGACCCGGATCTGGCGCAGCTCCATCCCGTTCGGCAACACCCGGCCGCGCACGACCTCGCCGACCGGGTCCTCCAACGCCGCGACCTGACGCAGGCCGTCGGCCATGCCGGCGAGCCGGGCCGGGGTGAGGGTGAGCCGATCGACCATCGCCCCGGCGGTGCCCGCCGCCCGCGCGGCGGCGAGGTCCTCGGCGTTCGCGGCGAGAATCTCAGCGGAACGGGCGATCAACGCGTCGGCCATGGCGAGCAGCGCGCGGTCCTTCTCGGCGCGGCTGCGCGGCGCCAGCAGGGCCGCCGCCGCCTTGGCACGGACGGCGCTGCCTCGGACATCCTCCGCAGAGGTGCTCATCTCGGGTCCTCCGTTAGGCGGGCGCCGCGGCGCTGCCCGCCGCTACGAGGCTACCGGTGGCTCGGCGGTCGTGCCGTTCATCGCTCCTCACCCGCATCCGTCACCTACACCCGCATCCGTCACCTGCTCATCCCTGCATCCGCGACCTACTCATCTCCTTATCCCGTTATCCAGCTCATCTCCTTATCCCGTTATCCAGATCCGCGATCCGCCAGGTCCGCGACAGGNAGGGACCCGGAACGGTGATAACCGGAACAGCCAGAAAGGCGCGCAGTTCGGACCCCCATGACGATCATCTCGACGGGATTGCCTACCGTGCTCGCATGCGTGCGCTGCACACGTCCGACTGGCATCTCGGGCGTGGCCTGTACGGTCACGACCTGATGCCGGCCCAGGCGGCCTTCGTCGATCATCTCGTCGACGTCGTCCGTTCCGAGGGCGTTGACGTCGTGCTCATCGCCGGCGACGTGCACGATCGGGCGATCCCGCCGGTGGGCGCGCTGGAGCTCTTCGACGAGGCGCTCTCCCGACTGCGCGATGCCGGCGCCNGGGTNGTGGTGATCAGTGNCANCCACGNCGNGGCCCGCCGGCTCGGCGACAAGGCCGGCCTGCTCGACCCCCGCGTCCGCATCCGGACGGATCCGGCCGCGGTCGGGGATCCGGTCGTCGTCGAGGATCCCGCCGGGGCGGTCCGGGTGTACGCGATCCCCTACCTGGAGCCGTCGGCGGCGAACTCCCAGCTTCCCGAACCGGCGCAGGCGCCATCTGGCTCGGACGTCCCGGCCGCCGGGANCCCCGCCGCGACGATGCACCGGGCGATGCACGCGGTGCGGGCCGACCTCGCACGGTATCCGGATGCCCGGTCCGTCGTGGTGGCGCACGCCTGGGTCACCGGCGGGGCGGCGAGCGAGAGCGAACGCGACATCAGCGTCGGCGGGGNGGGCAATGTGCCGGCCCGGNTGTTCGAGGGGATCACCTATACCGCGCTCGGCCATCTGCACCGGCCACAGGCGATCGCCCCGTCCGTCCGCTACAGCGGATCGCCACTGGCCTACTCCTTCTCGGAGTCCGGCGACGCGAAAGCGTCGCTGCTCGTCGAGATCGGTCCGACCGGGCTGGGGAACGTGACCCGCATCGGCGTTCCCGCCCGGCGGCGGATGACCCTGCTGCGCGGCAGTCTTGCCGACCTCCTCACCGACCCCGCCCATGCCCCGCANGAGGCCGACTTCGTCTCCGCCGTGCTGACCGACCCCGTCCGCCCCATGGACGCCATGGCCCGGTTGCAGCACCGGTTCCCCTTCGCCCTACGACTCGCGCACGAACNGGAGACGGAACCAGACGAGATACTCAGCTTCGGCCGGCGGACCCGGGGACGCTCGGAGCTGGAGATCGCCGAGGCCTTCGTCGCCCATGTACGCAGCGCTCCCTCGGCTCGGGAACGTGCTCTGCTCGCCGAAGCCCTCGGCGCCGCCCGCCGGGCCGAGGAGGAAGTCGCCTGATGCGTCCCCACCACCTGACCCTGGCGGCGTTCGGCGCCTTCCCCGGCACCGTCGAGATCGATTTCGACGTCCTCGGCAGCGGCGGCCTGCTCCTGCTCTGCGGGGAGACCGGGGGCGGCAAGACGACGCTGCTCGACGCGGTCGGGTTCGCGCTGTTCGGCCGGGTGCCGGGGATGCGCGGGGAGGTCTCCGGGCCGCCGGACCTGCGCTCGCACCACGCCGCGGCATCCCTACGGCCGGAGGTGACGCTGGAGTTCACTGTGGCGGCGGGACGTTTCCGGATCACCCGCGGCCCCGCCTGGGACAAGCCGAAACGCGGCGGCGGGACGACCCGCGCCCATCCGACGGCGCGGCTGGAACGGTTCGACGGCGCCGGCGGCTGGGAGACGGTCGCCACCCGCATGGAGGACGTCGGCCATGAGATCGACCTGCTCGTCGGCATGAGCGACAAGCAGTTCTTCCAGGTCATCATGCNCCCGCAGGGACGCTTCGCCGACTTCCTCCAAGCCGACCACGGTGCGCGCGAGAAGCTCCTGAAGCGGCTGTTCCACGTCAACCGCTTCGAATACGCCGAGCAGTGGCTGCTGGACCAGGCAAAGATCGCCGCCGAACGGCTGGCGCTGGCCCGCGCCGAGCTCGACCGGGTGACCGCCCGGGTCTCGCAGGTGGCGGCCGTCGACGAGCCGGAGGATCCGACGGCTGACGCCGGCTGGGCCTCGGACCTCGCCAGGACCGCCGCGGCGGCGGCCATCTCGGCCGACGAGGCGGCCGGCGCGGCGGCAGCGCGGCGCACCGCGGCCGAGGAGGCCTTGGACCAGGCACGCGACCTCGCCCGACGCGTCGGGCAGCGCCGGGTACTGGCCGCCCGGCAGGAGGAGCTCGCGGCACAGGCGCCCCGGATCGAGCTGCTCGCCACCGAGCTGGACGCGGCCCGCCGGGCCGCCGTCGTCGCACCCGCCCTGGGCGAGGTCCACCGCCGCGCCGCCGAGGTCCACCGGGCCGAGGCCGCCGAACGCGACGCCCGGGACCGGCTCGGACGCCATCCATCCGGGCTCCTTCCCGGGGAACCCGCCCCCTCGGGACCGCTGCCCGAGGAGGGCACCGGGAGGCCTGCCGAGGCACCTGCCGAAGCACCTGCCGAGGAACTCGCCCGCCTGGCCCGCCTCGCCCACACCGAGACCGGGCGACTGGGAACGTTGGCCGACACCCTCGCCGCCGCCGAGCGGGACGCCGAGGAGGCCGCCGGGGCCGACCAGGATACGGCCGCCTACACCCGGTCCGCCGCCGAACTCGCCGAGGCGATCAGCGTCACGCTGCCCCGCGCCCGCGTCGCGGCCGAGGCCCGGGTGGAGGTCGCCCGGCGGGCCGGCGCCGCTCTGCCCGGCCTGGTCGAACGGGCCCGGTGGGCCAAGGAGCTGGCCTCCGCCGTCCGGGAGGGGCGGCAGGTGCGGACCGTGGCCGACGAGGCCGAACGAGACGCATCCGCGGCCCGGACCCACGCATCCGACCTCCGGCAGCAGCGATTCGACGCCATCACCGCCGAACTCGCCGCCGCGCTTGTCCATGACACGCCCTGTCCGGTCTGCGGGGCCCTGGAGCATCCCGACCCGGCCGAGACCCGGGCCGACCATGTGAGCAAGGACGCCGAGACCGCGGCCGGGCAGGAGGCGGACCGGCTCGCCGACGCCGCGACGAGGGCGAGCCGGGCGGTGGCCCACTGGGAGTCCCGGGTCCGGGCGCTGCACGCCGACCTGGTCGGCCCAACGGACCCGGACCACAGCGCGAACCCGGACCACAGCGCGAACCCGGACGACCGCGTCGAGGCGGCCTTCGCCGAGATCCGCGCGCTTCCGGTCGCGACGCTGCTGGGCGGCTCCGGGGCGCCGGTCGCGGATCGGCTCGATGAACTCGCCGCCGTGCTGACCCACGCGGTCCGCGCCCGGACCCGGACGGCGAAGAAGCTCGCCGCGGCGGAGGCCGCGTTGCGCGAGGTCCACGAGAACGAGAAGGAGACCGCGGCCCGCCATTCCGCCGCACGGACCGCGGCGCAGGCGGCCCGGGAACGCGCGGCGGACGCCCGGGACCGCGCCGCCCGACGGCTCGCCGGCGTTCCGGCGGAGCTATGCGACCCCGACGCCCTGGCCGCGCGCCGCCGTGCCGTCACCGCCCTCGCCGCCGATCACGAGGCCGCGCAGGCCGCGGCCCTGGCTGCCGAGCAGGCCCGGGCCGAACACATCCGCGCCGGGACGGCCGCCCTCGACCAGGCGCGGCAGGCGGGGTTCTCCGACCTGGACGACGCCGCCGAGGCCGTGCGGGACTCCGACTGGATGCGCCGCGCCGCGGACGAGGCCCGGGCCCATCGGGACGAGCTCGTCGCCGTCGGGGCCAGGCTGGCGGGCGAGGATCTCGCCGTCGATCCGGACACCGAGGTCCCGCTGGCCGACCACGAGACGGCCGTGACCGACGCCCGCGAGGTCCACGAGAGCGCGCTCGCCACGGCCGCACGCGCCCGGGAACGGGCCGAACGGCTGGCCTCGCTGGTCACGGAGTTCACCGAGAAGCTCACTACCCTGGATCCGCTGCGGGAGGCGGCGGACGAGCTGCGGGGCCTCGCCGATCTGGCCGCCGGGCGGGGTGCCAACACCGAGCGCATGCCGCTGTCCAGCTTCGTGCTGGCGGCTCGGTTGGAAGAGGTGGCCGCCGCCGCCAGCCATCGGCTCGCGGCGATGAGCAGCGGTCGGTTCACCCTGGTGCACGACGCGGGGGAAAGCCGCGACAAGCGTCGGCGCGCCGGCCTCGGGCTGCTGGTCGACGACGCCTGGACCGGCCGGCGGCGCGACACCGCCACCCTGTCCGGCGGGGAGACCTTCCAGGCGGCGCTGTCACTGGCCCTCGGGCTCGCCGACGTCGTGACGGCCGAGGCGGGAGGCCGGCGGATGGACGCGCTGTTCATCGACGAGGGTTTCGGCACGCTCGACCCGGACAGCCTCGACGAGGTGATGACCGTTCTCGACGAACTGCGTTCCGGCGGCCGGCTCGTCGGCGTCGTCAGCCATGTCACCGAGCTGCGCCAGCGCATCCCGAACCAAATCCGGGTCGTCAAAGGGGTCGGCGGCAGCCGGGTCGAGACCACGTCCTGACCCGGACGCNCCACTGACCCGGGCACACCACTACTCGGCTGGCCTAGCCGGGAAAACCGCCCCCAGGCCAGGACCCGGGATCGGAAATGGCCGCCACCGGATTCCGGTGGCGGCCATTTCGGCATTGCCGAGCGGACCAGGGATCAGATCATTTCATCGAGTCTTCAACGGAGATGTCCGGTTACGAGAACAAGTTTATGGTGACCGACTTTCCACTGAACGGTCTCTGGAGGGGGAAGNTACGGCTGTAGTTGTCAGAGCTGTCGGAACACTGGACGCTGAAGGTGGCGCTCGTGCCGGCCACCGGAACCTGCTGGAGGCTCAGGCTGTAGAAGCCGCCGGCGCCGACGCCGGACGAGTCGAACTCGCCGGCCGTCGTGCGGACCGCCACGCCCGCCGCGGCGCTGGCCGGGCACCTGGCGACGCCGCCGATCAAGACATTCGAACTGTTCAAATCCGCGCTCGCGGGAAGGGCCGATGCCAGCGTCAGCGCGCCGGCGGCTCCGGCCGAGGCGAGGAGACCCACGGTCCTACGCATTCTCATGACGAAATAACCTCTCTCAACAGATTCGACCTCTTGCCCGCCGAGGGAAGGTTACCCGACTCCGGAAGCGCTATTCGCCGCCGTCGCTATTTTTTGCGCCGAGACCCCTTCAGTTTTATCGGCGGCTTTCCGGGTAGCCGGGGTGAAATGCCGGGAAAGAACTGTTGACGGGCTCTCTCGAATTCCGGGCCACGAGGCGCGATAGACGCCGGTTTCCACTGGAATATCGTCGTCAAAGCCATCCCCAATCCGATATGTCTAATTATATGGATAGCTATCTGGACGGTCTTGTCCCGGGCCGGCGCGCCTGGCTGTCACCTCAGCCCGGGTCGGGTGAGTAGCCGGCCGGGTCAGCGGGCCGGCAGCAGCAGCACGAGGTCGTCGCGGTGGACGATCTCACGTTCGTACGACGGTCCGAGTTCCATGGCGAGGTCGGCCGTCGAACGCCCGAGCATCACGGGCAGCTCCGCCGCGTCGAAGGCGACGAGCCCCCGCGCNACGGACCGCCCGTCGGGGTCGACCAGGTCCACCGGGTCCCCGGCGGCGAAGTCCCCCTCCACGCCGGTTATCCCGGCGGGCAGCAGCGACGCCCGCCGCCGTACCACCGCGGCCACCGCCCCGGAGTCCAAGTGCAGCCGGCCCTCGGGTGCGGTCGCGTGCGCCAGCCAGAGCAGGCGGGAGGCCCGACGCGACCCGGTGGGGTGGAAGACGGTGCCGACCTCCTCCCCCCGCAGCACCGGTGCGGCGTTCGCGGCCGAGGTGATGATCGCCGTGACGCCGCCGGAAGCCGCCATCCGGGCCGCCTCGATCTTGGTAGCCATCCCGCCGACCCCGACACCGGCGGTGCCCGTGCCCCGGGCGGTCAGCCCGTCCAGGTCGGTATCCGAACGCACCTCGCGCACCATGGTCGCCGGGCCCAGCCTGGGGTTGGCGTCGTACAGGCCGTCCACGTCGGACAGAAGCACCAGCAGATCCGCCGACACGAGATGGGCGACAATCGCGGCGAGCCGGTCGTTGTCGCCGACCCGGATCTCCTGGGTGGCCACCGCGTCGTTCTCGTTGATGATCGGGATGACGTCGAGCTCAAGCAGCCGGTCGAGCGCGGTCCGGGCGTTACGGTAGTGGGTGCGGCGGATCACATCGGTCGCCGTCAGCAGCACCTGGCCGACCTGGTGACCGGCCCGTCCGAACGCCGCCGCGTAGCTGTGTACGAGCGAGCTCTGGCCGACGCTCGCCGCCGCCTGCTGGGTGGCGAGGTCACGCGGCCGCCGGGCCAGGCCGAGCGGGGCGAGACCCGCGGCGATGGCCCCGNAGGACACCAGCACCAGTTGTTGTCCGGCCCGGGGCAGCACCGCGGCCACCAGCGCCTCAAGCCGGTCGACGTCCAGACCGCCGGCGGCCGTCGTCAGCGAGGACGAACCGACCTTGACGACGACCCGGCGCGCGTCGGTCACGAACGGACGCACGCCTTCATCCTTCTTCTTCNCCTCGACCCGCCGGTTCTCCTCGTACCGCCGGGTCGACGACGGCGGCGGCGCGGCGAGCCATCCGTTCGGCCCGGGTCAACCGCACCGAGGCCCGCAACCGGTCGTCGGTCCCGCGCGGTCCGAGGGACACCGAGGAACCCGTGTCCCCACCTCGGCCGGGTGACGGTGCCGCACCGGAGGCCGCGGTGCCGGCCGGCCCGCGGCCACCCGGACCGGTCTCGGCGAGCCCGTCGCCACCCGGATGATCATCAACACCCAGCCCACCGTTCCCCAGCCCGCCGCCGCTCAGCGTCGGCTCCCAGTCGAACGTGACCTCGCCGATGGTCACCTCCGCTCCCGCGGTGGCGCCGAGGCGAGCGAGCTCCTTCTCCACGCCGAGGCGGGCGAGCCGGTCGGCGAGAAAGCCGATCGCCTCGTCGTTGGTGAAGTCGGTCTGCCGCACCCAGCGCTCGGGCTTCGACCCGGTGATCAGGAAACCGTCGCCGAGGGGGCGCACCGTGAAGTCGGGCTCGTTCACCGCGCGGGGACGCAGCACGATGCGGGTCGCCGCCCGGGCCGGCGCGGCCGCCCGGTGCTGGGCGACGAGGTNGGCCAAGGCCAGGGACAGCGCGTGCACGCCACGTCGGGTCGCGGTACTCACCGCGAAGACCGCGAGGTCACGGGCTCGCAGCTCGGGAGCGACGAGCTCCGCGAGCTCCGCGGCGTCCGGAACGTCGATCTTGTTGAGGACGACCAGCCGGGGACGGTCGGACAGATCGGCGGAGTAGGCGGCGAGCTCGGCCTCGATGACGTCGAGGTCGGTCATCGGATCACGACCCGGTTCCAGGGTGGCGCAGTCCAGCACATGCACGATCACCGAGCAGCGTTCGATGTGCCGGAGGAACTCCAAGCCCAGCCCGCGTCCCTCGCTGGCGCCCGGAATCAGGCCGGGGACGTCCGCGACCGTGTAAGGAGGACGATCACCCGCCTGCGCCACGCCGAGATTGGGCACCAGCGTCGTGAAGGGATAGTCGGCGATCTTCGGCTTGGCCGCGCTGAGCACCGACACCAGGGAGGACTTGCCGGCGCTGGGAAAACCGACGAGCGCGACGTCGGCCACGGTCTTGAGTTCCAGCACGGCGTCGAGCTGCTCGCCGGGCTCGCCGAGTTCGGCGAACCCGGGGGCCTTGCGGCGGGCCGACGCGAGCGCCGCGTTGCCCCNCCCCCCNCGGCCGCCGCGGGCCAGTACGAACGCGCTGCCCGGTCCGACCAGGTCGATGATCTGCTCGCCGTCCTCTGTCAGCACGACGGTTCCGTCCGGCACCGGGAGGACGAGGTCCGCACCGTCCGCTCCGTGCCGGTTCGACCCCTGGCCGGGGCGTCCCCGAGAGGCGCGCTGATGCGGATGGAAGTGGAAGTCGAGCAGGGTGGNCACGCTCGGGTCCACCACGAGGCGGACGTCACCACCCCGGCCGCCGTCACCGCCGTCCGGCCCGCCCAGCGGCTTGAACTTCTCCCGGTGGATGGAGGCACAGCCGTGACCGCCGTCCCCGGCCGTCGCGTGCAGCACCACCCGGTCGACGAACGTCGGCATCACCGCCTCCTCTCTACATCCCTCCCCGCGAGAGAGGCGCCAAAGCCGCGCAACCACGCCCGGAAGGGCGGTGGTACGCGCGGCTGCTGGCTCACCAGTGATCGCCGATGATCGCCATCTGACGGCAACCAAGGCCACGCCGTCGAACCGACGGCGTGGCCTTGACGATCAGATTAAGCGGGTNCCGCCGCCTCGNCCNCCACGTTCACGNCCCGACGGCCCCGCCGATGGCCGAACCGCACGTGCCCGGGCGAGAGCGCGAACAGCGTGTCGTCCTTGCCGCGCCCGACCAGATCACCCGGGTGGAAATGGGTCCCGCGCTGACGGACGATGATCTCGCCGGCCTTCACGTACTGGCCGCCGAAGCGCTTCACGCCCAGCCGCTGCGCGTTCGAATCCCGCCCGTTGCGCGAGGAACTCGCGCCCTTCTTGTGCGCCATCCCGCTCAGGCCTTCCCGGTCTCGATGCCAGTCACCTTGAGACGCGTCAGCTTCTGGCGGTGACCCTGGCGCTTGTGGTAGCCGGTCTTGTTCTTGAACTTGTGGATCCGGATCTTCGGACCCTTGACGACGCCGACGACCTCGGCGGTGACCGCGACGGACGCGAGAGCGTCGGCGTCGTGGGTGACCGACTCGCCATCGACGAGCAGGAGCGCCGGAAGGTTCACGGCCGCGCCCGGCTCTCCGGAAAGGAGCTCGACGTCGACGACATCGCCGACGGCGACCCTGTGCTGCTTGCCGCCGCTGGCAACGACCGCGTACACCAGATCTCCCTGCTGTTGTTATGCCGCTGTGACCGCACGGAACCCGAAACGGCGTTCCCCGCGGAGCTTTGGGTGCGCATGGGCCGCGATCGACCGGAACGCGGACGATCAGCGGTCATCCAGCGAGCATTGCCCGCTAGCGAGCATCGCCCCATCCGGATGAGCATGCGGACTCCACCTTACAGGTCATCGGGAGCGGAGCGAAGGAGCGCCCGCCGCATACCGCGCATTCCGTCCCGCGCATCCCCCGCACGGCGGTCGCGTGTCCCGCACCCGACGGGCCCGCCGGGCGGATCTCATCGCGGGTCCTCGCCCCGCTCGTCCGGGTCATATCCAGGGATGACCCGGACGGGCCATGGTGTAGGCCACTGAGGAGAGAGAAGCATGGATCGTCCACATGGCGGAGTTCCACGATGGATCGTGAGGCTTCGGCGCCGGGAATGAGATCGCGTCGGGGGTGACGAGGATGTACTGGCAGCTGGTGATCTGGGCCGCGGGAGCCGGTACCGCCGTCGCTCTGGCTGTCGTCTGCCGCCCGGCGGCCACCGCCGCCCGTCGTTACGGCTCGGTTCCCGGCACGGTCCCCGCCGCGACGGGCGCGCTGACCGTGCTGGTCGTCGTCGGTCTCACCCTCACGGCCTTCGCCGGCCTACCGCCCTGGGCAGGCGCCTGTTGGACGCTGGGCACCGCGGCCACGGCCGGATGGATCGCGCTGCGCCGGCGGGGTCCATCCGCGTGGGGATTGCCCGATTCCGGGATGAAGGGCCGGCCGTCCGGTGGTCTCGAGGCGGGAGAGGCGGGAGAGGCGGGAGACCCGGGAGAGGCGGCCGATCCCGCCTACGCGGCCGATGAGCCGGTCCTACGCGGTCGGATGATCCCGAACCTCGCCGATCAGGACGATCTGGTGCAGTCGCTGACCATCGCCTCCTATGCCCTGCAGATGGGCGACCCAGGACGGGCCCGTCAGGCGATCGAGGTAGCCTTGTCCCGTTCCCGGGCCACCCTCGACCTGCTACTGCGGGAGAATGCCGGCCGCGGGCTCGTGCGCCCGGGCCCGGCCGCCGGGCCGAGTCGGGCCGGGCCGAGTCGGGCCGGGCCGACCGCCGCCTGAACGGCCGGTCCGGCTCTCCGCCAAGCCTCGATCAGCTGGGGGCGCCCACGACGAGCATCCCACGCCGGACGCCGCGGGGTCCTTCCGCTCCAGAGACAAGCTGACGGACCAGCGGCACCGGATCTCTGGCGGGTCAGGCGCTCGGGGGTTCCGCCGAGGGCACGGACTCCAGCGACTCGGCCGGCTTGGACACCGGCCGGGAGGCCCGCCGTCGTCGGCCCCGGGCCGGTTTGCCCACAGTGGACAAGGCGTTGTCCGCGGTCGCGAGGCTGTCGGGATCATCGGAGTTGGCGTACACCGGCGGCAGGGCCTCCTCGAGGCCGCCCGCGCCGGAGCCACCGCCAGCGGGCACATGCCCGTTCGACCCGGCTGGGGAACCGGCTGCCCCGAGTCCCGGGGCGGCGGCAGCTGCGGCCCCGCCCGCCGGCCCCGCCGCACTGTCGGCCGCATGCGCGGGCTCGGGCGCGGGCACCGTATCCGCGGCGGTGACGCCCGCGGTGGCTATCGCACCCTCGCCGGCCGTCACGGCGACGTTCTCCGCGGCGTCGGGCGTCGATGATGCGGCGGATCCGATGGGTTCGCCAGGTCCGCCGGACGCCTCGGATTCGGATGCGGACGTAGGCTCGGCCGACGCGGCGGCGATGATCGCGGGGCCGTCGACGGCACTCGTGGACACGGCACTCGCGGACACGGCACTCGCGGACGAGGAGCGGACCCGACGACCGGACCCGGACCCCTCCGCCGGCGCGGGCACCGCCACCGGAGTCGGCTGACCGGCACCGGACACAATGGTCCCGCTCGGCACGCCGGCTGCGGCGTGTGCACCGCTGCCGCCGTCGAGGTGGATGACCACCCCGCGGCCGTTGCAGTGCACGCACGGCTCGCTGTACGCCTCCAGCAGGCCCTGCCCCACCCGCTTGCGGGTCATCTGGACCAGCCCGAGGCTGGTCACCTCGGCGACCTGGTGCCGGGTACGGTCCCGGCCAAGGCACTCGGTGAGCCGGCGCAGGACCAGTTCTCGGTTGCTCTCCAGAACCATGTCGATGAAGTCGATGACAATGATGCCACCGATATCCCGCAGCCGCAGCTGACGGACGATCTCCTCGGCGGCTTCCAGGTTGTTCTTGGTGACCGTCTCCTCGAGGTTGCCGCCCTTGCCGGTGAACTTGCCCGTGTTGACGTCGATGACCGTCATCGCCTCGGTCCGGTCGATGACGAGCGATCCACCCGAGGGCAGCCAGACCTTGCGGTCGAGGGCCTTGGCGAGCTGCTCGTCTACCCGGTACTCGGCGAAGACGTCACCGGTTCCGGTGTAGCGGCGGATCCGCGACCGCAGGTCGGGAGCCACTGTGTCGATGTACTCCTCGATCGTGATGGCCTCACCCGAGCCCTGGACGACCAGCTCGGTGAAGTCCTCGTTGAAGATGTCCCGGATCACCCGGACGACCAGGTCCGGCTCGCCGTAGAGCAGCGAGGGCGCCGACGCCTTCTTCGCCTTGCGCTCGATGTCCTCCCATTGGGCGGCGAGCCGCTCGATGTCGCGTTCCAGCTCGGCCTCGCTGGCACCCTCGGCTGCGGTGCGCACGATGACCCCACCGTCCTCGGGCGTGATTTTCTTCAGGATGCTCTTGAGCCGAGCTCGTTCGGTGTCCGGCAACTTGCGGCTGATCCCGGCGTTCTGTCCGTCCGGGACGAACACCAGGTACCGCCCCGGCAGACTGATCTGGCTGGTGAGCCGCGCGCCCTTGTGCCCGATCGGATCCTTGGACACCTGGACCAGGACCGACTGACCGGACTTGAGCACCTGCTCGATCTTGCGAGGCCGACCGTCCAGCCCGGATGCGTCGTAGTTGACCTCGCCGGCGTAGAGGACGGCATTGCGTCCCTTACCGATGTCGACGAAGGCCGCCTCCATGCTGGCCAGCACGTTCTGTACTCGGCCGAGGTAGACGTTGCCCGCATAGGACGACGAGCTCGCCCGGGTCACGAAGTGCTCGACGAGTACCCCGTCCTCCAGCACGGCGATCTGGGTGCGCTCCCCCGCGTGGCGGACGACCATCCGGCGTTCGACCGACTCCCGCCGGGCCAGGAACTCCGCCTCGGTGACGATCGGTGGCCGACGCCGACCACTGTCGCGGCCCTCCCGGCGCCGCTGACGCTTGGCCTCCAGACGGGTGGACCCGCTCAGCCCCCGGACCAGGTCCTCGTCCTTGCGGGTCTCCCGGACGTGGACGACCGTGTTCGGCGGGTCGTCGGCGAGCGCCGGCTCGTCGCCGCCGGCGCGACGGCGCCGCCGCCGCCGACGGCGGGCCCCTCCCAGCCGGTCGTCCTCGTCCTCACCGTCACGCTCGGCACTTTCCTCCGCCGCGCCGGGGGTCGTCTCGGCGCCCTCATCCGACGCGACGGCGGGCACCGACCCGGTTCCCTGCCCGGCCACGGACGAGCCGTCCACACCGTCCGTGTCCTGTGCCACACCCTCGCGACCCGTGTCGTCCGCGGCCGCGGCGCCGTCCTCCGGGCCGGACTCCACGCCGTCCTCGTCGCCCCGGGCCCGACCACGACCACGGCGACCACGGCGCCGACGGCGGGTGGAGGCCGAGCCGCCCCCATCCGGGTCGTCGTCGAATTCGCTGTCCTCCTCGCCGCCCGTGAGGTCGCCCATCGTGTCGGGATCGGTCGTGTCGGGATCGGTGGCCACGTCCGCCTCGTCCCGGGGGTGAGCCGGTGCCTCGGCATGCCGCCGCTCGGCGGACGGGAACGCCGTGCCCGCCACGGCATCCACCGCGGTGGCGGCGGATCCGAGTTCGGCGGCACGCCGCCAGCGAGCCTCCACGACCGCCGGTTCGGGAGCCTGGAAGGTCACCATGGCGGCCGGTCGCCGGAGCACGGGACGGATCATCGTCTCGACGACCGGCTCGTTATGGATCCCGGCCCAGGTCGGAGCGGTCGCCCGCCTGGCCCTTGTCGCCGCGCTCCGGGTGCTGCCGGCCTCGGGCTCGGCAGAGCTCGGCTCGGCAGAGCTCGGCTCGGCAGATCTCGACTCAGCGGTCGACTCCCGGGCCGCCGGCTCGGCGACGCCGGGCTCGTCGGTCCCGGGCTGCGCGGACTCCGGTTCCGTGGGCCCAGGCGTGTCCGTAGGCCCGGATGTGTCCGTAGGCCCGGGCGTGTCGGGAGCCGACGCC
The DNA here is from genome assembly GCF_000732115.1 of Frankia sp. CeD. Lineage (NCBI taxonomy): Bacteria > Bacillati > Actinomycetota > Actinomycetes > Frankiales > Frankiaceae > Frankia > Frankia sp. CeD. The sequence continues at coordinate 109,566 of NZ_JPGU01000010.1, forward strand.
ACGGCGGCGGTCGAACCCGCGGGTACACCGACGGACCCGGTCGCACCGACATCCGGCATCGCCGGACCGAGGATGGTCGCATCGCCAGGCCCGGCGGCGACCGGCCCGGCCGCCGCGGTGCCGGACCCGGCCGGGTCCGGCACCGCGGCAGCGGGCGTCATCAGTCCGGAGATGGCACGACGGGCCCTGGTCCGTTTCGGCTTCGCAGCGACGTCCGGCGATACGACGTCCCGCGGCGCGTCCTCGGTGGGAGGGGCGTCCTCGGCGGGAGGGGCGTCCTCGGCGGGAGGGGCGTCCTCGGCGGGAGGGGCAACCGGCACCTCGGTCACCTCACGCACCGCGCGGCGGCTGCGTGCCGCCCGGGTGCGCCGCGCCGGCACCGGTTCGGTGGCCTCCACCGTGTCGTCCCGGGCCGTGTCGTCCCGGGCCGGGACGACAGTGACGGATTCGACGGTGGCGGGTTTATCGACCGGACCTGGTTCGCCGACCGGGGTGGTCGAGGGAGCGTCGGCTTCGGTGGTATCCGCCGGTTCCATCCTGGCCCTGGCGGAGCCGCGGGTCATCCGGGCGCGGGTGGTCGAACCGGCGTCCCGGCGACGGCGCCGGCCCTCGGCCGGCGCCGAGGGTGCGTCGCCGGAGGTCTCGTCTCGAAGGGGCCCGCCCGGGACCTGTGCGACGGCCGGGTCGTCCGGAACCGGATTCCCGGCTGGCGCCACATCGGTCACGTTCGGCCCGGCGGTGGCATGGTCGTCGGCGGGTGGGCCTGCCGCTCGTCCCGCGGCCCTGCGCCTACGCGCCGCCGGTCGGGTGGGCTCGGATTCAGTCTGGATGGTCAGATCGTCGTCGGGCACGGGTTAAGAAGCCTCTCGGGCTCCCGGGCGCGCTGCTCATGCAGTCGCGACCGCGCAGAAGCCACTGTCTCGGTCCGGCGCGGGTACCGCCGGGGAATCCTGCGACGCCCTGCAACACGCTGAGGTTCAACCCACCAGCCGGCCAGCGCCGTTGCGGTCCTGCGCCAGCGGGTCCGCCACAGTGCCGTCCTCACACAGTCGGCCCTGTTCGAGCCGGGTGGACTCGGGCGGCGCCGACGAGCGCAGGCCGGCTACCACGCCTAGGGCGGTCAGCACGTCGTCTGGTCGTACAGCGGGCGTCGTGTGCCGCACGACCATCTCCAGTATCGCACACGTGTCGTTCTCTGCGCGGCAAACGGCGGAGACCACTGCCGCGCGCACATCGAACCGTCGCCTGCCGTCCTTCGTCGCCCGCTCAACTTCGACCACGTCGCGGCGCAACAGCTCCCGCACGGCGGCGGAGACCTCCGGACCGGAGGCACCCGGCAACCGTACCGACCACCGCGAGGCGTCGATCCGCTCGGCGAGGCTGCCGCCTTCCGCCCGGTGGCACGCGAGCACGTCCAGCCCCGGCGGAAGAACGGCGTCCAGGCCGACCCGCAGCGCCTCCGGATCGACCGAGGCTGCCAGGGCCAGCTCGACGTATTCGGCCTCACTGGCTGCCCCGGTCGGCGCGGCACCCAGCCACGAGATCCGCGGATGCGGACTGAATCCCGCCGAATAGGCCATCGGGACCCCGGCGCGGCGCAATGCGCGCTCGAACGTTCGCGCCACGTCCCGATGTGAGAGGAATCTCAGCCGGCCCCGCTTCGCGAAACGAAGTCGCACCCGTTCGACCACCGGCGGAGGCGGCGGCCCCTCAGGTCGCCGCGCCACTGCCCACCGGAGCCGGGGCGAGCCGCGGCGTGGTCGCGGGATCGGGTTGAATGGCCGGCTGCGGTCGCTCGGCCTGCCCGGACCCGGGGCCCTGGAGGTTCGACACCGCAAGCACGGGGAGCAGCCGACGTCCGGTCGGGCCGATCTGGGTGTCGGTGCCCATCGTTGGACAGACCCCGCAGTCGTAGCAGGGTGTCCAGCGACAGTCATCGAGCTCATTCCCGCTCAGCGCATCCTGCCAATCAGCCCACAGCCAGTCCCGGTCGAGGCCCGCGTNGAGGTGATCCCAGGCCAGCACCTCGCGTTCGTCACGCTCGCGGGTGGTGAACCAGTCCAGCGACACCCCCAGCGGTTCGAGCTCCGCCGCGCACGCGGACTCCCAGCGTTCGAACGAGAAGTACTCGTTCCAGCCGTCGAAGCGGCCGCCGTCTCGCCAGACCCGTTCGATCACCGCAGCCACCCGGCGGTCACCGCGGGCCAGCAGGCCCTCGATGATGCCAGGCCGACCGTCGTGGTAACGGAAACCGATCGCCCGACCCACCTCACGATCGGCGCGCACGGCATCACGGAGCAGCTTCAGCCGGGCGTCGGTCNCCTCGTGCGGCNCCTNCCCCNCCCACTNAAANGGGGTGTGCGGNTTGGGCACGAACCCGCCGATCGACACGGTGCAGCGGATGTCGCGCTGCCCGCTGACCCGCCGACCGGCCCGGATGACCTCCCTGGCGAGGTCGGCGATCTCCAGCACGTCTTCGTCGGTCTCGGTCGGCAGGCCGCACATGAAATAGAGCTTCACCTGCCGCCAGCCGTGAGCGTAAGCGGTGCTAACGGTGCGGACCAGGTCCTCGGCACTGACCATCTTGTTGATGACCCGACGCAGCCGCTCGGAGCCGCCCTCGGGGGCGAAGGTCAGCCCGCTACGCCGGCCGTTACGGGAGAATTCGTTCGCGAGCGTGACGTTGAAGGCGTCCACCCGAGTGGACGGCAGACTCAACGAGACGTTGGCGCCCTCGTACCGGTCGGCGAGACCGGTGGCGATCTCGCCGATCTCGGTGTGGTCCGCGCTCGACAACGACAGCAGGCCGACCTCGGAGAAGCCCGTCGCGCGCAGCCCCGCGTCGACCATCGCACCGATGGTGGCGATGTTGCGCTCACGCACCGGACGGGTGATCATCCCGGCCTGGCAGAACCGGCAGCCCCGGGTGCAGCCGCGGAAGATCTCCACGCTCATCCGCTCGTGCACCGTCTCGGCGAGCGGGACCAGCGGAGCCTTCGGATACGGCCAGGAGTCGAGATCGGACAGCGTGTGCTTGCTCGGCCGGGCCGGCACGTCGTCCCGGTTGCGGGTGACCGACCGGATACGGCCGTCGGGCCGGTAGGAGACGTCGTAGAACGCCGGCACGTACACCAGGCGCCGGCAGGCCAGCCGGTGCAACAGCTCGCCCCGGCCACCGGGACTCCCGGCCGCCTTCCAGGCGCGAACCACGTCGGTGATGCCCAGCACGGCCTGCTCGCCGTCGCCGAGCACGACGGCGTCGACGAACGTGGCGATCGGCTCGGGATTGAAGGCGGCATGCCCCCCCGCGACGACCAGCGGATCGGCGTCGGTGCGCTCGGCCGCGTGCAACGAGATCCCGGCAAGATCGAGTGCCGTCAGCAGGTTGGTATACCCGAGTTCGGTGGCGAAGCTGACGCCCAACAGGTCGAAATCGCCCACCGCGCGGTGGGCGTCCACCGTGAACTGCGGCAGCCCGTGCTCGCGCAGCAACGCTTCCAGGTCCGGCCACACCGAGTAGGTGCGCTCGGCGAGCACATCCGGCTGCTCGTTGAGGATCTCGTACAGAATCTGTAGTCCCTGGTTGGGCAGGCCGATCTCGTAGGCGTCCGGATACATCAGGCACCAGCGGACGGCCGCGGAGTCCCAGGGTTTGACCGTGGAGTTGCCTTCGCCTCCGACGTACTGCACGGGCCTTCGCACCCGCGGGAGCAGCGGCTCCAGGCGAGCGAACAGCGACTGTCCGGACATGCATGCGAGCCTACGGCACGCGCCAGGTCCACCTCGACGCTCGGCCGACCCGGGAAGCGCGGCCGACCCGGGAAGCGCCGCCGACCCGGGAAGCGCCGCCGAGCGAGCTCAGGAGGCATACGGGTCCGATCGGGATCGCAGCCGCACGTTCTGCAGGAGTCCGACAGCAATCATGTTTGCGAACATCGACGAACCGCCGTAGGAGAGAAAAGGCAACGGCAGGCCGGTGACCGGCATGATGCCCAGGCACATGCCGATGTTGACGAACGCCTGGAAGGTGAACCAGGAGACGNCCCCGGTGGCGACGAGCGCGCCGAAGGAGTCCTGCGAGCCGAAGCCGATCGACAGGGCCCGCCACAGAACCACGCCGAGCAACACGATGATTCCGCCACCCCCGAGATATCCCAACTCCTCCCCCGCGACACTGAACACGAAGTCCGTCTGCTGTTCCGGGACGAACTGGCCCTGGGTCTGCTGGCCGTGCAGCAGGCCCCGTCCGGAGATTCCGCCGTTGGCGATCGCGATCATCGCCTGGTCGACGTTGTAGCCCGTGCCGGACGATGCCTTGTTCTCGGAGACGAACGAGGTCAGCCGGGCCTCCTGGTACGGCTTCAGAAGATGGAACTGGAGGATCGCGCCGCCGAACAGCACACCGCAGAGGATCAGCCCCAGCACCCATCGGCGCGGCGCGCCGCTGACCGCCAGCATGCCGAGGGTGGTGAAGACCAGAACCATGACGGTACCGAAGTCCGGCTGCAACATGATCAAGCCGATCGGGACCACGGCGAGCCCGAGCACGAGCAGCACGTCACCGTGGCCAGGGGCGCCGCGCCGGACTCCCGTGTGCCGGNCCTCGTGTTTCTCACCGAGGATCATCGCCGCGCCGACCACGAGCGCCATCTTGGCGAACTCGGACGGCTGCAGCTGGAAGCCGGCAGGCAGCACAATCCACGAGTGTGCGCCGTTGATCGTCGAACCGAACAGGAGTACCGCGACGAGCCCGACGAGCGAGCCGAGATAGACGAAGGGCGCGTAGGCCCGCACCGCCCGGTAGTCGATGACGGTCGCAACCGCGCCGAGCACCAGCCCGATGGCCAGGTTCAGCAGGTGCCGATCGAGGAAGGTGTTGGGATCACTGCCCGCCTCGCTGAGCCGCTGGCGGGTCGCCGACCAGACCAGCAGAGCACCGAGAACGGACAACGCGATGACGCAGAGCTGCAGCGGCCAGTCGAGCCGGCGCAGCGGCGAGTGGGGCCCGGAAGCCCTCTCCCGCAGGTGCCCGATCCGCCCCCGGATGGGCACCGGAGACGATCGAAGTGCGGTGGGTCCCGCTTCGTCTACCACTGCGCCTCCCGCCACCACCGTCACGCCGACACGACATTCACGTCCTGGGCTCCCACCCCATCCCCCGAGACCCCGCCCCCATCCCGAGGCGCCGTCCTCACGGCACGAGGTGGCCGTCAGGGCGGCGCCCGGCCCGTCGCCGTCACGCCCGCGCCGCTGGTGCCGGGCAGGGGGGCGGCCGGGCCCGGCGCCGATCCGGCCGGCGAGGCCAGCGTCGCGGGGGCGGGCTGCGGTGACGCCGCCGCGATCGTCCCGTCCCGGTTGAGCTTCGGCAGCCCGGCCGGCGGTTTCCCACCCGGCATCGCCGCCGGCCGGCCGACACCGTAGATTGCCTGGTAGATCTGTTTGGCCACCGGAGCCGCGAACTCCGCGCCGGTCCCGGAGTCCGGGATGGTGACCACGACGGCGAACTGGGGGTCGTTCGCCGGCGCGAAGGAGGCAAACCAGGAGGTGTCCCCTTTACCCTCAACCTCGGCGGTTCCGGTCTTCGCCGCGATCGGGACGACGTCGCTCGGCCAGTCCGCGAAGACGCCGGTGGCGGTGCCCCCGCCCTCCGTCGTCACCCCGCGCAGGCTGTCCCGGATGTAGGCGAGGTTCTCCGGTGAGACCGGCAGCGTCCCGGCCCGGCGCGGCGCGAAGGTCCTGACGACCTTGCCGTCCGGAGACACGGTGGCCTTGGCGAGGGTGGGCTTGTACAGGGTGCCGCCGTTGGCGATGGCCGCGTAGGCGACGGCGAGCTGCAGCGGGCTCAGCGACAGGTACTGGCCTTGGCCGATCGCGAACTGGGTGGCGGCACCGGCGTTGTACAGGTAGCCGTCAACGCACGCCTCGGCGGCGTACTTGCGGTACCGCTCGGCCTTGGCCGGGTCGGGTTCCTCCGGGTAGCCGTTCTTGGCCCGCCGGCAGTAGGAGTCCTTGAGCTCCGCCCAGATCGCCTTGGCGCCGGCGCGGTCGACGACGGAGCCCCGCGTCTCGCCGGGCAGATCCAGCCCGGTGGTCCGGCCGAAGCCCATCGCCTGGGCCATCTTGACGAAGTATTCTTTCGGGGGGGAGTAGGGCCCACGGCCGTTACGCAGCCCGCCGTCCGCGAGCCAGGCGTCGTAGGCGAACTTGTCGAAGATGACGTCACAGGAAATGACCAGCGCCTGGTGCAGGGTGATCGGACCGGCCGACTCGCCGTCGAAATTGTGGAAGACCTGGTCACCGATCTGCAGGCTGGGCGCGCAGTCGTAGCGGTCGTTCCCCTTGGCGCCCAGGTTCTGCATCGCGACGGCGGTGGAGATGGCCTTGAAGGTGGAGCCGGCCGGCCCCGACCCCTGGTAGGCCCGCGAGAGCAGCGGGATGCCGTTCGCGGGATCGGACAGCGCCCGGTAATCGCTCTCCGAGACCCCACCGCTAAAGACCGACGGGTCGTAGGACGGCAGGCTCGCCATCGCGATCACCCCGCCGGTGCGCACGTCCAGCACAACCGCGGAGGCGGTGCGCGGGCCGCCCCCGAGCTTCTTGATCGTTTCCGTCAGCGCCTGCTCGACCGCCTGCTGCACGTCGAGGTCGAGGTTGAGCACCAGGTGGTCACCGCTGAGCGGCGCGATGGTCGACGCGGTACCGGCCACCCGGCCGAACCGGTCCACCTCCAGGCGTTCCACCCCGTCGGTGCCGCGCAGCTCGTCGTCATAGGTGCTCTCCAGACCGGCGACGCCGATCAGGCTGTTGAGGTGGTAGCCCTTCTCATCCCCCTGCTTGTCGAGCTGGTCCTGACTGACCGGCGCGAGATAGCCCAGCTCGTGCGCGGCCAGCGCGCCATGCGGGTACTCGCGGACGGCCTGCAGGTCGGCGGAGACACCGGGGAAGCGGTCGGGATGTTCGATGACGGCGAGGGCCTGCCGCGGACTGACGTCCTTGGCGACCGGTACCGGCTGGTAGGGCGATCCGTTCCAGCAGGGCGGCTTCACCTGGGCGCTACAGAACCGGATTCGCCGGGCGAGCTCGTCCGCGGGGGTGCCGATCACCGCGGCGAGGCGGGCGAGGACGGCCCTGCCCTGGTCGGCCTGCCGATCCGTGGTCGACCGGTTCACCGAGATGACCAGCGACGTACGGTTTCGGACGAGGGCCTGCCCCTTGTCGTCAAGGATCATCCCCCGGGTCGCGGGCGTCACCACCTCGCGGACCCGGTTGGTCTCGGCAACCCGGCGGTAACGGTCACCGTCCAGGATCTGGAGCACCCACAGCCGCGCGCCGAGTGTGATGAGCAGGGAGACGACCAGCACGCGCAGCAGCAGGACGCGGACCCGCATCCGGTCGTTCACCGCGGCTCCCGCCGTCGACCGCCGGCCAGCCGCCGGGAGCCCGCGAGCAGCAACGGGAACAGGAACGGGGTGAGCAGGAGGGCGTAGACGCCGGCTACCAACGCCCGCAGCACAGCCTGACCTCCCGTCAACGCCGCCTCACCGAGGATCGAGGTGGTGGCGGCGTATCCGAGAGTGCCCAGCACACTCGCCCCACCGATCGCCGCCAGGGGAACCACCACCGACCGCTCCGCCGCATCCATCGCCAGTCCGACAGCGTAACCGATCAGACACAAAACGAGAGCAGTCTGACCGAGGACATGACTGGAGGACAGATCGGCCAGCAATCCCGCCACGAAGCCGGCGACCGCGCCGAGCAATGGCCCCTCGATCAGCGCGATCGCTGCCAACAGAACGAGCATGAGGTCAAGCCGGCCACCGGGCAGACCCAGCCGGGCGATCACGGAGACCTGGAGGATCAGGGCGACGGTCAGGAGCACGACCGCGGCCACGACGGCGCGCCCGCGCAGGGTCTCCTCAGGGCCGGCGATGCCCCACATCACGCTCAACCCGCTCCGCCCCCGACGCCGGATGCCGCCCCGGCCAATGATCCCCCCACCGGCGACCCAGCGGTGGGTGACAGCGGGGCCGGCGGAACGGACGCGGTCGGCGGAACGGACGCGGCCGGCTCGGTCGGCACCGGCCTGGGCGTCAGCACCCGGTCGCCGGGGTCGGCCGGTGGCTTGCCGACCACCACCCCGACCAGGTCCAGGGTGCCGACCGACGCGTACGGTTTGACCTCGGCGGTCCGCGACAGACCATCGACGTCAGTGACCTTGGTGACCATACCGATCGGGACGCCGGCGACGTAGTCGAGACTGCCGAAGGTGACCAGCCGATCACCTTTCTGCACCCGATATGAGGCGTCGTACAGCGTGAAGGTCAACGTGCCCGGTCCCTGCCCACCGGCCACGGCACCGAGCAGCTGGGTGCGTTCGAGCCGTGCTCCGATGTGACTACCCGGGTCGCAGGCCAGCCGGACGATTGCGGTGTGCTCGGTCACGCCGGACACCGTGCCGACCAGCCCGTCGGCATTGAGCACGGTCTTGTCGACCACGATGCCGTCGGCCCTGCCGGCGTTGATGGTGACGGTCCAGTCCGTCCCCGTCACGTCACCGACCGCAATCACCTTCGCCGGCACGATGGTGTACTGGCCCTTGTCCGCCAACAACCGGAGGTCGGCGAGTTCGGTCGACATCCGGCCGATCTCGGTGTCGTCGGCGATCTGGCGGCGCAGGCGGGCGTTCTCCTCCGCGAGTCGATCCGCCCGGTCGTGATAGCGGTTCGGATGCGTCAGGGAGGAGGCGGTCCGGCCAATCGGGCGGGTGACCGTCGTGACGCCGTTCTCGACCCCCCCGAAGATCGAGTGCAGAACCCCACGTGCTCCGGTGNCCGATCTCCCGGTCCGGTAGTCCAAGGTGATCAGAGTGAAGGCGATGATGAGCANGGCGACGATCACCAGGCGAGATCGCCTCGTGCCACGGCCCACAACACCCTCCGAACACACTCTTACGCGATCCGGTGCCGCGTGGCGACGGCCACGCGGCACCAGGCACCGCTCCGGCTATATCCAATGGGAAGGGATCGGTNCAATGGGAAGGGATCGGCAAAGGCCCTGCGCAAGCGCCTAGCGCCGCGGCTCGGAGATCAGTACCTGCTGTAGGGCCTCGAACTCCTCCACACACTTGCCCGACCCCATTGCAACCGAATGCAGTGGATTCTCCGCGATGTGGATCGGCATGCCGGTCTCCTGCCGCAGCCGCTCGTCGAGACCGCGCAGCAGCGCCCCGCCGCCGGTGAGGACGATGCCGCGGTCCATGATGTCGCCGGAGAGCTCCGGCGGGCAGCGGTCGAGGGTCACCTTCACCGCGTCGATGACCGCGTTGACCGGATCCTCGATCGCCTTGCGGATCTCCTCCGCGGTCACCACGATCGTCTTCGGCAGTCCGGTGATCAGGTCACGCCCACGGATCTCGGCGCTGGGCTCGTCGGGAACCTTGTGCGCCGACCCGATCGCCATCTTGATCTCCTCGGCGGTGCGTTCGCCGAGCATCAGCGAGTACTCCTTCTTGACGTAGGAGATGATCGCGACGTCGAGTTCGTCCCCGGCGGTACGGATCGACTGGCTGGTGACGATGCCGCCCAGTGAGATCACGGCGNCCTNGGTGGTNCCCCCGCCGATGTCCACGACCATGTTGCCGGTCGGCTCGTGCACCGGCAGACCAGCGCCGATCGCCGCGGCCATCGGCTCCTCAATGATGTAGACCTTGCGGGCGCCGGCCTGATAGCCGGCGTCCTTCACGGCCCGCTGTTCCACGCCCGTGATGCCGGAGGGCACGCATACGACCAGCCTGGGCTTGGCGAAATGGCGCCGCCGGTGCACCTTCTGGATGAAGTAGCGCAGCATCCGCTCGGTCGTCTCGAAGTCGGCGATGACGCCGTCCTTCAGCGGCCGCACGGCCACCACGTTGCCGGGCGTCCGGCCGATCATCCGCTTGGCGTCGGTTCCGACGGCGAGGATGCCCGAGGTGGTGGTATTGATCGCGACCACGCTCGGTTCGTTGAGGACGATCCCGCGGCCACGCACGTACACCAGCGTGTTGGCGGTACCGAGGTCGACGGCCATGTCACGACCGAGGAACGACAGCGAACTGGACATCGTCGGGTACCGACCTTCCCGGGGGATGCGGTCCTGGCCGCCTCCGGCGCGACCGACAGGCACGGCCTACCGAGGAGCCGGAGAAGCGCGTGGAACACGTACAGAGTTCGTAGATCGGACAAGACGACCCGGGCGCCCACCGGGAATTCGACCACGGCCACCGACCACGACCCTGTCGGTTACCGCGACCCACCGGACACGCTCCGGGCAAGTACTTGAAGGGTAGACCGACACCGGGCCCCTCGCCGCCCCGGTCGGTGATGGGCCGGTTTCGTGTCACCCTTGGGCCGGAACCGCCCTGCGCACACCCATGAGTCACGAGGGCGACACGCCCACGGTCCCGGCCCGGCCAGGCCAGGCCAGGCCACCCGAAATCCGACCGGAGGCGTCTCGATGCGTCTCGGGAACGCCCCGGTCGGTGTGAACGGCTACGCGGTCAGCTCAGGCCCGGGAAGAAGAGGTCGATCTCCCGCTTGGCAGACTCCGGCGAGTCCGAGCCGTGCACGAGGTTCTGGCCGATCTCCAGCGCGTAGTCCCCACGCAGCGAGCCGGGCGCGGCCTTGACCGGATCGGTTGCGCCGATCAGCCCACGCGACGCCTCCACCGCACGCGGCCCCTCGGCCACGAGGGCCACCAGCGGCCCGGAGGTGATGAAGTCGACCAGTTCACCGAAGAACGGCTTGCTGGCATGCTCTCCGTAGTGCGTCTCGGCGACGGACCGCTCCAACGTGCGCAGTTCGAGCGCCACCAGAGTGAGCCCCTTGCGCTCGAGCCGGCCGACGACCTCACCGACGAGGCCACGGCTGACGCCATCGGGCTTGACCAGGATGAGGGTGCGCTCGACGGACACGGTACTCCTTCTCGATCATCGACTTCGTCGTCCTCGACGAGGGACCCAAGGATCCCTCGCCAACTTACAGGGTGCCCACGTCCGCACCGTGACGGGACCGCGGCGTCCCGGGAACGCCCCGCAACCGCATCAGNAACGCGTCGGGAACATGTCGGAAAACCCAGGAGGACGTCACGGACGCAGCAACGCCCGGGCCCGACCCACGACGGAGGCCGAACCGGTGACCACCACGCCGGCGCCACCCAGATCGGCGTCCTCCTCGGCGAGGCGCACCCCGGCGTCGAGCGCGTCGTCCAACCGGGGTACGACCTCCACCCGGTCGGAGCCGAAGACACCCACGGCGACCGCGGCGAGACCGTCGACCGGCAGCCATCCGGGCCCAGCACCGGCGGTGACCACCACCGTGTTCAGGACCGGCTCCAGGACGGCCAGGAGCTCCGCTGCCTCCCGCTCGGCGGCACCGTCCCGCTCGGCGGCACCGTCCCGCTCGCCACCACCGTCCCGAGCGGCGGCACTCTCGACCTCGCGCTCGATGGCGATGACCCCGACAAGGACGTCGAAGGTGAACGCCTCGTCGAGCGCCGCGGCCAGCGCGCCCGCCGCCACAGGCGAGCCGGCCACGTCAAGAATGATCGTCGGGGACCGGCGGACGACCTCCAGCCGGCCCCGGGAGTCCACCTCGGCAAAACCGGCGCGGACCGCATCGACGTCGAGTTGGTTGCGCCCGCCGCCGAGGAACGCCTCGACCGCGGCCAGCGCGACCGCCGCGTTATGGGCCTGATGCGCGCCGTGCAGCGGCAGGAAGATCTCCTCGTAGGTGCCGCCCAGCCCCTTCAGCGTGATCATCTGCCCCCCGACGGCCACCTGCCGGCCGAGTACACCGAACTCCAGCCCCTCCCGGGCGACCATCGCCCCGGTCTCGGCGGCGCGCCGCAGCAGCGCCTGCGCGGCGGGCAGGACCTGCTGGGCCAGCACGACCAGGGTGTCGGCGCGGATGACTCCCGCCGTCCGCGTGGTGATCCGGTCCAGGCCCGCCGCCGGCTCCCACTCGCCCACCGCCACGGGGGTGACGACCGACACCGGCGCGTCGAGCAGTGCGCTCAGCTCGCCGGCGTCGTCCCAGCCGGACTCGATCACGGCGAGGTCGGCGGGGGCGTCGGCGAAGGCGGCGAAGGCCACGGCGGCAAGCAGCTCGAAGGCGCTCAGCCGGCCGTCATCCTCGATCAGCGGCAGGTACGGCGCGATATCGGCGTAGGCGCGGCCGAGGACGTCGGAATCGATCGTGGCGTCGGCCAACCCCACCCGCTGCTCGGCCCCGAGCCAGCCCGGCGAACTCAACGATCCCGCGCGGATGCCGAACGAGTGCAGCAGTGCGGTGATCGCGGACACCGTGGAGCTCTTCCCCACCGAACCGGTCACCACGATGCTCGGAAGGGCCCGCTGCGGCTGGCCGAGCAGATCCAGCAGACGGCGCAGCCGGTCGAAGCCCGGCCGGGCGCGGATGTCGCGGCGTTGGGAGTACTCGGCCGCGAACGCGCGTGGACCCTCCCGCTCGTGATCAGGAGCATGGGTGGTTCCGGCGGTCCCGGCAGCGCCTGTCACATCCCCGATGGTACGGCCCGATGGGACGGGTCCACCGGGTTCACTCCCGCCTACGCAGGTGCCCACGCCGGTACCCGCGCTCCCCCGCAAAGGACGCGTCCGGCGCACCTGTCCGCGGACTACTGTCGACCCCAGGTCGAAGGAGGGCGAAACCAGCCGGTGAAGTGGAACCAGCCTGTGAAGTGGACGTACGAGTCGGCGTGGGCCGCCCTGAACAACACGGTGGATCTCGAAAAGCAGACGATGCCGGCGGGTCGGCCGGTGCCGAGCCTTGACCGGATGCGGGAGCTGGCGGGCCGGCTCGGGGATCCGCACCGGGCGGTTCCGCTGATCCACCTGACCGGCACGAACGGCAAGACCTCGACGGCGCGGATCATCTCGGCGCTGCTGGGCGCGGCGGGGCTGCGGGTGGGGCTGTACACCAGTCCGCATCTGGAGCGGGTGAACGAGCGTCTGGTCGTCGACGGCCGACCGATCGGCGACGAGGAGTTCGGACGCTGCGTGGGCACCGTCCTGGACGCGGCCGCCCCGATGAGTGGACGGCCCACCTTCTTCGAGCTGCTGACGGCCACCGCCTTCCGATGGTTCGCCGACCTGGCCGTCGACGTCGCCGTGGTCGAAGTGGGCCTGCTCGGTCGCTGGGACGCCACGAACATCGCCGACGGGCGGGTCGCGGTNGTCACCAGCATCGGCGCTGATCATCTGGACTACGCCGGGAGTATGGCGGGCGTGGCCCGCGAGAAGGCCGGGNTCGTCAAGCCCGGCAGTCACCTGGTGCTCGGCGAGGTGGACCCCCGCTTCGACGACATCTTCGCCCGGACCCCGGCCACGGACGTCCTGCGGCTGGGTCGGGACTTCGCCGCGGTCGCCGGCCACCCGGACGCGGCGGGTCGACGGGGCGGNTTCCGCACCCCGCAGGCGCGCTACGACGACGTGCGACTGTCCCTGCACGGTTCCTATCAGGATGCCAACGCGGCGTGCGCCCTGGCCGCCGTGGAGACCTTCGTCGGTCATTCCCTCCCCGACGTCGTGGTCCGGACCGGTCTCGGGGGCGTCCGGGCGCCGGGACGCCTGGAAATCGTGCGCGCACAGCCGCTGTGCGTGCTTGACGGGGCGCACAACCCGGCAGCGGGCGCGGCGCTCGCCCGGTCCCTGCGTGAGGAGTTCCCCGGGCGAGAGTGGACCGTCGTCTACGGGGCGCTGCGCGGTCACGACTACGAGGGGACTCTCGCGGAACTGCGCCACCAACCGATCAGCTCGCTGATCGCCTGCGAACCGGCGTCACCGCGGGCCATCCGCGCCGAGCACCTGGTCTGCGCGGCGCGGGCGCGGGCGATGCCGGCCCACGCCGCATCCGACGTCGGCTGCGCCGTCCGCCACGCCCTGCGGGACGCGGCGGGGCCGGGNGGGGCGATCCTGGTGACCGGGTCCTTCTACCATCTGGCTGAGGCCCGCCGGACCCTGACCGCGCTGGACCCGACGCACGGAATGCACTGAGTGACCCGACGCGCGGGCCGCGCCGAGTCGCACGGGACACGCCGAGTGGGCGCCGGGTAGGCGCCGTCAGGCCGACTTCTCCTGGCGGGGAGCCCGCTTGGACACGACGTCGCGCGGGACCAGCGTCGGATTGACGTGCTCCAGCACGACCTCGCGGGTGACGACGACCCGGGCCACATCCTTGCGGCTCGGGATGTCGTACATCACCGAGAGCAGGACCTCTTCCATGATTGCCCGCAGCCCACGAGCACCGGTCCCACGCAGGATCGCCTGGTCCGCGATGGCCTCGAGCGCGTCCGAGGTGAAGTCGAGGTCGACGCTGTCCAGCTCGAACAGCCGCTTGTACTGGCGGACGAGGGCGTTCTTCGGCTCGGTGAGGATGCGGATCAGCGCCTCACGATCCAGGTTGGACACGCTGGTGATCACCGGGAGCCGGCCGATGAACTCCGGAATCATGCCGTACTTCAGCAGGTCCTCGGGCATGATGTCGCCGAAGACATCGGATCCGTCCGGGTCGTCCTTGCCGTGCAGTACGGCGCGGAACCCCAGCGACTTCTTGCCGATCCTCGACTCGATGATCCGGTCGAGCCCGGCGAACGCCCCGCCCACGATGAACAGCACGTTCGTCGTGTCGATCTGGATGAACTCCTGATGCGGGTGCTTGCGCCCGCCCTGTGGCGGCACGCTGGCCGTGGTGCCTTCGAGGATCTTCAACAGGGCCTGTTGCACGCCCTCACCGGACACGTCCCGCGTGATGCTCGGGTTCTCCGACTTCCGGGCGATCTTGTCGACCTCGTCGATGTAGATAATCCCGGTCTCGGCCTTTTTGACGTCATAGTCGGCGGCCTGAATGAGTTTGAGCAGAATGTTCTCGACGTCTTCCCCGACGTAGCCCGCCTCGGTCAGCGCGGTGGCGTCGGCGATGGCAAACGGGACGTTGAGCATTCGCGCGAGAGTCTGGGCGAGCAGCGTCTTGCCGCAGCCCGTCGGCCCGAGCAGCAGGATGTTGCTCTTCGCGAGCTCGACCTCGCCCTTGCTCCCGTCACCGCTGGATCCGCCCGCCTGGACCCGCTTGTAGTGGTTGTAGACCGCGACGGAGAGGGTCTTCTTCGCCGTCTCCTGCCCCACCACGTAACTGTCGAGGAACTCGTAGATCTCGCGCGGCTTGGGCAGTTCGTCCCATTTGAGCTCGGAGGATTCGGACAGCTCCTCCTCGATGATCTCGTTGCAGAGATCGATGCACTCGTCGCAGATATAGACGCCAGGGCCGGCGATGAGCTTCTTCACCTGCTTCTGCGACTTACCGCAGAACGAGCACTTGAGCAGGTCACCGCCATCACCGATGCGTGCCACCGAGGACTCAGTCCCTTCGTCCAGACGATGGTGTCGCCTGCATGTCAGGGGCGGTTGACACCGCCCAGTCGTCGCGTGTCTGCCTGCAACCATCCCCGTGGGGACGGTACCCCGCCGAGCCGTCCGGTGAGAGCCCAATCGCTCGGCTCATACCGGTCAGCCTACGGTCACCTTGGCCGCCCTCGCCCGTCCACGCAGTCCCATTAGGCCATCGCGTCACGGACGAGAACCGCTGACCGGGTTTCACCGCATCGGCGCGTCGGGTGTGGTAGCGGCCGACGGCCGACGACCGCGGGCCGGCCTCACGAGACGTCACGCCTCGCGAGGCTCCGACCGCGGGCTCGGACCGCCGGCCCGGCACCTCAGCGAGCGGTGGCGAGCCGGGAGGACTTCCGGGTCTTGATGACCTCGTCGATCAGGCCGTACTCCTTGGCCTCGTCGGCACTGAAGATCTTGTCACGCTCGATGTCCTTGCGGATGTCCTCTTCCTTCTTGCCGGTGTGGACGGCGAGCATCCGCTCCAGCAGAGACCGCATCCGCAGGATCTCCCGCGCCTGGATCTCGATGTCGCTCGACTGGCCCTCGCCCTGCGCCGACGGCTGGTGGATGAGGATCCGGCTGTTCTCCAGCGCGAACCGCTTCCCCGGCGTGCCCGCCGCCAGCAGCACCGCCGCCGCCGACGCCGCCTGACCCATGCAGATCGTCGAGATGTCCGGCCGCACGAACTGCATCGTGTCGTAGATCGCCGTCAACGACGTGAACGACCCACCCGGCGAGTTGATGTAGATCGAGATGTCCCGGTCGGGATCCTCGGACTCCAGGAACAGCAGCTGCGCCATCACGTCGTTCGCCGACACATCATCGATCTGCACACCGAGAAAGACGATCCGCTCCTTGAGCAGCTTCGAATNCGCAGGATCTCCCGCGCCTGGATCTCGATGTCGCTCGACTGGCCCTCGCCCTGCGCCGACGGCTGGTGGATGAGGATCCGGCTGTTCTCCAGCGCGAACCGCTTCCCCGGCGTGCCCGCCGCCAGCAGCACCGCCGCCGCCGACGCCGCCTGACCCATGCAGATCGTCGAGATGTCCGGCCGCACGAACTGCATCGTGTCGTAGATCGCCGTCAACGACGTGAACGACCCACCCGGCGAGTTGATGTAGATCGAGATGTCCCGGTCGGGATCCTCGGACTCCAGGAACAGCAGCTGCGCCATCACGTCGTTCGCCGACACATCATCGATCTGCACACCGAGAAAGACGATCCGCTCCTTGAGCAGCTTCGAATACGGATCCATGCCGTACTCGCCGCGGGAGGTCTTCTCGATGATGTTCGGCAGGACGTAGCGGCCCTGCGGCTGGGCGGCTGCCTGGCGGGCCTGCTCGTGCCGCATCTGCTGGTACAGCGTGTCGTGGAACATGGTGGCTGCCTCCGGGACGGATGNCGACGGTTCGATCCGGTGAGCGGGGGCTCCGCTCAGCTCACCGGGCCTTCGCTGGGAACCTGGCGGGCCTGCTGGACGACGTGGTCGACGAAGCCGTAGTCCTTGGCCTCCTCGGCTGTGAACCACCGGTCCCGGTCGGAGTCGCGCTCGATCTGCTCGATCGGCTGACCGGTGTGGAAGGCGATGCGCTCCTGCATCATCCGCTTGGTGTACAGCATCTGCTCCGCCTGGATGGCGATGTCGGAGGCGGTGCCCCCGATACCACCGGACGGCTGGTGCATCATGATCCGCGCGTGCGGCAGGGAGTAGCGCTTGCCCGACGCACCGGCGCAGAGCAGGAACTGCCCCATCGACGCGGCGAGACCGAGCGAGACGGTCGCGACATCATTCTCGACGAACTGCATGGTGTCGTAGATCGCCATACCGGCGCTCACCGACCCACCCGGCGAGTTGATATAGAGGAAAATGTCGCGGGTCGGATCCTCCGCGTTGAGCAGCAGGAGTTGCGCGCAGATCGCGTTGGCGATCGAGTCCTCGACGACCGAGCCGAGGAAGACGATGCGGTTGGCCAACAGACGGTTGAACACCTGGTCGTCGAACGCGGGTCCACCCTGACCGGGTGCACGAAGGTCCGGACCCGGAACCGGCAGGCGCGGGGCTGCGATGTTACTCACGGTCAGCTCCTCGACTTCCTCACATGGGACGGCTGATTGACCGGCTCGACACTATCTGTGACACGCCCCAGTTCCCGCCCTTCCCGCCCGATGTTCGCGCTGGGCGTGAGGACGGGCCAGCCCGGGGCCGGTGGGCGCTCATGGCCAGCCGGGTGCGGGCTGGTTCGGCGCGGCGCCGTCCGGTCACGGAAGGCGGCGATGATGAGACGAACAGCGGGGCCGGCCACGGTTCCAGGTGGGAACGGTGACCAACCCCCACGGTTCGCCTGTTATGACCCGATGGTTGCTTCGGGAGGAACGCGACCGCGCCAGCGGCGAGGCGCTGATCAGCCGTTGCCGTCGGTCTCCGCCTCGACCGGCTCGACCGGCTCGACCGTGGCGTCCCCGTCCCCGGGGGCGACGGCCTCCGCCGCGACGGTGACATCGCGGTCATGATCGGCGTCGGCATCGGTGTCCGGCTGCGAACGGGCTGGCAAAGCGAGCTCGACGGGGGTCCCCGCACCGTCGACGACCTTGGCGTTCTCCAGCAACAGGAAGAGCGCCTTGGTCCGCAGGACGTCGGCCATCAGGGCCGTGAGACCCTCGCCCTGCGCAAGCTGCTGAGCGTAGACGTCCGGCTGCACCCCGGAGCGCTGAGCGCGCAGGATGAGCTGCTCCATCAGCTCGCCCTGGTCGATCCCGATCGACTCGGCATCGATCACCGCGTCCAGGATGAACTGGGAGCGGATCGCCTTGCCGGCGGACTCGCGGACCTCCGCGTCGAACTCCTCCTCGGTCTGGCCGAGGGTCTCCAGGTAGGACGGGCGGTCCGTGCCGATGTACTCCAGCTCGCGGGAGAGGCGGTGCTCACGGGCCTCGATCTCGCCGGCGAGCAGCGAGCCGGGCACCGGCACCTCCACCCGCTCCAGGAGGCTTTCCAGCAACTTCTCCCGGGCCTGGCCGACCTGTTCGGTGCGGCGCGACTGCTCCAGGCGCGTCCGGATGTCCGCGCGCAGCTCGTCGAGGGTGTCGAACTCGCTGGCGGTGGTCGCGAAGTCGTCGTCCAGGGCCGGGAGCTCCTTCTCCTTGACCCCGCGGACCGTCGCCGTCACCTGGGCGGGCTGACCGGCTTGCTCACCGGAGAGCAGCTCCGTGGTGAAGGTGCGGGTCTCGCCGTCCGTGGCGCCGATGATCGCGTCGTCGAGACCCTCGACCAGGTTGCCGCTACCGACCTCGTAGGACAGCCCGGTCGCCTCGGCACCATCGATCGGCGTGCCGTCCGCCTCGGCGGACAGGTCGAGCGAGACGTAGTCACCCGCCTGCACGGCCCGCTCCACCGGCGTGAGCACCGCGAAACGATCACGCAGCGCGCCGAGCTGCTCCTCGACCTGCTCGTCGGTGACCTCGACGGCGTCAACGGTGATCTCAAGCTCCGAGAACTCCGGCAGAGTCACCTCGGGCCGGACATCCACCTCGGCGGTGAAGACGAGCTGGCCGCCGTCGGCGAACTCGGTGATGTCCACCTCGGGCCGGGACAGCACATCGACCTCCTCGGCCTGCACGGCCTCGGAGTAGAGCTGCGGCAGCGCCTCCTGGACGGCCTCGTCCAGGATGACACCCCGGCCTAGCCGCTGGTCCAGGATGCGCGGCGGGACCTTGCCCGGCCGGAAGCCCGAGACCCGGACCTGGCGGGCAAGCTTGCGATATGTGGCCTCGAGCGAGGGCTTGAGCTCGTCGAAGGGCACCTCGACAGTGAGCTTGACCCGGGTCGGGCTGAGGGTCTCCTTGGTGGCCTTCACGGCGCGGCGGTCTCCTGGTACGACGTTGGACAGGGGGTGACACGCCGAGGGTATCGGTCGGGGCGGGGNGACTCGAACTCCCGATCTCCTGCACCCAAAGCAGGCGCGCTAGCCACTACGCTACGCCCCGAGGCGTCGCCTGCTCATTCTACGGGGTAAGCTCGCATCGATCACCTCGCGGGTGTAGCTCAATGGCAGAGCCCCAGCCTTCCAAGCTGGCCATGCCGGTTCGATCCCGGTCACCCGCTCCACCGCAGCACCAGGCAGTCCGACGGCCACCCACCAGACCACGGCCGCCGGACGTGCCAGATCCATGCCAGATCACGAAGAACCACCCCGCTCCCGACCATCGAGAGCTTCCATGATCAGAAGCGCCATGGCACGGGCAACCACCTCCGATCGCGTCTCCGTTGCGTGCTGGTAGATCAGCGCAGCACGAGGGGACGACTGTCCCGCCCGGGCCATCAACTCGCGGAGACTCGCCCCCGTCGACGCTGCCAGCGTGTTCCCCGTGTGCCGAAGATCGTGGAAGTGGAACCCGTCGAGCCCCACGGACTTCGTGGCCGCCGCCCAGCCTGCCGCCTTGTTGAAGTTCCGCCGACTGATCACCGCACCCTTACTCCCCGGGAAGACGAGACCATCCCGGCCGTCCCCACTGAAGACGTCCAGATGTCGTTGCAGATCCGGCAGAACCACCTGAGGCAACACGACCGTCCGTCGTCCGGCATCGCTCTTCGGCGGGCCCAGGAACGGCCGCCCCTTCACCGGTTCCACCCACGTCGAGACGATCTGAACCCGTCCCTCTTCGACGTCGAGGTGACGACGAGTCAGAGCCACCAGCTCACCCCAGCGGCAGCCGCTGAACGCGGCAAGCAGGACGAAGGCCCGGAAGCGTGGCCGAACAGCGTTCGCCAGCGCATAGACCTGAACCACACTCGCGGTCGGACGCTCGGCAGGCCGCTCCACTCCCCCACCTCGAATTTGGCACGGATTCCGGGCAATCAGCCCGTCGATAACCGCTGTCGCGAGGACCGCCCGCAGGAGCCGGTAGGACTTCGCAACCGTCGACCGGCCCACGCCGTACACGGTGACCAACTCCGCATGCCAAGTACGGACCCGGGCAGGAGTCAGCGCCGACAACGCAACCGCCCCGAGATGCTGCCCGATGTGACGATCGAGCAGCCCGCGGTAGAGCTCTCGCGTACGCGGACGAAGGTCCACCCGTTCATCCAGCCACCGATCCGCGTACTTCCCAAGCGTCACCCGCGAATGCTCCGGATCAATCCAAGNCCCCCGAGCCATATCCGACCGAACGCCGGCAAGGTACTCGTCAGCATCCGCCTTGGTCGCGAACGTGTGCGGAGCCGCACGCGAGAGACCATCCGCGCCCGGATACCGCGCCTGATACCGGCCGGACGGCAGCCGCCGGATACTCCCGAAGACCCTCTTTCCACTCACCGAAGCGCCTCCACCCGTCCCGCACTCACGAACGCCTCCACATCCGAGAGCCGAAACCGGACATACTTCCCTACATGGTGATACGGAATACGCCGTTCAGCCACAAGCCGCCGGACGAACCGCTCACCCGTCCCCAACACTTCGGAAGCCTCAACGATCGACAAGAGCCGATCCATCAACCCACACCTTTCCTCATTCAGGCGGCTTTCCGGGCCGAATGTGCTTCCTCGCGTCGCGACCGGGCTTGGTCTGCGGCCATGGATGCGAGCCATCGGTCGCCGTTGTTGGTGTAGCCGGAGGAGNGGTACCGCCAGGTGGGGATGATCACGGTTTCGTCGGTGTCGTCGGGTCGGCCGAAGGCGTCGAGGGCCGGGCGTTCCTCGCCGTTCACGTGGGTGCGCCGCCAGGTACGCCGGGCCGTCCGGCGTGCCGCGAAGGTGGTGGAGTAGCCGCGTGATTTGGTGAGCCAATGGCCGTTGAAGCCGAGTTGGTGCGCCCATTGGCGCAGCCGTAGATCCTGAAACTCCGGGTGCGGACCGAGACGCCACGCGGTATGGACCAGCCGGGCGTGGAACTCTCCCAGGAACGGAAGGCGTGCCTCCAAG
>NZ_JPGU01000011.1:0-12719 GCF_000732115.1 Frankia sp. CeD
CATCCGGACCAGCTGCCCCGACCCGGCCTGTCCGAGATCGGTGGGAGTGACGGGCATGCGAGACTGGACCGGCAACGGGGCTCCCTACGGCTGGTGATCTAGGCAATCCCCGTCCTACCGGGACCCCGTTGCCTCACCGCAGCCACCCTCACCGTGGTGGCCCGCCGTTGTTCCCCCGGACCCCACGGCCCCACCNCCCCACCCACCCCACCGGCTGTCACAGAACGTCATCGGTGGCGTTTCCGCCGGCGCCGGAACCCACCCTCACACGCGCTACTCACAGCGACGAAACAGCAGCCGGGCCCGGATCCTCACACCACCACCGGCCCCAGCCCCCCGCACCCCGTCTCACACCGTCTACCTGCACAAACAGACTTTGCGGGTCACCCTGTGCCGTCACCTCCGATGCGGAGCGTAGCAGAGGCCCGCAAGAATTCCCACCGACTGCTCAGGACGTCCCGCAAGTTCGTAGGCCCGGGATTGACTTTCTGAGGCCCGAAATCGGCCAGACCCCATGACGACTTTCGGAGCCGCNCGAGAGACACGACACATGGCCCCCGGCTCCCGTCATGCTGACGGGCTAGATCCACTGGAGGCTGACTCCCGGTGCTCCGCGCGTAGGGGACCGCCCGGCGGTAGATCAAATAGAGCAATCAGCTACTTCAGTTGCGGGCTTGCCGGCCCCGTTGGGCCCGACGAATCCGGCGACGACCCCCTCGGGAATCGTGAGGTCGAGACCGGTGACGACGGTCCGGCGCCCGTAACGCTTGGTCAGACCCTGGACGTCGACGGCGGCCGGCCGGTCTGTCTCAGGTACCGGCCGGGNGGTGCNNGNCNGGGTGGCGCCGGGTGATGGCGAACCGGGCCCGCCAGTGGTTGTCATCATGGGAATCAGACTGGTGTGGCCGCCCCCTCACGTCGTCCGTCCAGCGGCGGCATCGTCGTACGCAATGTGACGCAGCACCGGGTACGCCCAGCCGGCTCAGACGAGGCCGGCCTGGTGGGCCAGGACGGCGAGCTGGGCCCGGTCCCGCGCCGCCAGTTTCACCATCACCCGGCTCACGTGGGTGCGGGCCGTCGCCGGACTGATCACCAGTCGGGCGGCGATCTCGTCGTTGGACAGCCCGTGGCCGACGAGGCTCATCACCTCGCGTTCCCGCACGGTCAGCCCGCGCAGGTCCGGGGCGGCGACGGCGGCTGGCCGGCGGGCGAAGGTCTCGATGACGAGTCGGGTCACCGTCGGGGAGAGCAGAGACTCGCCCGCGGCGACGACCCGGATCGCTCGCAGCAGGTCGGCGGCCTCGGTGTCCTTGAGCACGAAGCCCGAGGCGCCGCCCCGCAACGCCTCGAAGACGTATTCGTCCAGCTCAAAGGTGGTGACCATGACGACCCGGGTAGCGGCCAGGTCGGGATCCTCGACGATCGTCCGCAGCGCCGCCAGCCCGTCGAGGACCGGCATGCGGATGTCGAGCAGCACGACGTCGGGTCGGGTGGCGCGGACGAGTTCGACCGCGGCCCGACCGTCCTCGGCCTCGCCGACGAGCTCCAGATCGTCCTCGGTCTCGATGAGTACCCGCAGCCCGAGCCGCACCAGCGGCTGGTCGTCGGCCACCGCCACCCGGATCACGAGCGGGTCACCCAGCTGGGGAACGTCCGGCCGCCGCCGGTATGCACCGGAAGCTCGGCCCGGACCTGCCAACCGCCGGCCCGGACCGGTCCGGCGGTGAGGCTTCCGCCGAGCTCCGCGGCCGTGCCCGGCTGGTCGGTGACGTCGACGACGAGCCGGCCGTCGATGATCCCCATGGTGACGCGCACCCGTACTCCGTTCGGCTCCCCGTGCCGGAGCACGTTGGTCAGCGACTCCTGAATGATGCGGTAGGCCGCCAGATCGAGGTCCGCCGGCAGGCCCGTGAGATCCTGGGAGTCTCCCTGCGTGACGAGCTCGACGGGCACCCCGCAGAGCCGGACCTCGCGCAGCAGGCTCGGGAGTCGGCCGAGTCCCGTCAACGGGGTCCTGGGCGGCTCGTCAGGCGCCTCGCGGGCCCTGCCGGTCCCCCCTCCCGGGTATCCGTCGAGGACGCGGCGGCGGCGCTGGTGGTGGCGGCGGCGCTGGCGGCGGCGGTGACGGAGTCCGCGGCCGCCGCCGGGTCCGCCCGCCGGCCGGCCCGGGTGAGCGCCAGGGTGGCCCGCAGCTCGTCCAGCGCGTCGACGCTCGTCCGGCGGATGGCCTCCAGGGCCACCTGGGCCTGCTCGGGACGCCGGTCCAGCACATGCAGCGCCACCGCGGCCTGTAGGGAGATAATGGACCGGCTGTGGCCCACGACGTCGTGGACCTCGCGAGCCATCCGCAGCCGTTCCTGTTCGATCCGGCGGCGGGTCGCCTCCTCCTTGGCCTGCGCAGAGGCGATGCGGTTGAGTCTGATCAGGGCGCCCACGAAGGCGGGGACGGTGCAGGACGCGACCGTCCCGATCATCGTGATGCCGAACTTCCAGCCGCCGTCGGCATATCCCCGCAGTAGCGCGACGACCGAGCCGAGGAAGATCAGCAGAACGCAGACCCCCACGGCTCGGCTCGTCGTCCGCTGGTCGTGGCGCAGCCCGACCGCGAGCCCGGACACGATCACGGGAAAGAAGGCGGGGCCGTGCGGGTAGCCGGTGCCGAGGTAGCCGCCGAGGAGCAGGCTCGTGGCCATCAGCATGGCCAACGGAGCCCGGCGGCGCAGGGGGATGGCGGCGGCCAGCAGGGCGAGCAGCACGTAGGCGAAGGCATCCAACGGCCGGGAGGGGGGCACCTGGTCGGCACCAACCTCCCCGGAACCGCGGAGCAACGCCGCCGCGGTGAACGCGGTGAACAGGAGGTCACCGATCACCGGGAAGATGCCGCGCCTGGCCTCTACCATCTCTCCGACGGTAGCGAGCCGCCGTCGTGCCGACATCCGCCACTGGACGTATCCGGCGTACGGGCCGGGACGCAGCCGGGAGCCGGGACGCAGCCGGGAGGAGGAAGCGCCCGGCCGGTGGTCGACCGGTTTCGACGTGTCCTTGCGATGCCCTTGTTACGGATTGTCTCCTTGTTACGGTTACGCTGCGGCCTGAGGGTGGCCGTCGCGGCCCGAGGGCTCACGACGGCCGGTGGCGGGGAGGTGCCAGGAGGATGATCCTCGCGATCGAAGGCGTTGACGGCGCGGGCAAGAACACGCTGACCGGGCGGCTGGTCGCCCGCCTCACCGCCGCCGGCCGCAGCGTCGCGACGCTCGCCTATCCCCGCTATGCGACCGAGCCCCTCGGCCCGGCGGTGCGTGGCCTGCTGGCCGGCGATCCGCGGCTTGCGCCGCTCGCGGCCTCCCCCCGGGCGAGCGCGATGATGTTCGCGCTCGACCGGGCCAACTCCCGTCCCGAACTCGACGCTCTCGTCCGTACGCACGATCTGATGATCATCGATCGTTACGTGGCGTCGAACGCGGCGTACGGCGCGGCGCGGCTGCCGGCCACCGAGCGGGAGAGCTTTCCCGCCTGGATCGCCGAGCTGGAACTCGGCGCGCTCGCGCTGCCGGTGCCCGATCTCCAGGTCCTGCTGCGGATCCCGGTGGGGACGGCGCGGGCGGGTACGCTCGCCCGCGCCGGGGCCGACCGGGGGCGGGCGCTGGACACCTTCGAATCCGACGACGGGCTGCAGGAGCGGTGCGCGCGGATGTACGAGGAGCTGGCGGCCCGGAGTTGGGTCTCCCCGTGGCTGGTGGTGGACCGGGAGACTGGTGTCGACACGATCTGCGAACACCTCGCCACCCGGTAGGGACGCTACGGACAGTGAGACCATCCCGGGTTTTCCGGGTTTTCCGGGTTATGCAGGTTATGCAGGTTATGCGTTAGGCCGAGGCCAGCGCCTTGGCTCGCCGGGTGGCACGTTCCGTGGTCCGCGCCAGCTTCGCTTCCTGCTGCGTCGCGAGGGCGTCGAGCCCGGTGACGAAGGCGGAGACCTCCTCGCGGGCCTTCTCAGCCTCGCCATTCAGGCCCTCCAGGTCNAANAACCGCCAGTGACGCAGGACCGGCAACACCACGTCGTCGTGGTGGATGCGCNGGTTGTAGATGCCGGCCCGGGCGATCTGGATCGCCTTGCGGCCGAAGTCACGGATGCCGGTGCCGGGCATCTGGAAGTTGACGAGCNCGTCGCGGATGGCCACCACAGTACGCGAGGGGTCGAGCTCCAGCGCCCCCGCGATCACGTTCCGATAGAAGATCATGTGCAGGTTCTCGTCCGTCGCCACCCGCGTGAGNAGCTTCTCGGCGATCGGTTCCCCGCAGAAACGGCCGGTGTTGCGGTGGCTCACCCGGGTCGCCAGTTCCTGGAAGGAGACGTACACCGTTGCCTCCAGCGGGGACTTGTTCCGGCTGTCGTAGCCCTTGCCCATCTGGTACATGCGGTTGCGTTCGAGGGCGATCGGGTCCACCGCCCGGGTGACCAGGAGGTAGTCGCGCATTGCTATGGAGTGGCGCCCCTCTTCGGCGGTCCACCGGTGCACCCAGCTTCCCCAGGCGCCGTCCTGGCCGAACGCGTCCGCGATCTCTCGGTGGTAGCTGGGCAGGTTGTCCTCGGTCAGCAGGTTGACCTCGAACGCGATCTGCGCGATCTGCGAAAGCTTCGACTGCCCGGGCTCCCAGGGGAGGCTGTCGAAGTCGCGGCCCTCGCCCCAGGGTACGTACTCGTGCGGCATCCATTCGGCAGCGACGCCGAGATGCCGGTTCAGGTTGGCCTCGGCGACGGGCTCCAGATCGCGTATCAGGTCGATGTCCGTGAGTGATTTCATTGGGGAACTGTTCCAGAGGGATCATGTGTTAACCATGTCCCGCGGGTGTGGATTACCGAGCGTGGAACTGTTCCGCCGAGGCAGTCCCGCTGCGGGACCGGGCCTCCTCGCCAGGCCCGGCGAGGAGGCCCGGGCGGACAGTCCCGGCGCGTCCGGTCGGCATCCGGCTCACACCGAACTCTCATGATGCTCGGATGAACTCGATGCGGACGATGCCGGCATCGCCGTTCGCATCGCCGNCCNCCCGCCGCATCGAGGTCGCGTCCAGGGAGCCGGACATGTCCACTGCCCCGCGTGTGCTGGTCGTCGACGATGAGCCGAACATCGTCGATCTGCTGCGGATGGCGTTACGTTTCCATGGTTTCGACGTCCTGACCGCGACCACCGGTCGGGCGGCGCTTGAGTTGGCCGTCGCGGCCCGGCCGGATCTGATGATCCTTGATGTGATGCTGCCCGACATCGACGGCTTCGAGATCTGCCGGAGGTTGCGCGCGGACGGGCACCCGGTACCCGTCGTCTACCTGAGCGCGCGCAACGCTCACCGGGACAAGATCGCCGGCCTCACCTACGGCGGCGACGACTACGTCACCAAGCCGTTTGCCGTCGACGAGCTCCTCGCCCGGGTCCGGGCCGTGCTGCGCCGGACGTCACCTCCGCCGGCCGAACCGGCACCCGCGCCGCCGTCCCCGCTGCGGTTCGCCGACGTGGAACTTGACCCGGACGCCCATCTCGTCCGCCGCGCCGGGGAGCCGATCGACCTGTCGCCGACGGAGTTCTCCCTGCTGCGGTACTTCCTGACCAACCCTAACCGGGTGCTGTCCAGGACCCAGATCCTCGACGCGGTGTGGAGCTACGACTACGGGGGCGAGTCGACCATCGTGGACCAGTACGTCAGCTACCTGCGGCGCAAGCTCGGCCGGCACGGCCCGTCCCTCATCCACACCCAGCGCGGTTTTGGCTACGTGCTGCGCCTTCCGGTGGCGGGGTCCAACCGGTGACGCTCCGCCTGAAGCTGATGTCCGGCCTGATCGCGCTGACCGCACTGGGACTGGTCATCGTGGGTGGGGCGAGCGTGTTCGCGCTGCGTGCCTACCTGGACGACCGGATCGACCAGCAGCTCACCCGCGCGCGGGTGCTGGGCGGCCTGCCGGCCGCTGTCTATCTGTCCCGGTGGGAGGCGCTGGGCCGGGCCGGGGTGGAGCGGGCCGTGGCGCCGACCGACTACCTGGTGGAGATCCGGCGGACGGACGGGACGGTGCTGCGCATCGCGGGTTCGGTGACTCCCACGCCGCCGGCCACGCCCCTGCTGGACGCCGCCGGGGACCGGGGTGCCACACCGTTCACCGTCATCGCCGACCGGGAGCGGTACCGAGCGGTCGTCCGGGACAGTCCGCGCGGGCCGCGGGTCCTCGTCGCGCTGCCGCTGAAGCCGGTCACGGAGANGGTCCACCGACTGGTGATGATCGAAGTTGCGGTGGNTCTCACGGTGCTTGCCGCGATCGCCGTGCTCGCCTGGGTGTGGCTGACCCGTGGCCTGCGCCCACTGCGTCAGATGATCTCCACCGCGTCGGCGATCGCCGGGGGGGATCTCGACCGGCGGGTGCCGGCGGGGTCGGCCCGTTCGGAGACCGGTCAGCTCGCCACGGCCCTCAACACGATGCTCGGCCAGATCCAGGCCGCGTTCGCCGCCCGGGTCACATCCCAGGAGCAGCTCCGCCGCTTCGCCGCCGACGCCTCCCACGAGCTGCGGACGCCGTTGACCTCGATCCGCGGCTACGCCGATCTGCTGCGCGGCGGAATGGTGACGGCGGTCGACGCGGATGACGCGCTACGCCGGGTCCAGGAGGAGGCCGCCCGAATGAGCACCCTTGTCGACGACCTGCTGTACCTGGCCCACCTCGACGAGCAGCGACCGATGCGGCGGGCCGGGATCGACCTCGCCGGGCTCGTCCGCGACGCCGTCGCCGACCTGCGGGTCGCGGCCCCCGAGCGCCCGGTGAGCGCCGAGCTCCCGGCGAGCTGCGTCGTCCTCGGCGACGAGAACGCGCTGCGCCAGCTCGCCGGCAACCTCCTGACCAACGCCCGCGTCCACACCCCGCCCGAGACGCCGATCGAGGTGCGGCTGCAGGCGCTGCCAGCGGACGCCGCGCCGACCGGCCCCGCCGGCCCCGGGACCCCCGGGGGCGCGGAGCTTCACGTCATCGACCACGGGCCGGGCATGCCACCGGAGGTCGCCGAGCACGTGTTCGACCGCTTCTACCGGGCCGCGGACAGCCGGGCCCGGGGGCATGGTGGCAACGGATTGGGGCTGTCCATCGTCGCGGCGACCGCCGCCGCCCACGGCGGCCGGGTCGAGGTGTCCAGTGCCGTCGGCGCCGGCACGGTCTTCCGGTTCCTGCTGCCGGTGCCGGTGCCGGAGGCGGCATCGTGGAGCCGGTAACGGACATCATCTTCGTGTGCCGTAGTACTACAGTCGTAGTGATCTCTATGTGGTCTCTTTCCGGCGAATCGGTCTTCAGCACTGATACGGCCAGGGAGCAGGCCCGCGCCTATCTGGAGGGCATGCTGTCGCGTACAGAGCGTACAGTCAGGGTGCCGGCAGGTTGTGGTTCCCGGCGACGGGCCTGCGACTTCCGTCGTTGCCCGGCGCCGGTGCGCCGTATAGCGCGGCGAGCGCGCCCACGGCGCGCGTCACCGCCTCGCGTAGCTCCGGGGGGTGGAGCACCTCCAGATCCGGGCCGAGTACGAGCAGCTCGCGCTCGGCGTGCCGGACGGACTCGATCGGCACGACCGCGCGTACCCAGCCGTCCTCCTCCGGTGCGCTCGCCGTCTCCCGGACGGCGCGGGCGACCGCCGGGGGTAGCCGGAAGGGGGCCATCGTCACGCCGGTCGGGGAAAGCCGCACGGTCGCCCGCGTCCGGTAGACCTCGGATTCGTAGCGGGCCGTCCAGCCGGCCCAGTAGGCGCCGAGGTCGAAGCTATGCGGCCGTTCGAACGTCTCGGTGGTCGTCTCAAGGCTGAGGATCTTCGCGACCCGGTACNCCCGGGGCAGAGTGGCCGGCCCGCCCGNCGGTTCCGTGCCTCCGCTGCCGTCCGCACTCTCGGTGGCGCCTGCGGCTCGGGTGCCGTCAGGGTCTCGGGTGCTGCCAGCGTCCTCGGCCAGGCCTACGCCCTGGGTGCCGTGTGCGACGTTGGCGACCAGGTACCAGGTGCCGCCTTTGAGGACCACGCCGAGCGGTTCGAGGTGGCGGATGATCTCGCGGGGGGCCCGCCAACGCCGGTAGGTGACCCGGACGCGGCGCTGCTCCCACACCGCCGCTGCCACCTCGGTCAGCAGCGGCGTGTCCTCGGTGGCCCGGAACCAGCCGGGCGCGTCGAGATGGAAGCGCTCCCGCACCCGGCCGGCCCGTTCGCGCAGCTGCTCGGGCAGCGCCGCCATCAGCTTCAGTTCCGCCGCCGCGAGCATCGTGCCGAGCCCCAGCTCGCCGGCGGCCGCCGGCATGCCGGCGAGGAACAGGGAGTCGGCCTCGCCGGAGGTCAACCCGGTCAGCCGGGTGCGGAAGCCGTCGAGCAGCCGGTACCCGCCGGTGGCACCGCGGTCTGCCAGCACCGGAACCCCGGCCTCGGCGAGGGACTCCAGATCCCGGTAGACCGTCCGCACGGAGACCTCGAGCTCGTCGGCGATCTCACGCGCCGTGAGCCGCCCACGGGTCTGCAACAGCAGCAGGACGGAGAGGAGCCGGCTGGCACGCATGCCCGATTCTCCCCGGGCCATACCTGCCAGGAGAAGTCAGGTATGGCTTCGAGGATGGGATCCGACGCATCGACACCGGAACGCGAAGGAGATCGCCATGGCGGGAACGGACCCGGCTCGGGAGACGGGNGTGGACAGGACCGGGGACACGGCCGCTACCGGTGCGGCGGCTGGGTCCGCAAGTGCTGGCTTCGCGAGTGACGCGGCGGTGACCTGGGCCGGACTGATGCTCGACTGTCCGGACGCGAAGGAGCTCGCGACCTTCTACGGCACGTTGACCGGCTGGGGCGTCGCCGGCGCCGACGACGAGGGGGCCTGGGCATACCTCACCCCACCGGGGACCGAGATCATGATCGGTTTCCAGCGGGTGGCGGGCTACCAGCCGCCGCGCTGGCCGGACCAGGACGCCCCGCAGCAGTTCCACCTGGATTTCCGGGTCGCCGGCCTGACGGCCGCCATCGCCCTGGCGGAAGGCCTCGGGGCGAGGCAGGCCGAGTTCCAGCCGGGCGGGGACCGGTGGCGGGTGCTTCTCGACCCGGTCGGTCACCCGTTCTGCCTCTGCCCGCCGGCCGCCGCAGGCTGACCGCCTAGCCGCCCGTGCTGGTCAGGGCGGGTTGTACAGGTTGTAGACGCGGCGGGCGTTGTCCGCGCAGATGAGCCGGGCGNCCCGCTTGGCGTCCGCCGCGGTCCAGGCGTCGTCGGCGACGCCCGCCGCGAGGAACGCCGACAGCCCACGCCGGAACAGGACGGCCCCGAGCAGGTACAGCTCGCCGAGCGCGAAGGCGTCGGTGGAGAA
This sequence comes from Frankia sp. CeD, assembly GCF_000732115.1. Classification (NCBI taxonomy): domain Bacteria; kingdom Bacillati; phylum Actinomycetota; class Actinomycetes; order Frankiales; family Frankiaceae; genus Frankia; species Frankia sp. CeD. Next base: position 9,356 of record NZ_JPGU01000011.1, read on the forward strand.
GAGGAACTTGCCGAACGGGGCGAGTTCGAGTGCCTGCGCGAGCAGGCCGGCCGAGCCGCGGCCGCAGTTGTGGATGGCGAGCCCGAGGTCAAGGTAGATGTTCGGGAACACCTGGGCCAGGTAGCCAGCCTCCCGGTGGAACGGGTAGCAATGCAGCAGCAGCACACTGACCTCGGTCGGTGCTATCGCCCGCAGCAGGCCGGTGAGTAGCAGTGGGTTGCCCCGGCGCAGGTCGATGTCGCTGTCCCCGTATCCGACGTGGATCTGGATGGGGAGCCGCGCGTCGACCCCGCACCAGATGAGGAAGGCATGCAGGGTGGGGTCGGTCAGCCGGATCGGGGCGCCGGCGCGGATCTCGTGGATCCAGCCGCGAGCGGCGGCGGCGACCTCGCGGTCGGTCGGTCGCTGTGCGGGCAGCTCCAGGCCGCCGCGGTAGGCCGCGACCGACTTCACCGCGACCATGGTGGGGCGGGTGGACTCGAGCCGGGCCCGCACGGTGTCGGCGAGGNGGGNCATGCCGATCTGCCCGGTGATGACGTCGACCGCGGCCTGCTCGGCGACCCGCTCCAACCGCACCACGTCCACGCCGCGTCCGCCGGCGAGCTCGGCCAGCTCCGCGGCGCTGGTCAGCGGCTCCGGTTGGAATCCGGCGTCAACGCAGAACGTGGTGATCCCGCAGGCACGCAGCAGCCGCCGGTGCACCTCGGCGTGGCCAAGCTCCGCCCGGCGTTCGAGGTAGTCTTCCGGCGCGGCATGCGCCGGCAGGTCGAGCACCGGCGCGCACCAGCGCCGCAGGGCGAAGCCGATCTGGCTGTCGAACAGCGTCGTCCCCGGTGGTCCGGGGTGTTCCGCCTCAGTGATCATGCTTTCGAATTCCGGGCGAGTCAGATCGCGGCCGACCAGACCATGGCAGTGATGGTCGACGAGCTCGTGATCTACGAACGGTTCCACCGGGCGGCCCACCCATCGATGATCCCCCCTGGAAGGTGGGGTCATGCCTGACCGTACTGGACACACTCGGTCATCCCCAAGTCCACGGCGGCCCTGTGGATAACTTGTGGATTACTCCTGGCTTCCTGGGGACAGTCGTTCCGAAAGTCGATGATGTTGCCGTGTTTTCATCTCTTCTTGCGTCGGCGGCAACTGTGGACAACGCTCGGAGCGCTTGTTATGAACAGCTGGCTTCTCCTTCGATCCGGCCGAATTTTGTCGCTCTCCGTAACATCGCGGGAGAGTGAGGCGCCGCCGTGCCGTGCGCCCCGCCCGGCGTCCGGCAGGCGTACGCGCGACCATGGGGACAGGGGAGACCCGTGGGGAAGGTGAGGATGAACGAGCCTGCGTTGGACGAGTTCGCCCCTCGGATCATCGCCGGAGAGGATCGTAGGCGTGATCGGCTCGCCTCGGNGGCCCGGCATGCGGCGACGAACCTGGAGGTACGCGGCGTCGTCTGTGTTGCGGTGACCTACGTCGACAACAGCGGCATCACTCGGATGAAGGGGGTGCCGATCGGCCGACTCGACGCGGCGGCGGTGTGGGGCGTCGGCGTGTCGCCGGTGTTCGACGTGTTCGGCGCCGATGACTCGATCACGACAGGGCGCTACGCCGGGGGTCCCGTCGGGGATCTGCGGCTGCATCCCGACCTTGAGCGGCTGACACCCCTCGCCGCCCAGCCCGGCTGGGCCTGGGCCCCCGCCGACCGTCGCGACCAGGACGGCCGACCGCACCCGCAGGACGGCCGGGAACTCGTCCGCCTCCAGACGGCCCTGCTCGCCGAGCACGGCCTGACGGCGATGATGGCGTTCGAGGTCGAATGGGCCGTTTCCCCGGCCGGTTCCGACGAGTTCGCCCCGGCCGCTTCCGGGCCGGCGTACGGGATGATCAGGGTGGCCGAACTCGGTGACTACCTGCGGGATGTGGTCACCGCGCTCACCGAGGAGGGGCTGGTCGTCGAGCAGATCCATCCCGAGTACGCGGCCGGTCAGTTCGAGGTGTCCGTCGCCGCGCAGGATCCCCTCGGCGCCGCCGACACATGCGTGCTGGTCAAGGAGACGGTGCGCGGCGTCAGCAGGCGCCATGGCCTGCGCGTCTCGTTCGCCCCCAAGGTTCTCGTCGACAACGTGGGCAACGGCGGCCACGTGCATCTGAGCCTGTGGAGCGACGATCCCGACCGGCCGCCGGCCCCGCCCCGGCCCACGGCCTCGGGCGGAGGCCCGGGCGGGGCGAACTCCGGCGGCCCGTACCCGGACGGCCCGTACCCAGGTGGCCTGGCCCGAACCGGTGGGGGCTCCGCCCGCCCGGGCCGGATCAACCTCATGGCGGGTGGCAACGGGCCGCTCGGACTGACCGCTGCCGGGGAGGCGTTCGCCGCCGGGATCCTCGGCCGGCTGCCGGCGCTGATGGCTCTCGGCGCCCCGAGCGTCGCCTCCTACCTGCGACTGGTGCCATCGACGTGGGCGGGTGTCCACGCCTGCTGGGGTCGGGAGAACCGGGAGGCCGCATTGCGTATGATCCCCGGGCCGCCGGCCGCGGTCGGCCAGGCGGCGAACCTGGAGGTGAAATCCTTCGACCTCACCGCGAATCCTTACCTTCTGGTGGCCGGTCTGCTGGCCGCCGGGCAGGCGGGGCTAGCGGCGGCGGCCACGTTGCCGGAGCCGGTGGACGTTGACCCGGCCTCGCTCGACCCCGCCGAACGGGCCCGCCGCGGCATCCGGCGCCTGCCCACCAGCCTGGGCGAGGCGGTCGCCGCCTTCGAGGTCGACGAGGTGTTGCACCGCGCCCTGGGACGGGAGCTGCACGACACGGTCGCCGCCGTCCGGCGCGCGGAGATTGACCGGTTCGCCGAGGCCGCCCCGGCCGCCGTCGTCGCGGCGACCCGCTGGCGGTACTGACCTGCCGGCGGTGCTGACCGGGTATCAGCCCACCCGGCGCAGTCCGGCCGCGGCGGCGGCCCGCTCCAGGTCCTCGACGCCGAAGGCGTCGACCGGGCCAAGCGCGCCGGCGCGGGCGACGGTGCCCGCGGCGAGATGTCCCGCCATCCATGCCATGATCCGAGCGGTGAAGGCATAGGGGTCGCGACCTTCCAGCCGCACGGTGGCGAGTTCCCGGCCGGCGGCGTCCCGGGCGAGCGCGAACACCTGCGCCCCGGCGCGGGCCCGCGCCGCCCGGTCCGGTCCGCGGCCGGTCGTCCGCAGGGCGGACCGGGCGGCGGCGGCCAGCAGCGCCCGGCTCGGCGGGAAACGACGCAGCCCGGACAGGGGGAACGACAGTGCCTGCCCCACGCGGATGCCGCGGTCGACGCCGCCGATGTACGTCGCGACGTCGGTCAGCGCCGGTGCGAGCCGGGGCAGGGTGAACGGCNNNNCNC
>NZ_JPGU01000011.1:12724-54489 GCF_000732115.1 Frankia sp. CeD
CACANCNCCGCNGGGTGNCCCCGCCTGCCGCCCGACCCGCCGGTGACCTTGCCGGACGACCGGAAGGACCGCACCTCGCGGGCGAGCGGGCGCTCGACCAGGACGCCGCCGCGCAGCACGATGACGGGCTCGGTCAGCGCGGCCAGCAGGGTCGCCCGCGTTCCGCTGCTCATCCCGAGAGCGCCCATGACGAGGTAGCCGACGTCGAGGCGGCGGGCTTCGCCGCCGGCCGCCTGCAGGGCCAGTGCTCCGGCGAGGTTGCCGGGGACGAAGTCGAAGCCGGCGCCGGGGATCAACGCCGCCCCGGACGCCGCCGCTCGCGGGCCGACCTCGGTGAAGACGTGCCGCAGGAANGCGCCCTCCCCGGAACAGTCCAGGTAGTGCGCGCCGACCGCGGCCGCCGCCGCCACGACCGGTCGCCCGAACCGGCGGAACGGGCCCACCGTGGAGACGAGCACGTCCCCGGTGCCGAGCCCGAGCAGGCGGGCCAGCGACGCGCCGTCGGCCGCGTCAACCACGTCGGCCGCGTCAACCACGTCGGCCGCGTCAGCCACGGTGGTCTCCAGGCCGTCGTAGGCGGCGGCGAGGGCACGGACCCTGGTCTCCGTGCGGCCGGCGAGGACAGGTCGGTGCCCGGCAGCCACGAGTTCCGCGGTCACCAGCCGGCCGGTGTAACCGGTCGCGCCGAACACTACGATACGGGCCGTCATGGGTCCCGACGTTATGCCCATCTGTCGAAGGTGGCCCTTGAGACGTTACTTTGGCACGTAGGGGCCTGCACACCCCACAATGATGCGCACCCGTCCGAGGAGGCGCGTGTGCGTAAGGTACTGGTTGCAAATCGTAGCGAGATCGCCGTCCGTGTTTTCCGAGCCGCTCAGGAACTGGGCCTGCGCANGGTGGCGGTCTACACGCCCGAAGACGTTTCCGCGCTGCACCGGACAAAGGCGTCCGAGGCCTACGAGATCGGTGGCCCCGGGCACCCGGTGCGCGGATACCTGGACATCGATGCCCTGCTCACCGTGGCCAAGCAGGCGGAGGCCGACGCGCTGCACCCCGGCTACGGCTTCCTGTCGGAGTCGGCGGTGCTCGCCGATGCGTGCGCCACCGCCGGCGTCACCTTCGTCGGACCGCCCCCGGCGGTCCTGCGGCTGACCGGAGACAAGGTCGCCGCCCGGGACGCCGCGCTGGCCGCCGGGCTGCCGGTGCTGCGCGCCTCGGTGCCGCTGCCGGAGGGCGCCGGGGCGCTCGCCGCCGCCGAGGAGGTCGGCTTCCCGCTGTTCGTCAAGGCCTCCGCCGGTGGTGGGGGGCGCGGCCTGCGGCGGGTGGAACGCCCCGCCGACCTCGCCGACGCGGTGGCGAGCGCGTCCCGGGAGGCCGCCGCCGCCTTCGGGGACGGCACGATCTTCCTGGAGCAGGCGGTGGACCGGCCGCGCCACATCGAGGTCCAGATCCTGGCCGACGCCTACGGCAACATCATCCATCTGTACGAGCGGGACTGCTCGGTGCAGCGCCGGCACCAGAAGGTCGTGGAGATCGCCCCGGCGCCGCAGCTCGACGAGGCGGTCCGGGCGAGCATCTGCGCCGACGCGGTGCGGTTCGCCCGGCATGTCGGCTATGTCAATGCGGGCACGGTCGAGTTTCTTCTCGGCGCCGACGACCGGTACACGTTCATGGAGATGAATCCCCGGATCCAGGTCGAGCACACGGTCACCGAGGAGGTCACCGGGGTTGATCTGGTCGCGGCGCAGCTGCGGATCGCTGATGGGGAGAGCCTGGCCGGCCTCAACCTCACCCAGGAGCAGATCGTCCTGCGCAGCACCGCCATCCAGTGCCGGGTCACCACCGAGGATCCCTCGGATGGCTTCCGGCCCGACATCGGGACGATCAGCTTCTACCAGTCACCCGGCGGTCCGGGGGTGCGCCTCGACGGCGCCACGTACCCGGGGGCCGAAGTCAGCCCGTACTTCGACTCGTTGCTGGTGAAGCTGACGACCCGGGGTAACACGCTGGAGAAGGCGGCGCGGCGCGCCCGGCGGGCGCTGAACGAGTTCCGGGTCCGCGGGGTGCGCACGAACATCGACTTCCTGGTGCGGCTCCTCGCTGACCCCGGCTTCCTCGCCGGCGGGGTGAGCACGTCGTTCATCGATGAACGGCCGGAGCTGCTCGCTCCCGGCAAGGGGGCGGACCCGACCAGCCGGCTGCTGGCTCGCCTCGCCGAGAGCACGGTGAACGGATTCCCGCGCCCGGCGGTCGCCCTGACCGACCCCCGGGAGTTGCTGCCGCCCGCGCCCGCGCAGGTGGCGGCGTCCGGCGGCACGGCGTCCGGCGGCACGCAGCCGCCGGCGGGATCCCGGCAGCTGCTGACGGAGCTCGGGCCGGCGGGCTGGGCGGCGTGGCTGCGCGCCCAGGAGGCGCTGGCCGTCACCGACACCACCCTGCGTGACGCCCACCAGTCGCTGCTGGCCACGAGGCTGCGCAGCTTCGACATCCTGGCGGCCGCCCCGTCGTACGCCGCGCTGACGCCGAACCTGCTGAGCCTGGAGGCCTGGGGCGGGGCGACCTACGATGTCGCGCTGCGCTTTCTCGCGGAGGATCCGTGGGAGCGGCTCGCCNCGCNGCGCCNGGCCGCGCCGAACATCTGCCTGCAGATGCTGCTGCGGGGGCGCAACGCGGTCGGGTACACCCCCTACCCGGACGACGTCGTCCGGGCGTTCGTCGCCGAGGCCGCGGCGACCGGCGTCGACATCTTCCGGATCTTCGATGCGCTGAACGACATCGAGCAGATGCGCCCGGCGATCGAGGCGGTGCTCGGTACCGGGGCGATCGCCGAAGGGACGCTCTGCTACACCGGTGACCTCTCCGACCCGGCGGAGCGGATCTACACCCTCGACTACTACCTGCGCCTCGCCGAAGAGCTCGTCGAGACGGGTGTGCATGTGCTTGCCGTGAAGGACATGGCGGGACTGCTGCGCCCGGCGGCGGCGGCCACGCTGGTGACGGCCCTGCGGGAGCGTTTCGACCGGCCCGTCCACCTGCATACCCACGACACCGCGGGCGGCCAGCTCGCCACCCNGCTCGCGGCGTCCGCGGCCGGGGTGGACGCGGTGGACGCCGCCGCCGCGCCGATGTCCGGCGGCACCAGCCAGGTCAACATGTCCGCGCTGGTGGCGGCGACCGACCACACTCCCCGGGCGACCGGCATCGCGCTGTCCGCGCTGTCCGCGATGGAGCCGTACTGGGAGGCTGTGCGCGACCTCTACGCCCCGTTCGAGGCGGGGCTGCGGGCCCCGACCGGGGCCGTGTACCGGCACGAGATTCCCGGCNGCCAGCTGACGAACCTGCGTCAGCAGGCGATCGCGCTGGGNCTGGGGGNCCGGTGGGCCGAGGTCACCGAGTGCTACGCGATCGCCAACGAGCTGCTCGGCAAGCCCATCAAGGTGACGCCGACCAGCAAGGTCGTCGGTGACCTGGCTCTGTTCATCGCCGGCGGATCCGTCGACGTGGACCGGTTGCGTGCGCATCCCGAGGAGTTCGACCTGCCGGCCAGCGTGCTCGGCTATCTCGCGGGTGAACTCGGCACGCCGCCGGCAGGCTTCGCCGAACCGTTCCGGGAACGGGCGCTGGCCGGGCGCCGTCCGTCGCCGCCGTCCGTCGACCTCGACGCGGCGGACGCCGACGAGCTCTCCTTCCCGGGGGCCCGGCGGGTGGCCCTGTCCAGGCTGCTCTTCCCCGGCCCGTGGAAGGACTATCTGCGGGCGGTGGACGCCTACGGGGACTCCTCCGTGGTCCCGACCGACGGCTTTTTGTACGGGCTGCGGCCTGGCGTTCCGCTCACCGTCACCCTGGAGCCCGGGGTAGAGATCATCGTGGAGCTGGAGACGCTCTCCGAACCGGACGACTCCGCGATGCGCACCCTGTACCTGCGGGTCAACGGCCAGCCCCGGCCGGTGCGGGTCCGGGACGCGTCCATCACGGCCACCACCACGGCGGCCCGTCGGGCGGACGCCGCCGATCCGAACCAGGTGGGCGCCGGGCTGCCGGGCATCGTCACGTTCAGCGTCGCGGTGGGCGACACGGTGACGAAGGGCCAGCGGCTGGCGGTGGTGGAGGCGATGAAGATGGAGGCCGCGGTGACCAGCCCGGTGGGCGGGACCGTCGTGGAGCTCGTCCGCTCCAGCGGCGACTCCGTCGAGGTCGGCGACCTGCTGCTTACTCTGCGTTCCTGATCTCGCCGGTCGGGGCCCGCCTCCGCGGGGGTGTCGTGGCCGGGGGCATCCCGGCCACGTTCCTCGCCTCCCGGTCCGGGCGGAAAACCCAGGCGCGTAGCAGAAGGAACCGGATGACCGTGGAGGCCAGGTTCGCCAGCACCAGCACGGAGAGTTCGAGGCCGCGGCCGGGGTTCGTGCTCGCCGCGTGCAGGAGCGCGAGCGAACCGCTGGTCAGGCCGAGGCCGACGGCGAACACCACCAGGCCCTGCAGATGGTGGCGACCGGCGCGCCGCGGACCGGTGAGACCGAAGGTCAGCCGCCGGTTCGCCGCGGTGTTCGCGACCGCCGTGAGAAGCAGCGACAGCAGGTTCGCGATCTGCGCCCCGGTGACTGTCCGCAGCAGGACGAAGAGCACCAGATAGGACAGCGTGCTGGCGACCCCGATCGCGGCGAATCGCAGGAGCTGACCGGCGAGTCCCTTCGGTACCCCCGGGACCTCGACGACCTTGCCCTCCTCGGCGTGGCCGGCGGTGAGCGGACCTCGGCCGAACTCCTGGTGCAGCTTGGCGAGCGGCAGCTTTCCGCTGCCGAACGCCCGCAAGAGGCGGACCACACCCTTCAGGTCGGCGATGGCCGTGGCGAGGACGTCGACGCGGCTGTCCGGATCATCGATCCAGTCGACCGGGACCTCGTGGATGCGCATCCCGGCCCGTTCGGCCAGGACGAGCAGTTCGGTGTCGAAGAACCAGCCGCTATCCTCCACCAGGGGTAGCAGGCCCGCCGCGGCGTCGGCGCGGATCGCCTTGAAGCCGCACTGCGCGTCGGAGAACCGGGCCGCCAGGGTCCTGCGGAGGATCAGGTTGTAGCAGCGGGAGATCACCTCCCGGCGCGGTCCCCGCACGACCCGGGAGGCGGGGGAGAGCCGGGTGCCGATAGCGAGATCCGAGTGGCCGCTGATGAGCGGAGCCACCAGGGGCAGCAGCGCGGCGAGGTCGGTCGACAGGTCGACGTCCATGTAGGCGAGGACCGGTGCGGGCGAGAGGCCCCAGGCCGCCCGCAGTGCCCGGCCGCGGCCCTTGGCCTCGAGGTGGATCGCGGCGACCTCGGGGAGCTCCTTCTCCAACGCCTGGGCGATGGCCAGGGTGCCGTCGGTGCTGGCGTTGTCGGCGATCGTGATCTGAAAGGGGTACGGGAACGTCCCGGTCAGGTGGGCGTACAGCCGTCGGACGCAGGGGGCGAGGTCGTTCTCCTCGTTGTACACGGGGATGACGACGTCCAGCACCGGGCGCGGACGGCCGCCGTCCGGCCCGAGCCACCCGGGCTGATGATGTTGAACGGGAATGCTCTCTCCGGTGCTCCCGGTCGTCTCGAAGGTCCCGGTCATCACGGTCATCCCGGAGATCACGGTCGTCCCGGAGGTCTCGGTCGTCCCGGAGATCACGGTCGTCGAGGAAGGCATCCGTGTCATCGTCATGCTCTCCACCCTCGGTTCGGGAGCTGTGCCGCTCGTGTGCCGATGCTGTGCGCCTGCTGTGAGCGCCGGCCGGGCTGAGGACCGTCTCGGTGGTTGTGGTTGTGGTGCGGAGCGGATTGGAACCATAACTGTGAGGCATCGCGTCGGTGAGGCATCGCGCCAACGCGGTGACGCCCACCAGGAGGATCGCGACGGCGATCGCGGCATCCTGGTGGGCGTCGCGTTCACCCGTGGCCCACGGGCTGGACGCCCGTCCGCGTCAGGCCACCGCAGCGTCAGGCAGTGACGCCGGTGCCCGTCGTGGAGCCGGTGGTGGCGCCGGTCNTCGGTGCGGTCAGGTCGTAGAGGGTCACGCCGTCNACCGTCTTCGAGGTGAAGTTCTCCGTCACCCAGCTGGAGATCTCCCGTGAGGACGAGCTACCGCCGTTGGCCTGACCGAAGCCGCCGCCGCCGCCGATGAAGTAGTGGATCTTTCCTTCGGCGACGTACTGCTTGAACTGCGCCAGGGTGGGCGAGGGGTCGCTCCCGTTGAACCCGCCGACCGGCATGACCGGGTCCTGGGTCGCGAGCTGGTATCCGGCCGCGCTGTTCGAACCGACCGCGGCGGCGACCCAGGTGTAGGAGTCCGCGTTCTGCCTGAGCAGCTTCACGATCGTGTTGCTGGGAGTGACGGCGCTGAGTAGACCGCCTGGGCCACCGCCCCGGCTCTCCCGCCCGCCGAGGATCCCGTTCCCCGGCGTGGTGGTTCCGGTCCCGGCACCACCACCGGCCTGGCCGGGCATGCCGCCCTGGCCGCCGGGCATCTGCTGCCCACCGCCGGGGAAGGCCCTGCCGGGGAAGATTCCACCACCCTGTGGGCCGCCCTGTGCCCCGCGGCCCATCCCCCGCGGCGGGAAGCCCCGCTGACGGCCGGCCTGCAGGCCGCCCTGGCCCATGCGGAAGAAGCGGCCNCCNCCCGGCCCGCCGAAGCCGGCGCCGGCGGGACCCGCCGCCGGGATCGAGCCGGTGTGCGGGGTCGCCGCGGTGGCGATGGCATACGAGCCGGGTCCGAGGAGCCCGGCGACCAGCGCCACGGTGGCGACACCGAGCGCGGCCCGCCGCGGCAGTCGGATGGCCGCGAGGAACCCGAGCGCCGCGATGATCCCGGCGACGAGCACGGCGTACCGGATCCATGGATGCCACTGGGGGGTGCGGTTCAACAGGGTGTAGCACCAGGCGGCGGTGGCGGCCATCGTGGCAGCCGAGACCACGGCGGCGGCGGGATGCCGGCGATGACGCCAGAGCAGCGCGCAGCCCATCCCCACCAGGGCACCGACCGCCGGGGCGAGCGCCACCGTGTAGTAGGCGTGGAAGATGCCCTTCATCTGGCTGAAGACGATGCCGGTGACGAGCAGCCAGCCGCCCCAGAGAAGGAAGGCGGCGCGGGCGCGGTTCGTCCGCGGGGCGCGCCGGGTGATCCACAGGCCGGCGACGAGCAGGATCAGTGCCGTCGGGAGCAGCCAGGAGATCTGACCGCCGACTTCCGAGCCGAACATGCGGGTCCAACCGGCCTGGCCCCACATGCCGCCCCCGCGGCCGCCCGGACCCCCGGGGCCGAAGATGACCGTGCCGCCGCCGGGAGCGGCGCCTGCCGCGCCGTTCCCGATGGATTCCGGCAGGCCGCCCATCCGGCCGCCCCGGCCACCGCCAACGCTGCCGGTCTCGTTGCCGGTAAGTCGGCCGAGTCCGTTGTAGCCGAGGGTGAGCTCCAGCAGGCTGTTGTGCTGTGAACCCCCGATGTAGGGGCGGGAGGACGCCGGAACGAGCTCCACGATCGCGATGAAGAGGCCGGCGGGGATCAGCAGTCCGAGCCCCGCGGCCAGGGNCTGCCGGACGCGCCGCCAGAACGAGGTCGGCGCGGTCACCAGGTACACCAGCGCGAAGACGGGGACGACGAGCAGTGCCTGCAGCAGCTTCGTCAGGAAGGCGAAGCTGACCAGGACCCCGGCGAACACCAGCCAGCGGGTGCTCGCCTGCTCGATCGCCCGCAACGTCGCGTAGGCCGCGGCGACCAGGAGCAGCACGAGCAGGGCGTCCGGGTTGTTGAACCGGAACATCAGGGCCGCGACCGGGGTCAGGGCCAGCACCGCGCCGGCGAGCAGGCCCGCACCGGCGGAGAACTGCCGCCGCACGGTCTGGTAAAGCAGGCCGACGGTGGCGACACCCATCAGCGCCTGGGGCACGAGGATGCTCCAGGCGCTGAGGCCGAAGATCCGGACGGACAGCGCCATGACCCACAGGGAGGCCGGCGGCTTGTCGACCGTGATTGAGTTGGCGGCGTCCGAGGAACCGTAGAAGAACGCCTTCCAGCTCACCGAGCCGGCCTGGACCGCGGCCGAGTAGAACGCGTTCGCCCACCCCGACGCGCCGAGGCCCCACAGGTAGAGCACACCCGTGCCCACCAGCAGGGTGACCAGTGCAGGTCGGACCCAGCGGGCGTCCTCGGCGGATACGTCTTCGGCGGATACGAGGCCACCGGAGCCGCCGACCGGGAGCCCGGTCTCGGTGGGGGCGTCGGGGGAGGGCACGTGGTGGGGCTGGTCCCTGGTCCACGGCATGCGCCGCCGATGTCCAGGGGCCCGACCGCCTCCGGAGAGGGGCACCGGGTCGGTGAGTATGGGCGACATGGGGATCACTGTCGACCGCGGACCTTTCGGCTTCTTGTGATCTACCTGTGCGCAGGCTGTGAAGCTCGGTCGGGGTGCGTCGGGCCGGTCAGGCGGNCAGGCTCGGACGGGACCGTCTCCGAGGGGGGGAGGCATCGGGGCAGCTCGACCATGAAGGCGGTGCGTCCCGGCTCGCTCGTGGCCCGCACGTGCCCGTGATGTGCCTCGACGACGGCGGCGACGATGGCGAGCCCCAGCCCGGTGCTACCGGCGGCGCGGGACCGCGAGCTGTCGCCGCGCGCGAAGCGTTGGAAGACCTCGGGGAGCAGATCCGGAGGGATGCCCGGGCCGTCGTCCACGACCGCGAGGATCGCCGTGGGGCCGCTCACGGTCAGGCTCGCCGTGACCTGGGTGCCAGGCGGCGTGTGGGTGCGGGCGTTGGCCAGCAGGTTCGCGAGAACCTGGTGCAGGCGGGCCGGGNCCCCGGNGACCGTGACCGGCTCCTCGGGCAGGTCGAGAGCGAAGCGGTGGCCCGGGGCAGCCACGTGCGCGTCGTTGACCGCGTTGACGATCAGCCGGGAGACGTCCACCGGTTCCCGGACCAGGTCCCGACCGGAGTCGAGCCGGGCGAGCAGCAGCAGGTCGGAGACCAGCGCCGTCATCCGCGCGCTTTCGGACTCGACCCGGCTCATCGCGTAGGTGACGTCCGCGGGGACGTGCTCGCGGGTCCGGCGGGTCAGCTCGGCGTACCCGCTGATCGCCGCGAGCGGAGTGCGCAGTTCGTGGCTGACGTCGGCGAGGAACTGGCGCATCCGCATCTCGCTCGCGTGGCGGGCGGCCAGCGCGGCACCGATGTGGCCGAGCATCCGGTTGAGCGCCGCCCCGACCTGGCCGACCTCTGTGCGCGGGTCGGTGTCTACCTGCGGCACCCGCACCGACAGGGCCACCTCNCCCCGGTCGAGGGGTAGCTCGGCGACCCGGGAGGCCGTCGCTGCGACCCGCCGCAGCGGTCGCAGCGTGACGCGGACGATCGCCGTGCCGGCGATCGCGGCGGCCGCGACCCCCACCAGCGCCACCACCCCAGCGATCATTGTCATCCTGGTGAGGGTCGCGTTCACCTGTTTCATCGGCAGCCCGGTGACGACGATCATATCGTCATGGGTGGTCCTCGCGAGGAGCCGATAGTCACCCTGATCGCCGAACGCCCGGGTATACGGCCGCAGGTAGGCGGGAATGCCCGCGACGACGGCGGTCTCGGCGGTGGTCAGCTCCTTCCCCTCGCCGGCGGTATCGATGAAGGCCCCGTAGGTTCCATCCTCGCCCACGACGGCTCCCAGCGTTCCCGGATCGACCGGTCCACGGAAGAACCGGCGGACCCGCAGCTGCTGCGGGCTGAGGCTGGACGGCTGGTCGGCGGCAGCGGAGTCGGCGGCAGCGGTGGCAGCGGAGTCGGTGGCAGCGGAGTCGGTGGCAGCGGAGTCGGCGGCAGCGGTGGCAGCGGAGTCGGCGGCGGCCGGGGCCGGGAGGGCCGGCAGGGCCGGGAAGGACGGGAGGTTCTGGAGAAAGGTGGGTTCCGGCCGGTCCCATCGCCCGCTGGCCTCCCGCAGCCGCCTGTCGAGCTGGTCGACGAGGACTCCTCGCAGCGCGACGGCGGTGACGAACACGATCACCAGCGAGACGGTCGCCAGCAGGAGCATCAGTAGGGCGAGCAGCCGGGTGCGCAGTGACCAGCGCGAGGGCGCGACCGGCACGATCCGGACCCGGTGAGCCGGGGAGCTCATGCCGGGCCCGGCGAGGTGCCCCTCGATGACGGGGTGGCGGAGGTCCTCGGTGCCAGCGCCGGATCGGCCGGCCGCAGGACGTACCCGGCCCCGCGCATCGTGTGGATCATCGGGGGGCGGCCGGCGTCGATCTTCTTGCGCAGGTACGAGACGTAGAGCTCGACGACGTTCGCCTGGCCGCCGAAGTCGTAGTTCCAGACCCGGTCGAGGATCTGGGCCTTGCTGAGCACCCGGCGTGGGTTGCGCATGAAGAAGCGCAGCAGCTCGAACTCGGTGGCGGTGAGGTGCACCGGCTGGCCGGCGCGCTGCACCTCCCGGCTCTCCTCGTCCATCGTGAGATCGCCGACGACGAGCCGGGCGCCCTGCAACGCCTCGGTGGTGCGCGCGGCGCGGCGCATCAGTCCGCGCAGCCGCGCGACGAGCTCCTCGAGACTGAACGGCTTCGTGACGTAGTCGTCGCCGCCGGCGGTGAGCCCCGCCACCCGGTCCTCGACGGCGTCCCGGGCGGTCAGAAACAGCACCGGTACGTCCGGGCTCTCCGCCCGCAGGCGCCGAAGCACCTCCAAGCCGTCCATGTCGGGCAGCATGATATCGAGAACCACCGCGTCCGGCCGGAAGTCGCGGGCGAGCCGCAGCGCTCCGCGACCATCCGCGGCGCTGCGCACTTCCCACCCCTCGTAGCGCAGCGCCATCGACAGCAGCTCCGCCAGTGTTGTCTCGTCGTCCACCACGAGGACCCGCACCGGTTGCATGGTGTCAGCTTCGCCTCCTTGGCTGGCTGTTACCTGAGGTCTTGCTGTGAGCCTGCTGTGAATGCCGGGTCTGTGAATGCCCGGCGGGGCCGCGGAATCGTAGGCGTGCCACTCGCCGCGATGTCCATCGACGAGACGACCGGGACCCCCTCGAATGGCAGCCTCTCCCGGGGTGGCGGGCCCGACGGCTTGGATGGGATGGACACCACGCTCGATCAAGTATTGCACCACATTTTGCCAAGATTTTATCTTGGTGAGACCAATGAGGGCGAGAGTAGTGAGGGATGGGTGAATCTCAACGAGATCACGATGTGATCTGTCGTCGGGTTGACCGTCGGAGTATCCCCCTTCAGGGGGTTCACCTGCGCAAACTGGGTAGGTGCACAGCATGGCTCGCCACAGTCGTCCTCGGTCCGCCGTCCGCGGTAACCGTCCCCGTATCGTGCGCCGGGTGGTACTGCCCACCGCAACTCTGGTCACCGCGGGAGTCGTGACCGTGGGTACGGCGTTTGCCTGTTCCAGGTCGTCCTCAGTGGCGTCGGTTCCCGGGGAAACCAGCCGCGTCGTCGCTGCCGTGGCTCGCGGCGCCGGCACCTTCCCGCCGTNGGCCGGGGATGCGGACGCGATTGCCGAGGCGGTCCGGACGAGCTCGTTCACCNCGAATGTTCCGCCGCAGAACTACGAGGTCACCGGAACCACCCTGGCCGCCAGCGACCCGAGCTGGGCACTGACCGAGCTGCGCCCGACCGTGGCCGATCTCGACCGGGCCGAGGGTGTACTGCATCACACGGGCTCCGGGTGGGAACTGGTCCAGCTCGGTACCTACGAGGTCGGGTGTGGCGTCGCGCCCGAGGCGGTGCTGGACGACCTCGGCCTGCAGTGCCCGCCACGGGACGGCGCGGTCTTTCCGACCTGATCTCCGGGAGTTCCGGGATCTCCGGGAGTTCCGGGATCTCCGGGCGGCGGCTGTGCCTGCCGGGACGGCCGGAGCGTCAGGGGGTGTAGATGATGTCCCAGAGCCGAGCGGTCATGTCGGTACTGGTGGTGGCGAGCAGGAGGCCGTAGGGGGCGAACGCGCAGCTCATCACCGTGCTGCTGTGCCCGGTGAGGGTGGCGATCGCGGACCCGGTCGCGACGTCCCACAGTTGCGCGGTGTCGTCGGTGCTCGCCGTCGCCAGCAGGTGGCCGTCCGGGGAGAAGGCGNAGCTCTGCGCCGAACCCGGCAGAGTGAGCACGGTGGTGCCGCTGGAGGCGTCGGTGAGCCGGGTGCCCTCGTTGCCGCTCGTCGCGAGCAGCCGGCCGTCGGGGGAGAAGGCGCATCCGCCGGCGAAGTTCGTGTGCCCCGGCAGGCTCATGATGATCTCGCCAACCGTGACGTCCCACAGCAGGGTGGACTCCGCGCCGGCGGTGACCAGCAGCCGGCCGTCGGGGGAGAAGGCGCAGCCGTAGACCGAGCCGCGATGGCCGTTGAGGGTGGCAAGGTTTTTCCCGGTCGACGAACCCCACAGCCGGACGGTGCGGTCGGTACTGGTCGTGGCGAGCAGGCTGCCGTCCGGGGAGAAGGCGCAGCCGTACACGGGTCCCCGGTGCCCGGTCAGGGTCACCGTCTGGCGGGCGGCGTCAACGTCCCAGATGCGGGCCGTCTTGTCGCTGCCGGTGGTGGCGAGCAGCTTGCCGTCCGAGGAAAAGGCGCAGCCGTGCACGACCAGGCTCTTGCGTCCGCTGAGTGTGACCGACGTTCGGCCGGTGGCGACGTCCCACAGCCGGGTGCCGTCCTTGCTGGTGGTGGCGAGCAGCTTGCCGTCCGGGGAGAAGGCCGCCGAGGTGACGTCGCGTTCGTGTCCCTTGAGGGTGGCCCGCGCGGTGACCTCGACGTGGTGGGACGGGCGGCTGCTGCGCTCGAAGCCGCGCAGGTCCGCCGGCACCGCCGACCCCATCGGCACCGGCCCGGACGGAAGTGTGGTCGCCAACCAGTCGGCGTCGCGGACCGGAGTGCCGGGTGCCGCGTGGGTGTGGATGAGGCTACCCGGCGCCTCGGCGGCCAGGTCGAACAGGGAACCGTCGGTGAGGCGGACCCGCGCCAGCACGGCGCTCGCGTCGAAGCGCTCCCCGGGCTCGACGAGCCAGCGCACCATCGTCGCCCGCCCGCCGGGGATGTCCCAGCGAGCCGGTTGCAGGACCGGATTCGGGCGCGCCGCGGTGGTCCGGCGGGTGGAGACCGAGCTTGCCCAGGCGGCGGCGCCGAGCACCACGGCGAGCTCGGGATCGGCGGGGAGGTAGATCTGCTGCCCCGGCCAGTCGGTGCCGACCCCGAGCCGACCTTCGAGGATGTCGGTGACGACCGGGATCCGGGAGCTGCCACCGACGAGGAGCACCCCACTCAGCTTGTCCGGTCCGTAACCGGAGGACTTCAGCAAGTGCTGGCAGCAGGCCATCGTGCGGGCCAGGATGGGGGAGGCGAGCTGGGCGAACCGGTCACGCTGCATGCTGACCAGCAGGCCGGCCGGGCTGAAAACATCCTCCACCACGGCGATGTCGGAGAGTTGATGTTTCACTGCCCGGGCGAAGTCGAGCAGCTCGTGGCGGGTCCGGTTGGCCGTGGTCTGGAACGTCTCGCCGATCCCGGGCGGATTCAGTAGCGGTTCCAGCCCCGGCCCGTACAACCCCAGGATCTCGTCGAACAGAATCTGGTCGAGTTCGCGGCCGCCGCAGTCGTGCAGAGCCGAGTGGGAGAGCATCTCGTGCCGGCCGTCCTCACCGACCGCGACCAGCGCCCCCTCGAACGTCCCGCCGCCCAGGTCGTACACGAGCATGAGCGAGCCGGGCTCGGGCGCGACGCCGACCACCGGCGACCAGGCCGCCGCGACCGGCTCGGCGAGCAGGTCCACGTCGACGAACCCGGCGGCCTCCGCTGCGGCGATCATCGTCCGGCGCAGCGGGCCGGCGGGATCGTAGCTCGCCGGTATCGTGACGACGGCCCGCGACAGCGCCGCACCACCGAGCTGCTGTTCGGCCTCGGCCTTCAGCGCGGACAGCACCGCGGTCACCAGCACGTGCGCCGGATAGCTGCGGCCGTCGAGTGACACGGCGCTGTCCCGGGCCAGATCGCGCTTGACCTCGCCGCGGTACGCCGCGGGCCAGATCCGCTTGCGCCGCTCGGCGAGCGTGCCGACGATCAGGCTGCCGCCATCCACGAAGACCGACGCGGGCCAGCTCGCCGAGCCGCTCGCGGGCTCCTTCACCGGTTCGATGCGACCGTCGACGGCCAAGGCGGCCGAGGCACTGCAGGTGCCGTAGTCGATGGCGAGGATCGGCTCGCCCACAGCACCCCCTGTCCACGTTTCCAGTGGGCAGATCGTAGCGATGTCGACAAAGCCACCAGCGACACCCTCATCAGTGGGGCGAACGCCGGGACCGAATGTTTGTGACCGGTTGCCCCCCGTGGCGGCTTTCACCGGTGCGGACAGCGGCGGCCGGCGCTTGCCGGTATGAACAGGCGGACTGCCGACCTTCCCCGACGACCGACAGTCCGCGGAATCACGCCGGTGCGCCCCCGATTCGGCACCAAGCCATCTCGCTCCCCCCGACGATCCGGCCCGAACCCGTCGCACCGGCGCGGTCCCTACCCTCGATCCTGGTAGTTCCGATGGGCCGACACCATCCCTCAATCATCGGGGGAAAGCGGATGATCCCCGGCCGTTACCGATCCGTCCGGGTAATCCATCGGCTGGGGCGCCAGGGCGCGCGACGCAGGTCGCCCATGGCTGCCGCCAGCCCGGCTACCTGCTCGGCGGCCTGCTTGCCGAGATCAACGGCCACGGTGCGCGGTAGCGAGGACCCCTCGCCCGGGATCGTGCGCAGCCGGGCGACCACCGGTCCGAGCCGGATGATCTGAAGGTAGCCCGCGAGCGAATCGCCGGTGACGAGATGCAGGTGGGCGGACCCGGCCGTGCCGTCCGTGACGGGCCTGGCCCGGGCGACCAGGCGTCGGGTGAGTGCGGCGGCCCGCCGGTTGTTGCGCAGCAGCCACCGCGAGTCGTCCAGCCGGTACAGATCCGCGTCCGGGGTACCCAGCCAGATCGCGTGCCCACGGTGCACCGCCTGGATCTCACGGCCGTCCGCCTCGGGATTCGTGCCGTCACCGGGGATCGGTTGGTCAGCCGGATGGGCCGTCGCGACGTCGGGAGATCTGATCCGCCACATGCCGACGGGGAGCGCCTCCGGTCCCAGGAACGACCCGCGGAAGGCCGCCCAGAGACGACAGGACCGCGGATGACCCTCATCCTCGCCGCCTCCCCCGCCCATCCTGACGAGGGTGTGACCGAAGCCGGCGCAGGGCAATCCCTCGAAATCAAGGGGCCTCAATCGAGGGGGCTCAGCCGAATCCGAGCTCGCGGGCCCAGAGGGCGGCCGCGGTGCTGGGCGGGATCGTCGCCGGGGCGTCGGGATGGCTCGCCACGTACTTCGCCTTCGCCGTGCGCAGATAGTCGGCGACGACACTGGCCTTGACGTTCATCGCCCGCGCCGCTTCCCGGTGGGACATACCCCGGCAACCGACGAGGACCATCACCTCGGCCTCCCGCGGGGAGGGCCGGTGCAGGCGGCGCCGTCGGCGGGCGGCGTCGAAGATTCGATCGAGCAGGTCGTGCACGGCGGCGGCGGTCATTCCCCACTCGCCGCGCAGCTCGTCAATGAGGTCGCCCTGGGCGAGTCCGCGCAGCAGGTTCCGTTCCCCGGGGCCGATCTCGCCCCGGGACAGCGGTCGCCGGTGCGCATCCTCCAGCAGAAACCCGGCGAGGCGGGCGGNGACGTGGAAGCTACCCCCNGCGACGGCGGTCACCGCCGCCACGAACTGCTGGGCCGGGGCGGTCTTCTCGACGAAGCCGCGAGCCTGCGCGGCGACCGCGTCGAGGACCTCGTCCGGTGTCGCAACCCCGGAGGTCGCCAGCACCCGAAGACCGCGTCGATGCAGGTCGGCCACGGCGGCGGCCCCGGACACCCCGGGCAGGTGCAGGTCGCACACCACGATCCCGGGCGTGGTGTCCCGGTCGAAGGTCTCCAGGCTCGGGGCCGGCGCCAGCACGGAGAACCCCGCGCCGGCGAACCTGGCGGCCAGCGATTCGGTGGCGATCGGATGATCGTCGATGATCGCCACCGAGACCGGCCGGCGATCGACGCTCATCGGCCGGTCCCGGGCGCGCCGGCTCCGGTCGGCTCGGCGGCGGGCCAGCGGAAGGTCACCTTCGTCCCATCGCCCGGCCAGGCGGTCACCAGGGTCTCCCCGCCATACCGGCGCAGGGCGGAATAGCTTCCGGTCATGCCCCCGCCCGCTCGGACGGAGCCGGGATCGAACCCCACGCCCCTGTCCCGGACGACCACCAGCACCGAATCCGCGTCGCCCTCGACGAAGAGGTGGACCTCGTCGGTGCTGGCGGAGTGTCGGACCACGTTGCGCAGGGCCTCCCTCGTCGCGGCCACCAGTGCCTCGCGGACCTCCGCGGGCGGTTCGCCCTTGATCGACACGAAGGGCACCAGGGCGAGCCCCTCGTCGGCCAAGGCGTCCACGACCGCGGACATCATCTCCTCGAGGCCGTTCTGGGNGGAGTCCGGTGAAGCCGTGCCGTCGACGGCCAGGGCCCGCGGGTCCATCCCGCGTGGATCCATGATGATCCGACGCGCCCGCTGTGCCCCGCGCCGGGCCTCCCGGACGAGTGCCGGTGAGGGCACTCCACCGGCGGCAACATGATCGACGACGGGGAGCAGGTAGTCGTGGATCTCCCGATGGGTGATCTCACGCTGGCGCAGGCTTTCGGCCTCCTTCTCCTGCTCGATCGCGAGCCGCCCGGCCGCCGCGGCCTCGTCCTGGGCGGCCGCGGTCGCCGCGCAGAGCGCGCGCAGCTCGCGGGCGATGAGCATGGCGACGACGTACCACAGGGCGAAGCCCAGCAGGTCCGAACCGAGCTTGAGGGAGACATCCGGCAGCACGGCCAGGCTCCATGCCGCCATCAGGACGGCCACCGCACCGACCGCGAGCAGCGTCAGCCCGAGGCCGAAGCCGATGCCCGCGGGTGCGACGAGGCTGAACGGCACGAGCTCAGTCATGATCTTGTTGCGTTCGTCGGGTTGCGCGGCTCTGGACCCGACGAGCATCAGCGCCACGCAGAAGGCGACGTCCGCCAGGACCAACCGGGGGGACAGCCGGCCCGGCCGCCGCCAGACCCGCCAGGTGAACCAGGATGCCTCGACGGCCGCGGCAGCCACGATCAGCACGGCGATCCACGGGTGGCGCAGGCGAGCCCAGCCGAAGAGCGGGATGATCACGAACGTCGCACAGGCTGCTCGGGTGTAGCCGACCATCCGGGACATGCGTTGCTCGGTACGTTGGATGACGTCGCAGGAAGAAGCCGCCGATCCAACCAGCCCGGTCATAGTGCGCAACGGTAGCGAGCCAGCCACAGATCGACCAGCGTCTGCCAGCGCCTGACCAGAAGGAGCGGGCATCTGGTCGTCCCGGTGTGTGAAGAGGGCCATCCGGGCACCGCAATCAGATGCAGACCACGTATCCCGTCATCGTCACGGTCGCGCCGCCGGGTCCCGGCCCGACGCCACCCGAGCCCTCGCCGCCCTCGCCGATCCCCGATCCTGTTCTGCCCGGTCCCGAGCCGACGCCACCCGAGCCCGCGCCGGATCCGGTACCACCGCCCGGCCCGGGGCCGGATGTTCCGATCCCGCCGAACCTGCTGGTCCTCCCGCCAGCCGGGAATCGCGCCGCCGGAATGGGTAGACCGAGGGCATGATGCACCGACCAGCTGGAATTCCCGCGCAGGAGCTGACCGACGTCGATCTCGTCCGAGAGCTGCGGCACCTGCATCGTACCCGGCACGATGCCTTCATCGCGGGGAGCGAGGACGCCTTCGAGACCCACACCGCACGGATGCTGGAGCTCGAACGCGAATACCTGCGGAGGTTCCCGGACGCCGCGAGTCCCGATCCGCGCCGGACCCGAGCCGGCAGACGGCGTGCCGCCGGAGTTCCCGTCTGAGCGGTTTCAGGGGCGCGGTTTCAGGGGCGCGTGGCTTCAGGGGCGGACGCGGGTGAGCGCGTCGAGGTAGATGTCGACCACCTGGCTCGGGTCCGGCCGGAGGTAGGAGCGTCCTGCGGTCGCCGCGGCGATGCGCGACAGCGCGGTGAGGTCGGCGTCGTTGCTGTAGGCGATCATGATTATGGCGACCGGCCGCTTCGGGTCGTACTCGGCGTGCAGCTGTTCGATCAGGCTGTCCAGGCTCGGCGCGGCCGCACCCCGGTTCGTGTCGCGACCGTCGGTGAGGATGACGACCTGGTTGAGCCGGCCGGGGACGTAGTGCTGGGTCAGGAAGCGGAAGGCCGCGAGCGTGGTGGCATACAGATCGGTGGCTCCGCCGGGGACGATCCCGGCCTGCGCGGCGATCAGCTCGTCCCGATGGGTGCCGCCTCGTCCGGGTGCGTTGAGCGCAGCCATCGGCACGAGATCCCGGTAGCCCTGGACTCCCTGGGCGCCCTGCTCGCCGGAGAACCGCCAGAGACCGACCTGGCTGTCGGGTGCGAACAGGCGCAGGCCGGCCAGGGAGGTCTCGACGGCCGCCTGCAGCCGAGTTCTTGACGGGTCGGTGCCCGGGACCGGTTCGGCCATCGATCCGGAGCTGTCGAGCGCCACGAGGGTGGCACCACGCTGACGGGCATGGCGGAAGAACCGCCGAGCCGTGCCGAGCGTGCTGTCGGAGGCGTCCGTGCTCGCCAGCTTCGGCGGGACGGAGCGCACCCCGTCGGTCGCGTTGAGCGTCCCGGCCAGCCCGCCTGGGTCATCGTGGCCCGCCAGCTCGGTGGGTGTGCGGAAACCGGCTCCGCTGAGAGCCGCGCGGCCCGCGTCCCCGCGCAGGAACGCGGCGAAGGCGTCCGCCGCGGCCCGCCGGGACGACGAGCTCGCCGTCTTCTTCAGGACGATGTACGGCACCGTCGCCGTGANCATCCCGTCCGAGGGGTAGGACGCCACCAGCGTCGTGGTCGGGGGGTTACCGTTCTGGCTTGTCAGGGACCGGTTGTAGGCGATGACATCGGCCTCCAGAGCCGGGAAGGCCGAGGGAGCGGATCCGGCCGCGCCGTTCTCCGTGCCGCCGGTGCGCACCGAGTCGAAGAGTTGCTGGTCATACTCTGGCAGCCAGTCGATGGAGCGTTCCTGCCGGAGCACGGTGAGCTGGGCCGCGCGATCCTGGTCGAACGTGCCGGTGGTCATCTCGGCCGCGGTGAGTCCGCGGGCGGCGCCCACCGTTGCGATGACGGCCCGCAGCGCGGCGGCCGAGTGCTCCGGATTGGCCATGGCGAACCGGAAGTCCCCCCACTGGGGCTCGCCCCGGTGGGTCCAGAAATCGGCCTCGCCCGCGGCCGCGGCCAGTTCGGCCCAGGTCACATGATGTTCGGGCCAACCGAGGCGCTGTGCCATGAGTCTCGGCATGGCGATGACGACGGGCGATCCCGCGATCGTCGTGGCCTTCGCCGGCAGTTTCGCCGTGACCGGGTCCGATTCCTGGCCCAGCTCCAGCCAGTCGGCCGACTCCGGGATCCAGACGTCGGGCGGCCCGGGGGAGTCCGGCGACTCCGGCCGGGACAGCGTGTCGAGCACCCGGTCGGAGGCGACCACCGACACGGCGAGGGTCACGCACGGGCCCGCCGAGCCCTCGGCACCGGCGCGCTGACGATCGAAGTCGGCGGCGAGCCGGCTGATCGGCGCCGCGAGTGCCGGCGCGGTGGTGATGGTCAGGGTGGCCCGTTCGCCGCCGTCCGCGCATTCCCCGGCCGATCCGGCATCCCAGGCGGCGCGGGCCGCGAACCCGATCCCGGTGGCGGTCAACGCGCCCAGTACAAGCAGCGCCGCGCCGCTGACGATGCCCAGGCCGACGGTGACGGCACGGCCGCGGCCACCGGCCCGGGACCCGCCATACCGGGACGCGCCGTGATGGGACGCGCCACCACGAAATCTGTTGCGGCGGGATCGATGGCGGGCGTCGGACACGGAGACGTCCTTTCCGCGAGCGAGCGTCGTGTCCGTCCCTGNCCCGCCACCAGCACGATGGTCTGCGTAACGTTTCCCGCCGAGCCCATCGCGCAGCGCCCGACACCATCCCCGGGTGTCCGGCCAGCCTCAGATGGTGATGGTATGGTGCCCCGCGCCGGTTCCCGTGCCGCCGATACTGCCGGTGGCCCGGTTGGGCGTCATCCTTTCTTGGAATACCGNGGTTCGCTGTTGTTCTTCCGTTTCTCACGTCGTTGCGGCGGTGTTCCTACTCATGGGTCCTTAGCGTTCTACCCGGGCTGGGTGTGCGTGTCGCCGCTGGCGAGGTCGGCGGGGGTTTCGAGGTCGGCGGGGGTTTCGAGGTCGGCGGGGGTGTTGACGTCGGCGGGTGAGCCGGTGCCGTCGCAGGGCACGCCGGTGACCTCTCCCGGGTGGGCCCGCAGCCACGCCCGGGCGCCGGCCTCGCCGCGCGCGAGAGCCGCCACCTCGGGCCAGACCGAGCGGCGTAGCAGGACGGGATGGGCCGGCCGGCCTCCGTAGGTGGCGGTCATCGCCGGATGGGCCGACCCCGGGTCGGCCGCGGCGGAGATCAGACGTTGCACCGCCGCCGCGCCNAGGGAAGGTTGGTCCACCAGGGTGACAACCACGGCGTCGGTGTCGGTGCCGACCAGGGCGGCGAGACCGGCCCGCAGCGACGCGCCGACACCCTCGGTCCACCGCGCGGCCGATACCAGGCGAACCTCCGGTATCAGGCCGGCCGTGGGTTCCAGGCCGATCTCGGGCGCATCCCAGCCCGCGGGCGCCGGCCCGGCGACCCGGCGGGTGGCGAGGCGTCGCACGACGATGCCCACCTCGTCCGCGGCGGCGCCGGTGACGACCACGNCCGGCCGGCANCCCCCCGCCGTGAGCAGGCGGACACCCCGCTCGACCAGCGTCACACCGCCCAACTCGACCAGAGCCTTGGGGCGTCCCATCCGCCGTCCTGCCCCGGCAGCGAGCAGCAGACCGGCGACGTTCACCGGATTCGCGGCGTGGATGCCCCACGAGAGATTCGTGAAGTCACATTTTCACCTTCGTGATCTGGACAGGCATCGGGCTGCTTCTGGTCGGTGATGCCTGGCCATGCTAGGCGGAGCCGTCCCACGCTGGCTGGTCGCGGTTCGTCGGGATGCTGGAGTACAAGGCCGCCCGGTACGGCCGGACCGTGGTGAAGGTCGACCGGTGGTTTGCGTTGTCGCAGGTCTGTTCGGCGTGCGGGGTGAAGGACGGGCCGAAACCACTGACCGTCCGGTCGTGGACGTGCCCGGCCTGCGGGGTCGTCCACGACCGGGATGCGAACAGCGGCGTAGCAGGCGGGAATCTCCACCCTTCAGGGCGGAGAGGACGTCAAGAGGCGGCGATACCGAAGATGCCGACCGTCATCGACCTCGGGCGATACGTAGCGACCCCGCATCGTGTTAATGGGGCCTATCCTGGTCGACGATGCGGGCCAACATCGACAACAGGGCGGTCTGTTCCTCCTCGGACAGCGGCGCCAGCAGCTTGTCGTTCATCTGGTCGATGCGGTCCGCCACCTGACCGTGGGTCGACTCTCCCCGCTTGGTCAGCCGCAGGACGTTGCGCCGGCCATCACGCGGGTCACGGACCCGGCGGATGAGCCCACGCTGCACGAGCCTCGCCACCACATCGGCCACCGTCGACCGATCCAGGGAGGCTCGTTCTCCGAGCGTGCGCTGATCAATATCGGGATCAGCGAGCAGGCTGTTGAGGACCACGAACTGCGGAGGTGTCGTCTCGGTCGAGACGGTGGTGGTCCAGAGCTGATAGGTCACCTGCTGGAGCCGGCGGGCCAGCTGGCCGGGATGGCTGGACAGGTCGACCACGCCGTGGCCGCCCGGGGCGGCCGGCCGCGAGGTCAGGGTGGCCGGCCCAGTGGCGCGTTGTTCAGGGAGGCGTTCGCCGGAGTTCTCCGGTGCGGCTGTTTCCCCTCCGAGGGCCCTGGCCAACTGGTCGGATCGTGTGCGCGTGTTCAGGGTTCGCTTCCAATCCGGTGTCGAAGTAGGCGGGCGACAGGTTTGCCGCGAAGGTCATCATCGCTCATGTCGACGCTCGGTGTCGTCAAGCCGTGAGATTCAGGTGTCTATCAGGCGTCGAAGTGGTAACTCTTGTGGCATGTAGTGAAATTATAACTACGGATAGCCGGACGGCGCCATGCTTCTGTAGTAGTCCTGTCACCGCTTCGAGGTAGTCATTTAGAGGTGTCGCAATCGCGACAGCCACCTGCCGCCCGACTCCGGTGGGGTACGCGAGGTGCATCACATGGTTCCCGCGGGTACGGGCAGCGGTATGGAGGATGCGCCCAGAGGCCTGCGGGAGAGTCTGAAACGCGTGGCTGTGACCCTGAAGGAGGCGGGCATCCCGTTCGCTCTCGGGGGCAGCTACGCCTGCTGGGCCCGGGGCGGCCCCGAGCCGGTCCACGACGTCGATTTCATGCTGCGCGAGGACGACGTGCCGCGGGCGGTCGAGGTGCTTGCGAACGCCGGCCTGCGCCCGGTCGACTCACCCGAGGACTGGCTCACCAAGGTGTTCGACGGCGAGGTGCTGGTCGATCTCATCCACCATCCGGTGGGTCGGGCGGTGACCCAGCAAACGCTGGAGCGGTCCAGTGAGATGTCGGTGGACTCGGTGCGCATGCCCGTGCTGGATGCCACCGACTGGTTCGAGATGACCCTGTTGGCCCTGGAGGAACGGTACTGTGACCTCGCTCGCGTGATACCGATGATCAGAGCGATGCGGGAGCAGGTCGACTGGGATCAGGTACGTCGCGCGACGGCCACCTCCCCCTTCGCCGAGGCGGCCCTGCTCGTGGCCACCCGGCTCAACCTGATCCCGGCCGCCGGTCGTGCAGTGTCGGCCGAAGGTGCTCCGTCTACCGAAGGTGCTCCGTCGGCCGGGGGCACCCCCACGGGTTCACGTCCGCACGGCCCGTTGGTGCCAGCGGGTGGGGCGGTGCCAGCGGGTGGGGCGGTGCCAGCGGGTGGGGCGGTGCCAGCGGGTGGGGCGGTGCCAGCGGGTGCGGCGGAGCAGGCCGGGACCGCGAAGCGGATCGCCGACACCGCCGGGTACGGGGCACTGAACCTCACCGAGGCCGATGAGTATCTTGCCGGTGACCTGCACGAACGCCTCGCCGAGGATCCAAGGGTGGCCGAGCTCGGGCTGGAGGTGGTGGTGGATGGCCAGCAGATCCTGGTCGAGGGCGAGGTCGCCACGGACGCCCGCCGCCGGGCCGTCGCGGATGTGCTCGCCGAGGCGCTTCCCGGACGCCTGGTGAGTAACGAGGTCACCATCGCGGATCGGGGGATGCCGACCGAGGCGCCGCCGAACGTGGAGACCATCTCATGATCAGAATTGCCGCCGTCGGCGACATCCACCTGGGCGTGGACAGCCGCGGAACCTTCGCACCGCTGCTGCGTGGACTCGCCGGTCGGGCGGACGTGCTGCTGCTGGCCGGTGATCTCACCCAGCGGGGGCTGCCGGCCGAGGCCGAGATCGTCGCGGCCGAGGTGGCGGACGCCGAGGTGCCCGTCGTCGCCGTCCTGGGTAATCACGACTACCACGGCGGTGCCGAGAACGAGATCATCGAAATGCTGGCCGATGCTGGCGTGACCGTCCTCGAAGGCGGCGGCACGGTCCTCGACATCGACGGCCGCCGTCTCGGAATCGCCGGCGTCAAGGGATTTGGCGGGGGGTTCGCCGGGGCCAGCGGAAGCGACTTCGGCGAACCACTGATGAAGGCGTTCATCCGGCACACGAAGGACGCCGGATCCCGGCTGCGCGGTGCGCTGGAAAGTCTGGATTGCGAAATCCGTGTGGCTTTGATGCACTATGCTCCGGTACCGGACACGCTCATCGGCGAGCGAACCGAGATCTTCCCGTTTCTCGGCAGCTACCACCTTGCCGAGGCGGTGGACGCGGGGGCCGCCTGCCTTGCGCTGCACGGTCACGCCCATGCCGGTTCGGAGCACGGGATGACGGCCGGTGGGGTGCCGGTCCGTAACGTGGCCCGGCCGGTGATCAGGAAAGCCTATGCGCTTTACGGGGTGGGCGAGATGGCCACCACCGGGCGCCCGGGCTCGGACCGCGCGGGCCTACAGCGCTCGGCTGGCGCCGCCAGCCCGGCCGTCGTCCCGCCAGCCGTCCCGCCAACCGGTCCGGCAGCCGGGACGCCCCGCTCCGCGGCGGACAGCCCCTCGACGCTGTCCCGCCCCAGTTAGCTATTCCGCGGTAGCTATCCCGCCCCAGGCAGCCGTACCCGGACCTCACCATCGGAGATCCACACATCGAACCGCGGCTGGGGCGCGGTCGCGGGACCATGCACCACCGCGCCGTCCGTCACCCGGAAGGTGCTGCCGTGCCAGGGGCAGCGCAGGCAGGTGAAGCCGTCCCTTCGGATGATCTCTCCCTTGTGCAGTGGTCCGGACAGGTGGCTGCACCGGCCGGCCAGTACGTCGACGTGGTCTCCCTTCCGGAGGAGGACGACCGGCACATCCCGCAACAGCCGCGCCTCGGGTCGGCCGTCCGCCAGTTCGTCCAGAAGGGCGAGCGGATGCCAACCGGGCGGCAGCAGGTGGGGTACCTCCTCGGTGTGGTTGGCTCCCGACGCCTGCCGGTAGGCCAGATGACCGCCGAGGTAGGCCGACGTGCTGGCCGTGGCGAGGCCGAGCAGCGCGAGACGACGGCCGAGGCGGCCGTTGCCACGCCATCGGATGCCGAGCGAGGCGGCGTAGCAGCAGGCCGCCAGACTGTTCGTCGCGGCGTGCGCCNCCCCGNCCCGCAGTTGGCGCTCATGCAGCTCGGAGTAGTCGGCGAGGCCGCTGGCGGCGGCCGAGACCGCCGCGAGCAACCCCGTGGCGATCAGTACCCGGGCCGCCCGTTCGGACCCCTCGTGACGTCCCGCGAGCAGGTCCACGATTCCCGCGGAGATCCAGGTTCCGATGGGGAGCGCAGCGAGCGCCGGATGCAGAGGGTGACCGAGCGGCACGCCGTGCAGGGTGTCCCGGATGGTCCCGTCGTGCAGGGAGCGGCGGACCATGTCACGGATCTTCACTGCCACCGGGTCGAGAGCTTCGGCCCGCTCCAGGCGTTCGGCGGGTCTGACCAACACGTTGTGGGGTATCCGCACCATGGATGCCGGTGTTCCCGCCCATCGCTGGCCGTGAACATCTGCTGACCGGAGAAGCCGGGTGGCCCGATCGCGGGTTTGCTTCGTCCGTCAGCGCGCACCACTGAAACAGCGGAAAGGAACGAGAACATGGCAGTGGATCGCGGAAGCACCAAGCACGGCCCTGTGCGCGACGACATCTTGGCGCACGAGGTCGAGGGGCTTGTGCGGGCCGGGCGGGACACGCGGGCGGAGGAATGGCGCTCCGCTGAACCGTTCCCCGAGGAAGCGACCGGTGGCCCGCAGAACCTGGATGCCGCTGGGTCGCGGGTCGGTGTGCCGGCCGGGATGACGCCGGTGGACGTCGAGGAACGCTCCGAGCTCGCCCGCTGGCTCGGCCGGGCGGTCTTCCCCGCCAACCGTGACGAGATCATGGATCATCTGCGTCATCAGCACGCCCCGGACCGGGTGGTTGACGAGGTCGCCGGTGCGCCGCCCGACATCCAGTTCACCTCGTTGGGCGCGCTGTGGCGGGTACTGCGACCCGGCCCTCCTCACGTGGAGTCACGGCGTCACTGAATCCGTCCGATGATCCATAATATGACCAACATCATGAAGTAGTCGGTATGACGCCGTAGCCGGCGGGGTACGGAAACACCCGTGGGTGGCGGGCTCGCCGCGAGCGTTCTGCTGCTCGTCGGCTTCGCGATGATCGGAGCGTTCAACGTTTTTGCCTTCGGTGCCCTCGCCGGCCTGTGGGCGTTGGGTATCGCATGGATCATGGTGCTCGGCCCGCGGGCCATCGATCGCCGGGTCGTCCGCGCTCGGCTGCGGGAGGCGCTGCGGGGGGTGCGGCGGAGACGCCGGTGGCCCGGTGCCTTGTTCCCGTGGGCCCGGGACTGCGTGACACGCCGGTGGCCTGGGTAGGACACGCCCATGGGTACGAGTGGGTTCGGCTATGGCGACCAACGACCCGGATCAGGTGATCTGCTGCAGACCCTCGTAGCCGGTCTGGATCAGACGGAGCGGGAAGATACCCTGCGGCTGTTGCGACGGCGGCTGGTGGAGGACCGGGCCGCCGCGTGCGGCGGCCAGCGGGACCGTCAGGTGGATGTCGGCCCGCGGACCCGGGCGGCGCGTGGGCCGACGAAATCGCAGGCCGCGGGCATCCATCGTCACCGCGGATGAACGGTGGCGTCAGGATGAACGGTGGCGTCAGCCGCAGCAGCCGCCGCCGCAGCACGCGCCCCCGCCGGCGGACGGCGAGGCCATAGCCGGAGCCGGCGTGGCCGAGCCGCGGCTGACGGCGATCGCAGAGAAGATCCGCGAGGTCTCGGTGTGTCCGGAGGGGCAGCTCACCGCGCTGTCCGGCACGGACTCGTGCATGCTGCGGCGAACCTCGAACGATGCGTCACATACCCGGCAGCGGTAGTCGTAGGCAGGCACGGCACCAGGATATGCGGCCGCCGTGAGGCGAGCGTCGGATTCGGCGGATGGCGAGAACGGGTGAGCGGGAGAAGGCCCGACGTACGCTGGCTGTATGCAGCCGCCGGAGGGCCCGCAGGTGGTCGCCGAGGTTGTCCGGGGGCTGCGCGGCGGTGCGCCGTTCGTGGAGAGTTGCCATCACGGCACCGTCATCGGCCTCGGTCGGGATGGGGACAGCGCGCTCACCGTCGGCGTGCCCGACCACCCGATCTTCCCCCGATCGGCGGTCAAGCCCCTTCAGGCCGCCGCGATGCTTCGTGCCGGGCTGGACGGCATCTTCCTGAGCCGGGAGATCCCCGGTGACCTGCTTGCCATCGTGTCCAGTTCCCACAGCGGCGAGCCGGTGCATCTCGCGCGGGTGCTGGAGATCCTCTCGGTAGCGGGCGTCTCCGTCGACNCCCTGCGCTGTCCCGCCGATCTTCCGTTGGGCCCGGCCGCGGCCCAGGCGCACCTTCGCGCCGGGGGCCGCGCGGAGCCGGTGCTGATGAACTGCTCCGGCAAGCATGCGGGGATGATCGCCTGCTGCGTGGCGGCCGGCTGGCCGATCGAGAACTACACCGACCCCGATCATCCGTTGCAGCAGGTGATCCGGCGCACGATCGAGGAGCTGATCGGCGAGGAGATCGTCGCGACCAGCGTGGACGGGTGCGGGGCCCCGTTGTTCGCGTTCTCGCTCACGGGCCTGGCTCGCGGGCTGCGGGCGATGGTCCGGGCCGCGCCGGGCGGCCCCGAGCGGCGGGTCATCAACGCCATGCGGGCGCATCCCGAGCTGATCGGGGGNGTTGGCCGGTCCGACACCGACCTGATGCGGGCGGTACCCGGCGTCGTCGCGAAGAACGGCGCCGAGGGTGTCACGGTGGTGGCGACGTCCGAGGGTCACGCGGTCGCGGTCAAGATCGCGGATGGGAGCGGGCGGCCCGGCGTCCCGGTCGCGCTGGCCGTGCTGACCCGCCTGGGTGCTCTTCCCGGTCCGGACGCCCCCGGGCACCAGGAGCTCGACTTCGCCCAGCTCGCCGTGCTCGGGGCGCCCACGGTGCTCGGCGGCGGGCGCCCGGCCGGTTCCCTACGCGTGCGGCTACCGGTCTGATCCGGGCGGGGGAGTGCGGTCGGCGCGGACGCCCCGGTCCTCGCCTGCTCGGGGACGGGGGTCGGAAGGCGCCCGACGGGGACGGCTCGCCACGGTGACCGCGACGGGCGGGATCATCGCCGCGACCACCATCATGATCATGGCGGCGGTCACGGAGTACAGCCGCACCACGGTGCCTGCCGAGATGAACAGGGTCAGCGCCACCAGCATCAGGGCGAGGTAGCGGCGACGGACCATCGGATCGGCACCCGGGCCCGGTGCACCCGGGCCCGGTGCGGATGGGCCCGGTGATGATCGGCCCGGCGCGGATGGGCCCGGTGATGATCGGCGCGGCGCGGACGGGTGAGGCGTGCCGGCGGCGAGGCGCAGGTCGTAGCGGCGCCGCCGGTCGGGGTCGCCGAGAACGCGGTAGGCGAGGGTGACCCGATCGAAGGCCGGTGACGAACCACCGGCGTCGGGATGGGTGCGGCGGGCGGCCACGCGGTAGGCATGCCGGATCTGCTCGGCGGTGGCGCTGGGCGGTACGTCCAGCACCTCGTACAGCGAGCGTTGCACGCGCATCGGGGTGTCTCCTGCCATTGCCGACCACCCGACCGGGCGGCCGCGAGCCCGGTGTCATGGCGAAAGTACCTACACATGACCAGAATGGGCCTTGGACGGCCCGGGGCGAGCGCGAGTCGGGAGGCCGGGACAGCGGCAAAATAGGATTTTCTGTGCGTTGTGGCTCTTGGCTCTCAGGATCGTCTTATCGGGCGTGCCGGCCTCATTCCGGTTCGGCCGACGGCGCGCTCGGGGCGCCGCGTGCACACCAGGGTGGGACAGGATGGGTGGATGGGGCAACGGCAGAACTCGGAGATTGTCACCGAGGTCGCGTCGCTGGTACAGGATCCGGACATCGCCGAGCGGCTGACCGTGACCGGACCCGCCGACGTCCTGCCCAGCCTCTACCGGGTGACGACGGTGGCGACCGCGTCGGTGGCGGCCGCGGCCGTCGGGGCTAGCCGCCTGCTCGCGGCCCGCGGCGGCGGGGCCCCGCCGGAGGTCACCGTGGACACTCGTCACGCGAGTGCGGTCTTCCGCAGCGAACGGTACCTGCGAGTGGCCGGCAAGCCACCGCCGAGCCCGTGGGACCCGATCTCCGGGTACTACCGCACCGGGGACGACCGGTGGATCCAGCTGCACTGCAACTTCCCGCACCACCGCAACGGGATCCTGGATCTTCTTGGGACGCCGGGCGAGCGCGCCGCCGTCGAACGGGTCATCCGCCGTTTCGAGGCCGAGCCGCNGGAACTCGAGCTGCACGCCATGGGTCTGTGCGCCAGCATGGCCCGTAGCGAGCGGGAGTGGCGCGAGCACCGGCAGGCCCGGGCGGTTGACGAGCTTCCCCTCGTCGAGGTGCGCCGGCTCGGCGACGGCCCGGCGCTCGCCGCGCCCCCGGCCGAGACGCCGGCCGCGGGTCTGCGGGTGCTCGACCTGACCCGGGTCATTGCCGGTCCCGTCGCCGGTCGCACGCTGGCCGCCTACGGAGCCGACGTCCTGCGGGTCGGCGCCGCCCACCTGCCGGAGGTGCACACGGTGCTCGTCGACACCGGGTTCGGCAAGCGCAACGCCTTCCTCAACCTGCGGGTGACCGCGGACGCCCGCCGGCTGCGCGAGCTGATCGCCTCGGCGGACGTGGTGCTCCAGGCTTACCGGCCGATGGCCCTCGACCGGCTCGGCTTCGGCCCGGAGGCGGTCGCCAGGATCCGGCCGGGCATCGTCTGCGCGACCATCACCGCGTATGGACGGCAGGGCCCCTGGAGCGGTCTGCGCGGGTTCGACAGTCTGGTCCAGACCGCGTCCGGCATCGCNACCGCCGCCGCGGCGGTGACCCGGTCCGACCGCCCCGTGCCGCTGCCGGCACAGGCCCTTGATCATTCGACTGGCTACCTCACCGTCTACGGGGTGCTGGACGCGCTGGCGCGCCGGGCGACCGAGGGGGGCAGCTGGCACGTCGGTGTGTCCCTGACCCGGACCGGTCGTTGGCTGCAGGGGCTGGGACACCACGACACGCTCGCGCTCCCCGACCCGACCCGGGAGGAGGCCGAGGAGTTCTGCGCCACGATGAACAGCGAGTTCGGACCCCTGTCGTACATCCGCCCGGCCGCCACCGTGGCCGGCGTCGCGCCGAGCTGGAGCTCCCCGCCGGCACAGCTGGGCACCAGCCCGGCGGTCTGGGCATAGCCATGCTGAGGTGCCGGGTTCCGCGGGATCGTGCCGGTGTGTAACCGTGCGCCGCCCCGTCCATCCGGGGGGTGGTGCGAATTGATGCTGGTTAGCACGTCATTCTCTATGCGGTGGCGCACCGGCTCGCGGGCCGGGCGCGTCGGGGTGACTGGGCCGGGCCATGGCATCGGAGTCGGGTCTGGCGGGACCGGAGGAGGAATTGCATGGGTAGGCGCCCGCTCCTGGGAGCGATAGCCCTTGCCGCGACCGTGGCGTTGACCGCGGCGGCCTGTGGAAGTGACAGTGGTTCGTCCTCGAACGGGAAGCAGACCATCACGATCGGCTTCCAGGGAGTTCTCTCGGGCGACAGCCAGCAGCTCGGTCTGAACGCCCTCTACGGCGTCCGGACGGCGATCGCCGAGGTCAACGCGGATGCGAGCGCGCCGTTCCAGCTCAAGCTCGTCGAATCCGACGATGGCGGCTCGCCGGATCAGGGCCCGACGGCAGCCCAGAAGCTGATCGATGACTCCAAGGTCGTCGCGGTGGTCGGCCCGATGTTCTCCGGCGCCACCAAGGCGAGCGAGCCGGCCTACACCCAGGCCGGGCTGCTGTCGGTGAGCCCGTCGGCGNCGAACCCCGCGCT
The DNA here is from genome assembly GCF_000732115.1 of Frankia sp. CeD. NCBI lineage: Bacteria > Bacillati > Actinomycetota > Actinomycetes > Frankiales > Frankiaceae > Frankia > Frankia sp. CeD. Next base: position 43,215 of record NZ_JPGU01000011.1, read on the forward strand.
CACCACCCTGGGCTTCAAGACCTTCTACCGGGTCATCGCCCCGGACACCGTGCAGGGCAAGGCCGCGGCCGACTACATCGCCACGGTGCTCAAGGCGACGAAGGTGTACTCGCTGGACGACAAGAGCGAGTACGGCACGGGCCTGTCGGGTGCGCTGGAGGCCGAGCTCAAAGCCAAGGGTGTCAACGCGACCCACGACGGCATCAACCCGACCAAGGACTACACCTCCGAGGCAACGAAGATCATCGCTGCCGCGCCCGAGGTCCTCTACTACTCCGGCTACTACCCCGAGTTCGCGCTGCTGTCGAAGGCGCTGAAGGGCAAGGGCTTCACCGGAAAGATCATCAGCGGTGACGGCTCGCTCGACCCGCAGTACGTCGCGCAGGCCGGGGCCGCCGCGGCCGAGGGTGCCTACCTCACCTGCCCCTGCGGCGACGCCAACACCGACCCGAAGGCCGCGTCCTTCGTCGCGTCCTACAAGAAGGTCAACAACGGGACGAAGCCCGGCACCTACTCCGGTGAGGCCTACGACGCCACGCTCGCCCTCGCGGACGTCTTCAAGAAGCTCGGCAAGGACGTCACCCGGGAGTCCGTGACCGGCGCGTTCGGTTCCGTGAACTTCCCCGGCATCACCAAGACCGTGGTGTTCGAGCCCAACGGCGAGGTCAAGGGCTCCAACGTGTTCGTCTACCAGGTGAAGGGTGGACAGATCACCGTTCTCGGCAACATCGCGAACCTGGTCAAGTCCTGATGTCGGTGCGGGCGGTGGCCGGGGGTGGGACGTCCGGCCACCGCTTCGCCTGGTGGTGAACGAGGCACACGGATGGGTTTCCTCGACCAGTTCTGGCAGCTGACCGTCGACGGTCTGACGGTCGGCTCCCTGTACGCGGTCATCGCGCTCGGGTACACCCTCGTCTACGGGGTCCTCCAGCTCATCAACTTCGCGCACAGCGAGGTCTTCATGCTGGGATCCTTCGGCGGGCTGTTCGCCGCCCGCGCCCTGCTGCCCGGGGACGGCTCGGTCCCGGGCGGCCTCGAATCGGTGGGCCTGGTGACCATGGGCCTCGGCGCCGGCGCGATCTGCGGCGGGCTCGCCGCCTTCACGCTCGAACGGGTGGCGTACCGGCCGCTGCGGCGCCGTTCCGCCCCCCGGCTGGCCTATCTCATCAGCGCCATCGGGGCCTCGCTGTTCGCGGTGAACCTTGCCGGCAAGGAGTTCGGCCGGCAGAATGTGGCCCTGCCCGACCTGTTCACCGACGGAACGGTGTTCACGCTGTTCGGAGCGGACGTCTCCACCCAGTCGCTGGTCATCTTCGCGGTCGCGATCGCGATATTGGTCGGACTGGACCGGCTGGTCGCGGGGACCCGGCTCGGGCAGGGCATCCGCGCGGTGGCCCAGGACGCCGACACCGCGGTTCTCATGGGCGTGAACGTCGAACGCATCATCATCGTCACGTTCGTGCTCGGCGGCCTGTTGGCCGGGGCCGGTGGCTTCCTGTACGCGATGACGTTCAACGCCTCTTACAGCATGGGGTTCGTCCCCGGGGTGAAGGCGTTCACCGCCGCGGTCCTCGGCGGCATCGGCAACGTGCGCGGGGCGATGCTCGGCGGCCTGCTCCTCGGATTGGTGGAAAGCTATGGCGGATATATCTTCCAGGCGTCCTACAAGGACGTGATCGCTTTCCTGGTCCTGGTCGGCATCCTGATGATCCGACCGTCCGGCCTGCTCGGGGAACGTCTAGGGAGGGCAGCGTGAGCGCTGCGACGTCGTCCGCCCGCCCGCCGAGGGCCGGGGCGCCGCTCCCACCCGCCGGGCCGGGTGGCGGGTCTGGTGGCGACCCGGCGGGCGCATCGCTGCGTCCGGCCGTGCTGTTCTCCCCGGCCCGGCTGCGCCAGCTCGGGGTGCTGCTGCTGGTGGGTGTGCTCGCCGCGGTGGTGACCGGTCCGGCCGGGGGCTCCGACAAACCGCTGAAGGCATTTCAGGATTCGGTGCTGGACGCGCGGATCCTGCCCTACCTGGGGCTCGCCGCCGCGTTGTGGATCGTCCTGGCGCTCGGCGTCGAACTGCGGGGCGCGGCGGGCCGGCTGACGGCCGGCATCCGGGGGCCGGTGAGCGCGGCCTACGCCACCCGGGGCGGCCCGATCGCGCTGAACCTGGCGCTTCTGGCGGTCGCGATCATCGCCCCGCTGGTCGTCTCGACCGCCGCGCAGCAGTCGATGGTCAACGACATCGGCATCTACGCGCTGCTCGCACTGGGCCTGAACGTCGTGGTCGGCTACGCCGGCCTGCTCGACCTCGGCTACATCGCCTTCTTCGCCATCGGTGCCTACGCGACGGCCTACTTCACCTCACAGACCGCGATGCCGTGGCACGCGCCCTTCGTGCTCAACCCGTTCTTCGTCTTCCCGATCGCGCTGGTCCTTGCCGCGCTCGCCGGCGTCGTCCTGGGCGCGCCGACGCTGCGGCTGCGGGGTGACTACCTGGCGATCGTCACGCTCGGTTTCGGTGAGATCATCCATTTGATCGCGAACAACGCCGACAACATCACGAACGGTGCCCGGGGGGCCTTCGGCGTTCCGCACCTGTCGATCAACCTGCTCGGCCTCGGCTACGAGTGGGGCATCGATCCGCTGCCGTATTACTACCTGCTCCTGGCCATCATCGTCGGAGTCATGATCGCCTTCGGTCGGCTGGAACGGTCCAGGATCGGCCGGGCCTGGGCGGCGATCCGCGAGGACGAGATCGCAGCCGAGGCGACCGGGGNCGCGACCCTGCGGATGAAGCTGCTCGCCTTCGCTATCGGCGCCTCGGTGTCGGGCTTCGCCGGCGTGCTCTTCGCCTCCAAACAGTTCTTCAACCCGCAGAGCTTCAGCCTGCAGGCGTCGTTCTTCGTCGTCGCCGTCGTCATCTTCGGCGGGATGGGTTCCCGGCTCGGGGTGGTGGTCGGTGCCGTCGTCCTCCAGGGCATCGCCTTCTACCTGCGCGACAAGGTCCCGCCCGCGGACCGGTACATCTACTTCGGCGCTGTCATCGTGATCATGATGATCTTCCGTCCGCAGGGACTCGTGCCGTCGCGCCGGCGGCGTCGGGAGATCCAGCTCGCGGAGGCCGGCATCGGCGCGGCGGACTCCCTGGGCGCCGCGCCCACGGGGGGCAAGCCGTGACCAGGGGCGGAGCGCACCGCGTCTCCCCGCCGGGACACCGGCGCTCCCGGGACCGGCAGCGCGGGAGCAGCCAGGGCCGCGGGAGCAGCCAGGGCCGCGGGGACAGCCAGGGCCCGGGGGAAGCCGGGCGCGGCGGAGGCCCGGAGGACCTAGTGGTGGAGGCCCGCGACCTGGCGCTGCGGTTCGGGGGTGTGACCAGCCTCGACGGCGTCTCACTGCGCCAGCGCCGGGGCGAGATCCTGGCGGTGATCGGACCGAACGGGGCCGGCAAGACCTCGCTGTTCAACTGCCTCACCGGGGCATACCGCCCGCAGCAGGGATCNGTCACCTTCTGGCCCCGGCCCGGCCGGCAGGCCGAGCTGGTGGGGCGCAGCCCGCACGCCATCACCCGGCTCGGCGTCGCCCGGACCTTCCAGAACATCCGGCTCTTCCCCGCCCTGTCGGCGCTGGAGAACGTCCAGATCGGGACCGAGGTGCGGCAGCGGTACGGGCCGCTGGCCGCGGTGCTGGGGCTGCCGGGCGCCCGGCGGGCCGAGCGTGACGGCGTGCGGCACGCGCTGGAGCTGCTTGAGCTCGTGGGCCTGCCGCACCGGGCGCACGAGCTCGCCTCGTCGCTGCCCTACGGCGAGCAACGCCGGTTGGAGATCGCCCGGGCGCTCGGTACCGAGCCGCGCCTGCTGCTGCTCGACGAGCCCGCGGCCGGCACGAACCCGGCGGAGAAGCGTGACCTGGCAGAGTTGATCATCCGGATCGCGGGCACCGGGGTGTCGGTCCTGCTCATCGAGCATGACATGCGGCTGGTCATGTCGGTGGCGACCTCGGTGGTGGTGCTCAACTTCGGCCGGATCATCGCGTCCGGCACGCCGGTGGAGGTCCAGCGGGACCCGGCGGTCATCGAGGCGTACCTGGGCCTGGCCGACGCCGGCGCGGCGGATCCCGATGTGGTGGATCCCGATGTGGTGGATCCCGGCGCGGCCGGCCCCGCCGGGTGGAAGGAACTGCGCTGATGCTGCTGACCCTGGCCAATGTCGAGGTCGCCTACGGCGCCGTCACCGCCCTGCGCGGCGTCAGCCTGGAGGTGGCCGAGGGCGAGATCGTCACCCTGCTCGGGGCCAACGGCGCCGGCAAGACAACCACGCTGCGGACGGTCTCCGGACTGCTGCGGCCCCGGGCGGGACAGACGTGGCTGGACGGTCGCCCATTGTCGTCAATTCCGGCGCACGAACTCGTCGGCCGGGGGGTGAGCCACGTGCCCGAGGGCCGGCGAATCTTCCCGAGCATGAGTGTCCGAGAGAACCTCCTGATGGGCGCCTACCACGATCGCCGGCATGTGCGGACCGACCTCGGCCGGGTGCTCGCGCTCTTCCCCCGGCTGGCCGAGCGGATCGCGCAGCCGGGAGGCACGTTGTCCGGCGGCGAGCAGCAGATGCTCGCGATCGGACGCGCGCTGATGAGCCGTCCCCGGCTGATGCTCCTCGACGAGCCGTCGATGGGGCTGGCCCCAATGATCGTTCAGACCATCTTCGAGGTGATCGCGGAGATCAACCGGGAGGGGGTCGCGGTACTGCTGGTCGAGCAGAACGCGGCCTCGGCGCTGCGGATCGCGGGCCGCGGCTACGTGCTGGAGACCGGCGAGGTCGTGCTGGCGGGNACCGCCGCGAGTCTGCTGGCCGACGACCGGGTCCGGCAGGCCTACCTCGGGGAGGACGTCGGCGGCCGGACCACCGCAGGCTGAACCGCCCGCGACCGCTGCTCCGCCCGTCGCCACATCGGCGAGAAACCGCCGTGGCGTGCCGCGGTCGGGTCACCGAGCGTTGGTGGCGCAGGCCGGTGAGCCGAGGACGCGGTCGAGATACGCGTTCGCGAACACCCCGGTCGGGTCGGCGGCGTCGCGCACGGCCAGGAAGTCGTCGAAACGGGGATAGAGCCCACGCAGCGTCGCCGCGTCCAGTGAATGCAGTTTGCCCCAGTGCGGCCGGCCGCCGACCGACAACATGATTTTCTCGGCGAGGCCGAAGTAGTCGCCGTGCGCACCGCGATGATCCACGTGCACGGCGATGTAGGCGGTGTCGCGGCCGTACGCCGTCGATATCGGGATCTCGTCCGCGGCGGCACATCGGACCTCCACCGGGAAGACGGCACGCACGTCCGCGCTCCCCATGGCGTAGACCAGCTCACGCAGCGTCGCGGCGAGATCGGCACGGGGGAGGGCGTACTCCATCTCCTTGAACCGGACCCGGCGGTGGGAGGTGAACACCCGGTAGGACAGGTCGCGGAACGTGCGGCTGCCCGAGGCCCGCGCGCTGACGTGCGCGATGGGCCGCACCGCCGCGGGCATCCGCCGGCCCGTCGTCATCAGCGCGCCGAAGAGGGTGTTCGACACCAGTTCGTCGTCAACCCAGCAGCGCAGCCGGGGCAGCGGCGCCAGGCCGTCGTCGAGCGGACGCCGCTGCCCGCGTCTGACCAGGGCCGTCGTGGTGTGCGGAAACCACGAGAAGCGGAGGTGGTCGGTCTGGTCGACGAGATCGTCGTAGGTGTCGAGGACCTCGTCCAGGCGCATCGGACCCTCCTGGACCTGCAGGGCGAACAGCGGCACCGCCTGCAGGGTGACCGACGTGACGACGCCGACGGCACCCAGGCCCAGCCGGGCGGCGGCGAACAACTCGGGACGTTCGCCGCGTGAACAGGTGACCACACTGCCGTCGCCGAGTACCACCTCGAGTGCCCGGACCTGGGTGCACAGGCCGCCGAAGCGGCTCCCGGTGCCGTGGGTGCCGGTCGAGATGGCACCCGCGATGGTCACCTCGTCGACGTCGCCCTGGTTGGTCAGGGCGAGCCCGGCCTCCGCGAGCAGCCGGTTCAGCNGGCGCATGGTCATCCCACCGCGCACCGTCACCAGGCCGCTGCCGCCGTCCAGAGCGACGAGGTCGGCGCACCTGTCCAGGCGGACCTGGACGGAGCCCGGGTCCGGGCGGCCGATGGCGCTCATGGAATGGNACGATCCGATCGCCCGGATCTGATGGCCGTCCCGGATGGCGGTACCGACCAGGGCGGAGATCTCCTCCGCGTCGCGGGGGCGGGCGAGGCGCACCGACCGGACGGTCTCGTTGCCCGCCCAGTTGCGCCAGGCCGAGGACTTACCAACGGGCGAGCCCATGGGCACCTCCGTCTGCCGGGACCGATGGCCGCGGTCCGGGGCCGGTCCGAAGTCGGGACCGGCCACCATCGTGAACCGGGCCTTCCCGGCTCCGTCACGCGGGGGGCGGGTGATGGCCGTTCACAGGGCGATGCGTCGTCCGACCTCCGTCCGGGCGGGATGGGCCGGTGGTCACGGACGAGCGACAGGTACGACATGATCCGCGCTTGCGGACTCCGGTGGGATCCGCGGTCGCACATCGGGCAGCAGACTCCGGTAGGCATGACGGGGGGACGATCGTGACCGGAGTACCCCCATCAGCCATCGGCGGGCCGGGCCTTCCACCGTGTGATGCAGGGCCGCGGCGAAGGCGAAGGACAGGGCGAAGTCGGCGAGGATGGCGAGCGCCGTCCCGGCCGCGGTGGTGGCGTCGACCCAGCCGAGTTCCCCGCTGATCGTGAGTGTGGCGGGGTGAATGAGATAGAAGGCGTAGGAGATCTCGCCGAAATAGACGAGTGGGCGGGAGCTGAACACCGGAATCCGGCGGCCGTCCGCCTCACGGGTGCCGGCCAGGAAGATGATGATGGCAAACGCCGGCAGTGTGAGCGTGTCCATGAATCCCTGTAGATGGCCGTAGCGGTAGCCCAGGAGTATCGGGACGACCAGCCAGGCGCAGGAGAAGGCGGTGAGCATCCGACGCTGCCACGGCGTTGCGCGGGCNCCCTCACGAGCCAGCAACCCAAGGACCACGCCAAGGACGAACTCGCCGAGCCGCACCGCCGGGTTCGCGTACGCGGCAAGATCGAACCGAGAGCCCGCGGTGCTCGCCGCACATGCCACGGCCGCGGCAGGGAGAACGAACAGGAGCGCGGCGCGGATGCGTTCGGGGTTGGTGCGGGTCGCGAACCTGCGGTACACGTGGGGGAAGACCAGGTAGAAGAACGCCTCGCAGGACAACGACCACAGCANGGCACCACCCCAGCCGAAATAGATCGACTGGGTTGGAACCCATGCCTGGACGAGGAGCAGACTCGGCAGGATGGAGAGGGGCTTCGAGCCGAAGTCCCCCAATGTCCCCAGCGGCCACGCGATCGCGAGCCAGATCCAGATGGCGGCGAAGTACAGGGGATAGACCCGGGCGAACCGGCGCCAGTAGAACTGCCCCGCGGTGATCGGCCTGGTCGCCCAGGTGAGGACGAACCCCGACAGCACGAAGAAGAACGTGACGCCCACGTAACCGATGTTGCCCAGCACCGCGACCACCGGCAGGGTCCCCTGGACGTCCGCGTGGATGTGGCGGAGGAACACCAGAGTGGCGGCGACTCCCCGCAAGCCGGTCAACGTGGGCAGCTCCAGCCCNGNCTGAGGTGCTGGGAGCTGCCGCGAGGGACGGAAGCTCTCCTGCTGGGCGGATTCTGGCGAGGTCCTCCGGGTCAACGCGCCCCCTTGATCGTCAGCCGTGCGTGCCGTCCCAGGCGAGGCCACGGCGATACCTCGGAGGAACAAACACTAACGTAGGTGTTGAATTGCCCATCGCGCCCCCGATCGGGTGAACATCGTGGCGCCGGCAGCCGGCTAGCGGGCGAACCTGGGACCTGGGCGGCAGTCGCCGCACAGCGTTGTGAGGTCTAGCCCGTCTGCGGACGAGCTACGAACGAGTCCACTGGTCCGGGTCCATAGGTGGGGCGTATCACGATCTCGGTGATACTCGCGCGGTCGGGAAGTGCCACTGCCCCGGTCACGACGTCGGCGATGTCGTCGGGCGCGATGAGCAGGTCGGCATTCCACGCCCGCCCCTCGGCCTGGAAGATTTTTTGCTGCATGGGGGTCGCCGTGCGGCCCGGGAAGACCGTGCACACCCGCACCCCGGCAGCCGAGACCTCCGCCCGCAGGCTGTCGGCGATCGCCCGCAGGGCGTGCTTGGCCGCGGCGTACTGGCCGACGCCGGCGCCGGCGGACAAGCCCTGGGTGGAGTTGATGAACACCACGTCGCCACCGGTCCGGACGAGGTCCGGAATCAGCATCTGGGTGAGCACATAGGGCGCGCGTACATTGATGTCCAGCTGTTCGTCAAGGTCGGTCAGTGGGGCGTCGGCGATCGCGCCGCGGTGGTAGGCCCCTGCCGAGTGCACCAGGATCTTCAGGTCCGTGGGCTGATCACGGACCATGTCGACCAGACAGCCGCGGTCCGCGGGATCGGTGATGTCCGCAGCCTGGTGATGGATGGTCAGACNGACCTCGTCGGCCTCCTTGACCATCCTCGCCAGCACCTCCTCATCGCGACCGGTCGCGATGACAAATGCGCCGGCCCGCGCCAACCGAAGGGCGACGGCGCGCCCGATCCCGCTGGAGGCACCGGTGACCAGTGCGCCGCGGCCGGCGAGCTGGGGCAGGTGGGGCAGGTGGGTACGCGGACTTCCGCCTAGCAGATGGTCGGCACAGGCGATGGCCAGGTTCTGCTTTGCCGTCACTGCTTGGACGCTCCTCGGCAGAGTGGCGCAGGTCGCTAACCTGGACGAACACGAGCAGGCTGCCGCTGGGATCCGCGGACGGGTCCCGTTCGCCAGCGCGAACACGCGTCGATGCGGGTCGATCGCGGCTATCTGCGGCGAAGTAGCCACATCCCGCACGGTTGCGACTGTACCATCACGTAACGGTCGAGTATGCGTTGGCGCCCAGGGCCGCCCCAGCTCTCCAATCCCCGCCAGGAACGCGGTCAGGTCGAGTGGAGCGACCGAGGCCGGCGGCTTCCGCTGTCGCTGCGATCAGCGGATCGGGGACGCTCGGGGCCCGGTGATGGCCGGCTGCGGCGGCAAGCGTGCGGCGCGGATACTCGACACGCGAGATTCCGGCTCGGGCGGAGGCAGCGTCGAGCTTGGGGAGAACCGCGTCGGCACGTCACGTACGAGGATGTCGGCCACCGGCGTCACCTCACAGGTTCAATATCAGATTCCTCAATCGCGATATCATGGCCGCTTCTGTGCGGGCACCTACCCCACTCACCTCGCAACTCACCTCGCACGTACCCAAAGGTGTCCTGCGGCGGACTGCAGCCCGGCGGAGGCTTGGAGGAGGAAGGAGAGCAACGNCCCCGCCAGCGACGCGCCGATCGCGATCGACCAGCCCGCCGGACCGAGCGGGGTGCAACCGAAGAACTGGCTGACGCCTGGCATCTGCACGATGGCGGCCAGGACGACCGCCGAGGCGGCGATGCTCAGCAGGACCGTCCGGCTGCGGCCGCCGACGAGCAGCGTCTGGCCCAGTTGCGAGCCGACGAGCGCGGCGAGGCCGACCGTGTTCGCGTGCCGTCGGCGCCCGGTGAGGCGGGCGATGATCCAGGCACCCGTGGCGGCGAGGGTCGTGGCGACCGCCCGCACCGCGATCTCCCGGTTCAGGGCGGTACCGAGGGAGCGCTCCGGGCCCTCGCTGAGGAGCTGNCCGGTCGCCTCCGGATCCGGCTCGCGCAGCGCGACGGCCAGGGCCGGGGCGAGATCGGTGAGCAGGTTGACGAGCAGCAGTTGCCGCGCGGACAGTGGCGACCGCCCGGTGGCCATGGAGCCGAGGAGAGTGAACGCGATCTCGCCGAGGTTCCCGCCCACGAAGATGCCCAGGGCCTGGCGGACCGAGGCCCACATCGAACGGCCCTCGACGAGCACGTCGATGATCGTGTTCAGCTGGTCGTCCGTCACGATCACGTCGGCGGCGGCCCGGGCCGCCGGCGTGCCACGCCGGCCCAGCGCGAGGCCGACGTCGGCGAGCCGGATGGCGGGCGCGTCGTTGGCGCCGTCGCCGGTCATCGCCACCGTCTTGCCCAGCCGCTGGTAGGCCTCCACGACCCGCACCTTATGCAGCGGAGTGCTCCGGGCGATCACGGCCACCCTGGGCAGGACCGCGTCCAGGGCCTCGTCGTCCATGGCTTCGAGCTCGACACCCGTCAGCATGATCTGGTCGTCGGTGAGCACTCCCAGTTCGGTGGCGATCGTCCTGGCGGTGGCCGGATGGTCTCCGGTCATCATCAGCACCTGCACGCCCGCGGCGCGCAGCGCCTCCAGCGACGCCCCGGCCGTGGTCCGGACCGGGTCGGACAGGACGAGGAAGCCGAGGAAGGCCAACTCGGCCACGCTGTCATCGGTGAGTTCCTCGTCCGCCGGTCGGGGCGCGGACCCCAGGTCGCGATCGGCCACCGCGAGGACGCGGTAGCCCGCGCCCGCGAGCCGGCTGTGCTCCTGGATGAGCCTCGCCCGCCGGCGGTCGTTCAGCGGTGCCGTTCCGTCGGCGGTCCGGATGCGGGCGCACCGTGGCAGCAGCACCTCGGGCGCCCCTTTGACGCTCAGCACCGTGGTCGTGCCGGCATCCCCCACTGCCGCGTGGTAGCCGCGGCCCGGCTCGAAGGGAAGCGAGGCCGTCGGCGACCACACGGCGAGACCGTACTCGCGGGTCACCGCCGCCGCGGCCGCTCCCTTCTGCACCGCGCGATCGGTCGGATGCGGCAACTTCTTCTTTCCTTTGCCGCGCGGCGTGGCGCGTAGCCCGGCGGCCAGCACCCGCCGATGCGTCGCTCCGAACTCGGTCACCGCGGCGGTGTGCGTGCCGTCCGAGACGGCGTGCAGGTGGATCCTGCCCTCGGTGAGCGTTCCGGTCTTGTCGAAACCCAGCACGTCCACCCGGCCGAGGGTCTCGATGGTGCGGGGGTTGCGTACCAGCGCGCCCCGTGCCGAGAGCCGTCGGGCGGCGGAAAGCTGGGCGGCGGTCGCGAGGAAGGGCAGCCCTTCGGGCACCGCCGCGACGGCGAGCGCCACCCCGGCGCTGAGCGTGTCCCGGATCGGCAGGCCACGGATCAACCCGGAGGCCAACAGTGCCCCGGCGGCGGCGAGCGCCACCGGAATGGTGAGATCGGTGATTGTGGACAGTCGCGCCTCGACGCCGCTGAGCCGGGCGGGACCGGCGGTCGCGGCCATGCTGCGCCCCNCCNNG
>NZ_JPGU01000011.1:54503-109533 GCF_000732115.1 Frankia sp. CeD
GGCCACCACCACGCCGGCGCCCCGCCCGCCGGCGACGGTCGTTCCTTCGTAGATCATCGAGGAGCGGTCTGCCAGGTTGGCGGCTGCCACCGGTCCGGGCGATTTCGTGACCGGCATGGACTCGCCGGTCAGCGACGACTCGTCGACGTCGAGCCCCGTCGTCGACAGGAGCCGGCAGTCCGCGGGGACGACATCCCCGGCCCCGACCATGATGATGTCGCCCGGGACCAGGTCGTCCGCCGGCAGCTTGGTCTCCTCGCCGNCCCGCAGCNCCCGGGCCGGAACCGCCGAGACGGCGAACAGTCGGGCGAGTGCCCGGTCCGCCCGTATCTGCTGGACCGCGCCGGCGAACGCCGAGCCGATCGCGACGCTGAGCACCAGACCGGCGTCCAGCACGGAACCGGTCGCGGCCGACAGCGCGGCGCCGCCGAGGAGGACGGGGGTGAGCGGGTTGGCCAGTTCGGCCGCGAACGCCCGGACGAGGCTGGGCGCGGTCGCCTGCATCGACACCGCGCCGTCCTGGCGGCGTCGCGCCGCCTCCTCGGTGGACAGCCCACCCGGGCGGCTGTTGTCCAGCAGAGCCAGGCAGTCCTCGGCCGGCAGGATGTGCCACGGGGTACGGGGGACTGCGGGCGGCGGGGGGCGGCGACCCAGTTCCCGCGCCGCCCAGATCCCCTCGCCGAGGGCGGCGGTGACCGCCGCGGTGACCATTGTCATGGCCCGGGAGACCAGCCGCGGGTCGGCCCCGGTGAGCATGGCCAACGCACCGGCNCCCGAGCCCACCTGGGCGAGCCGCACCGCGTGCCGGCTCACCTGGGCGGCCGCGGCGACCGCCTCGATCACGAGGCTGGCGGCGGCCAGGTCATTCCCAACCAGGATGTGCGCCCCCCAGGCCGGCGAGCCGTCGTGGCCGTTCACGCCGACGCCGCAGTCCGCGGTGCCGACCGCGGCCCGTCGGCGGGACACGACCAGGACGCCGCCGCGCTCGGCCTGCAGACCGCGGATCGTCCCGACCAACCGGTCCCCCCCGGGTACCCCGGGAAGGTTGTTGGTGTCCTCCACTGTTCCGCCGGCGCCGGCGGGAGGGTCACCGGCGATGAACACCGCCCGCCCGGAACGGCGGCAGGCGGCCAGCAGGNGGNGGCTCCCCTCCGCTCGCCCGGGTTCGACCGACACGATGGCCATCAGCCTGCTGCCCTGAGCCAGACCGAGCACCGTGTCCGCCCCGGACCGGGCCAGTTCGCGGCGCTCCCGGACACCGGTCCGGCCGCGCAGGCCGAGCTGTTCCACCGGCCCGAGGGCCCAGCCCTCCGCGGTGGCGACGGCGCTGATACCGGCCGGACGGAACAGGGCGTGCGCGCGGACCGCGACGTCGCTGCGGTTCGCACCGGCCAGCGGCACGACGTCGGCGATTATGCGTTCCTCTCCGCGCAGGACGTCGGCGTCGATGACGATGGTGTCGACGCGGTCGAGCACCCGCAGGGCCGCCGAATCCATGACGTGGACGCCGCGGCGCGCCAGGACGCGGGTCAACTGGGCGGCGAAGCCCTCCCGCCCGACCCGGGCCGGGCGTGGCAGCGAGGTGGCGGCCAGCGCCACGGCACGGCGCGGATTCCCGGTGGCGGCGGTGGCGGCCGCGAACCCGCCGAGCCCGCCGAGCACGGCGAGGTCGGCGTAGCGCTCCACCGGACCGTCCGGCAGCGGTCGCGGCCGTTCGGTCACCACCGGCTCGGCCGCGGCCCAGTCCGGATGACCGAGCAGCCCGTCCCGAGCCGTCATGAAGGCGTCCCGGCGCGCACGCGCCTCGCCCAGCGCGACCATCCGGTAGCCGGCGTCGACCGCGAGACCGAGATTCCCCTGCGCCAGGGCGAGGGCACCGGCGTTGACCAGCCCGAGGACGACGTCGGCCCGGCCCGCGCCGAGCATCTGCTCCACCCACCGGCGCAGCCGGGGTTGGGTGTCGACGAGGGTGACCAGCGATGCGATCTCGATGGGCAGTGGCACCGCCCGGGCGAGCCGGCCCGCCGACGCCAGCGCGAACGCGACCCCGTCGGCCGCCAGTGCCGCGGCCGTCCGGCGGACCGGCGCCGCGAACCTCGCCACCGCTCCCGGCTTCGGTTCGAGCGCGACGCCCTCCACCCGGCCGAGGGCCGCGACCAGGTCGTCGAGGGTGGGGGGCGGTTCGGCGAGCCCGATCAGGACACATTGCAACGGCTCGTTGACCCGGGCCCACGCCACCCCGGGCTGATTCTCCAGTACTCGTTCCAGCTGCCGGCGACGGGATTCGCCGGCAGGCCCGGAGATCCCCCGGATCCCGAGACTGAGAAGGTGGTGGGCGTCGGCCCTCCCCCGCGGTTCGCCGGCCGCCGTGGAGCCGGCGATCTCGCGATCGGCGCCGTCGCGATCGGCGCCGTCGCGATCGACCCCGCGGGGCGTGGGGGGCCCGGGTGCGAGGGAACCGGGCTTTGAATCCGGACTCCACCCGGTCCGGGTATGGGCAAGAACCGTATGGGCGAGAACCGGCTGGGCCACCGCCCCCAGGAGGGCGCTCGGCACGCGCAGGACGGTCCGGGCTGCGGGCAGACGCATCCGCGCGGCCTCCTCCTCATCATTGCGTGATCATCGCGTGCGGCGGGCGCGGGCCACGGCTGCCTCGTAGTCCTAACCGACTACCCTCTCCGCACGCGTACTAACTGATCGTTCTAGGAGATCAGTTAGTACGAGGACCGGACGCCGTGGCTCTGCACCGCCCCCCGGGCGGTGGCCAGCGCCTGCGGTGAGAAGTTGATGTTGGACTGGTCCATGAAACTGAAGGCGAACAGCCCGTCCAGGCTGAGCTTGCGCACCTCGTCACCGGCGAGCAGGGCGTGCATGTCCGCGTCCCAGGCCGCCTGCGACCCCGACTTGAAATGCGCCACCATGACCGGGCCGTACTGTCCCAGCAGCTTCGTCATGTTCCGCACGTCGGCGGCGTTGGAATCGTTCCCCATCGCCTGGAAGCTCTGGAAGTCCGACGCCCGCAGCACGTCCGCGAAGTGTGTGATCAGAGAGCGGCCGCCGCCCTTCACCGGATCGTCCCAGCGGCTCTGCCAACCGCCCCAGCCCAGCGACACCCGGGCGTTGGGCGCCCCGGCATGGAAGATCTCCTGGGTCGCCAGNTAGCGGTCCTGCAGAGCCCGGTAGTAGTTCGTGGTCTCGGGTGTGGCGGCCCACTCGTTGGACTGGCACGGATATGTCTGCAGTTCGGTGAAGAGCGTGACGTAGAGCGCCGGGCCGTTCGCGGGTCCGGCGAAGATCGAGGCGAGCTCGCGGGCGTCGGTGAGAAAGGCGCCGGACAACGGGTACTCCCGGCCGCAGGCGGGGCCATGGGAGGTCTGGAAGGTCCCCACGCTGCCGGTGCCGTCGAGCCAGACGACGAGATGAATGCCGTGGCCGGAACGGTAGACCTCGGGAATCAGGTCCGCCCGCCACTTCCGTAGAAAGCTCAGGTCGCCCGGGCCGTTGTACCAGGTGGTGAGAAAGTCCAGGTTCCCGGCGAGCGGCGAGGCGAGGGCGCTGTCGAGCGCCGGCCCGAGACCAAAGCGCAGCTTGCCCGGCTGGGTCGCCGGGACGGGTCGGATTCCCGCCGCCAGCGCCCGGCCCCAGGGGCCGGGCCGCGGATCCCCTTCATCGTGTGGTGCATGGGCGCCGTGTGGTGCATGGGCGCCGGGTGGTGCATGGGCGCCGGGTGGTGCATGGGCGCCGGGTGGGCCGGGAAGGCTGGCCGCGCTGGTGGGCCCTGGTCTGTCCGGGCTACTGGGCCCGGCCGCGCTGCTGCCGTCGCGGCCGCGGTGTTCGTGACCGAGGGTCGCGACAAGAACAGCACTCATGGCGAGGAGGACGAGGACGAGTGCGCCGGGATGTCGCGGCATTCGACTACGTAGGGACACGATCCTCCTGCCGCGGTTGCCGGGTAGCGGCGAAATTGTAGTTGATTAGACGCGCATCGGAGTCATTCTTCGTGGGTGAGTCGAGCGGAGCGGGTGAGGGACTCTGACGGCGATGGTGACTTTCCGTAGTAATTTTCGCCGGGTTGTCGATGCTTGGCGTGAGCGATCTGTCGCCTAAGGGAAAATCCGCCTAGTGCCGGGTGAGTGCTCCTCCTTCCGGGTGTTCGATGATGGCGTTTCCTGACATCGCCCTGTGGCGTGCCCGGCGCGCCCGGCGCGGACGCCCGTGCGGAACCCCGGCTGAGCAGGAGGAGCATGACCGCCGACCCGGATCTTCGGATGAGCACCGCTCTCATCACCGGCGCATCCTCGGGCATCGGCGCGGCGTTCGCCGAGGCATACGCGGACCGTGGAGCCCGGCTCGTCCTCGTGGCGCCGTCCGAGCCGAGGCTGTGGATGGTCGCGGAGCGCCTCGGCGCCCGGTACGGCACCGAGGCGCACGTCATCGCGGTCGACCTCGCCGACGAGCGTGGTCCGGACCGCCTCGCCGAGGCGGTCGCCGAAGCGGGCCTGGAGGTCGACATCCTCGTCAACAACGCCGGGTTCGGGACACGCGGTCCCTACCACGAGCTGTCCGCCGACCGGGATCACCGTGAGGTGATGCTGAACGTGGTGGCTGTCGAACGGGTCGCGCACCTGTTCCTGCCGGGCATGGTGGCCCGGGGCCGCGGCACGGTCATCAACGTCTCCTCCACCTCGGGTTTCCAGGCCGTCCCGTACATGACCGTCTACGGGGCCTCGAAGGCCTTCGTCCTGTCGTTCTCGATCGGCCTGTGGGCCGAGTACCGCCGGCGGGGGGTGCGCGTCCTCGCGTTATGCCCCGGACCGACCGACACCGAGTTCTTCGAGGTGCTGGGAACCCGGATGTCCGCCGGTGGCCGGTTGCGGACCACGGACGAGGTGATCGCCACCGCGTTCCGTGCCCTCGACCGCGGCCAGCCGTACGTCATCGACGGACGGCTGAACTACCTGACCTCCAACGCCTCCCGGCTGCTGCCGCGCGGACTGGTCGCGCGGATCACCGAACGGGTACTGCGCCCCGGCCGCTCGCGGCCGCCGGACCCGTCGATGTCAGTCCGCCGAGTTCGGCCACCAGCTCGTAGGAGCGGATCCGGTCCGCCAGCCGGGTGACGTTGGTGACGACCATGACCTCGTCGGCACCCGTCTCGTCGAGCAGCGCGTCGATCCCCGCGCGAACCGTCACCGGGGAGCCGACGATGTGCGAGGCGGTGGCGGCCTCCGCGATCGACCGCTCCCGCGAGGTCCACGGGTAGGCGGCGGCCTCCTCTGGCGAAGGGAACACCCCGGGGCGGCCGCTACGCAGCCGCAGCATCGCCAGCCGCTGCGGTCCGGCCAGCCACTGCGCGTGCTCGTCGTCGGCGGCACAGAGCACCGCGGCGGCGACGATCGCATACGGTCGTTCCCGGCCGGGCGAGGGACGGAAGGACTTCCGGTAGAGCTCCAACGCCGGCACCGTGTTCACCGAGCTGAAATGGTGCGCGAACGCGAACGGCAGGCCGAGCATGCCGGCCACCTGGGCGCTGTAGCCACTCGATCCCAGCAACCAGATGGGCGGTACCTCGGCCCGCGGGAACGCGGTGACGCCGCGCCTCGGGTGCGAGTCGGGGAAATTCCCCCCGGCCAGAAAGGTCGTCAGTTCGGCGAGCTGCTCGGGGAAGTCGTCGATGGCCGACAGATCGCTGGTGCGGCGTAGAGCCCGGGCGGTCGCGGGATCGGTGCCGGGAGCACGGCCGACACCCAGATCGATCCGTCCCGGGAAGAGGGTGCCCAACGTGCCGAACTGTTCGGCGATGGCGAGTGGCGCATGGTTGGGCAGCATCACCCCACCGGACCCCACCCTGAGGGTGGTGGTGGCCGCGGCGACCTGACCGATGAGGATCGAGGTCGCCGAGCTCGCGATCCCCGGGATGCCATGATGCTCGGCCAACCAGTATCGGGTGTATCCGAGCCTTTCGGCATGTCGGGCGAGTTCGAGTGTCCCGTGGACCGCGTCGGTGGCGGGGACGCCGGTGCCCACCGGGACGAGATCCAACACGGACAGGGGGACAGGTCGGGCCGGGCTCACGGCTGGTTACAACGAAGCATCCGGCCGCGCTCTTCCCGGGGTACTTCCCCGGGCACCCCGGGGGCCATCAGCCGCCGACCGTCTCCATGTAGTCCTCGGCCACCTCGTCGAGATCGTCCGTCGGATAACCGAGGGCGACGCGCACCCGCCGCCGGCCGACCAGCAGGAGATCGAGCATGAAGTCGGGGACCGTGGCGTGCTCGCAGCGGTGGTAGCCCATGGTGAACCAGGCGTGGGCGTCGGTGAGCAGACCGATTGACTCCAGGCTCTCGGCCACGGCCTCGTAGACGCCCGGATCGACCGACCGGGACGCCTTCAGCTCGGCCCGCAGCGCGGCCGCGTCGTCCTGCTGACCGTTGCGCAGCAGGCCGTCATGCAGCCAGACGCGGGGATCGACCGGGCACTTGCCGCCGTCCGCCACCGCCGCCCGGTAGCAGCGGATCGCCTCGTCCCAGTCGTCCGCGAGCCCGTACTGGCTGCCCGCGTCGACCAGCAGGGATGCCCGGGTGACGCGTTCGCTGTGCGTCTCGCTCCGTTCGGCCAGGGCCTCCAGAGTGGCCGCCGCGCCGCGATGGTCGCCGTTTCCCGCGGCCTTGAAGACGATCTCGTCTACGTCGTCATCCGAAAGGCCGTCATCCGAAAGCATGGGAATATTGTCACCCCCGGTTGNGGGGCCGGCACGCGGGCGGCGTGCTCTTCGATGGCGGTCTCATATGGTACCCGTCAGCCGGATCGGTACCCGTCAGCCGGATCAGGATCGACGGGCCATCTTGAGGGTCTTCTCCAACTGCTCGCGGTCCACCTCGGCGACCCGGCCGTTCGTCGGGACGGTCGGGATGTGGCCACCGCCGAGGACGAGGTCGGTGGTGTGCCGCAGGCCCATGTCCTTCTGCTCCACGTCAAGGATGGCCTCCTCGACCCGGTAGANCTTCTCGATCCTGGAGACCTTCGCCTCGACCTGGGCCGCGACGATGCGCAGCCGCCGTTCGGCCTTGGCCAGCCGCCGTTCGAGCCGACGGTCGACGATGTTGGGCATCGGCTCGTCCCGTTCCGTCGGGNCGTGCAGGNAGAGCTCGACCGCGACGGCGACCAGCGGGATCAACGCCTGGAACACGATCACCGCGCCGCCGGTGCTCTCGCTGGCCGATCCCTGGGTGCGCACCAGCACTCCGGCGATGGACAGCAGCAGGAAGATCGCGGTGGTGAGGGTCAAGGCCAGCGGCGACGACTTCGACTCCACCAGCTGCTCGCGGATCTCCGGATCGATCTTGAACCGGCCCGCGTCGGCGTCGGCGAGCATCTGCTTCTGGGCCCGTGCGAGGATCGACGCCTTGATGCCGTGGGCGAGCGCCNCCCCGGCGATGAACACGGCGACCCCCAGCAGGCCGCCCAGCCACCATTCGGGCCCGTACCCGCCGACGTCAGCGAGGACGGCGTAGGACTGGGCGAAGACGTAGAAGTCCAGCGCCGCGAGCACCGTCAGCACCGCGGCCCGGGCCGGGCCCGCCAGTGCCATCTGCGGGATGCGTTCCTGCACCCCGACGCTGCGCCACAGCCGGCCCTGCTCGACCTTGTTCTTGATCAGCTCGGTCCGCCGCTCTCGGCGTTCGGCCCGGGAGTCGATCTCCATCCGGAGCTCGGCGATCAGCTCTTCCAGGGTCCGTCCGTCGGCCCGGACCGCGGCGCGGACCTCCTGGACCTCCGCGTCCTCGAGGCTCTTGAGGACCTTCGGGCGGGTCTCGGCGCCCGCCAGCGCAATGTCGGCGTCTCCCACCCGGCGGATGAGCTGCTTGGCCAGACGCCCTGGCTGGTTTCCCCTACGCAGCACCTTGGAGGTTCCTACTTTCCGATCTCGGNCCTTCCGGGTTCGACCGGACGGGTTCGACGGGACATTCGACGAGAGGTTCCACGGAGCTGTCGGCCTCGTCGGCTGCTGGTCGGTGTGGTTGGCGTGGTCGGCCGGTCAGTCGATCGGACGGGCGAAGGTGCCGCCGACGAAGCAGAGCATGGCGCAGACGATGCCGAGCACCGAGGCGACCATCGCCTCGCGCGCACCCTGGGCCTCGTCACCGGAGAAGACCATGGTCAGTACGAGCGTGCCGACCCCGACGACCGCACCGACGGCCCCCAGCAGGAACCGTCGCTGGATGGTCTCCCGCGGCGGCAGCCTGGACAGCGCGTCGATCGGGGCGATCCGGCCGGCCCGGGCCTGGTTGCCCACACGGCGGCGGATGTCGCGCAGTCGGAAGGTGTTCCCGGTGATGAAGAAGCTGAGCGCGGTCACGATCATCGAGCCGGTGACGGAGACCTTCGCGAACGGCGACGACAGGGTCAGCCAGACCCAGATCTCCAGCACCGCGAGCATGAGCAGACAGCTGGTGATCACGACCGTCGAGCGCATGAGGGCCGGGCTGAAATGCTGCTCCTCGGGCTCGTGAAGAACACCCATGGGTCGCCTCCTTGCGTGGGTTTCCACCGGTGCTGTCGCGATCATCAGTGGCTCGGACGTGTCGGCGTGGTGCGCGCCGCGGCGGATGCGGACGGGGNGTTCCGGGATCTCGGGTGCTCCGGCGACGGTCGCGGCCGGACTTGAGGTGGCGGTGAGAGTGGTCAGTGCAGTGCCGCTTTCGATGGGGCCGGGCTGGTCGGGGGCATGAGGATGATGACGCCGGGTGTCCGGCCGGGGCGGGGCCGTCCTAGCTGCAGTCACTGCTGATCCGTCGGCACAGCTCGCCCTTGAGGTAACGGGCGAGGTCCTGCTGCGGGCGGTCCGCTGATCCCTCGTTGACGCCGATGAAACGCACCCTGTCGTTTCCGACGGAGGTGATCTGCCGCGTCTCGAAGCACCGTTTGACCAGTGCCTCGGCGATCGACACGGAGGCCTTCTTACCGTCGACGTTGAGGCAGTCGGACTCCTGGCCGGTCCCCAGGAGGTCCGTCCAGACCAGCACGGTCACCTCGTTGACCTTCACATCGGGCGTGGAACGGACGGCGTTGATCTCGTCGTTGATGCCGGCGAGCAGGCCCGTCACGCTGCCCTTCGGGCTGACCCGCTCGGTTTGGACGATGTGGTCGATCTCCTGACTGAGCACCTTCGACGCGGCGAGCCGGTCCTTCTCCTCGCGTCGGTCGTTGTTCCGAGTGATCTGGAACATCCGGTCACCGTGGAAGCAGTCCGAGTAGGTCATCGGGCCGCCGCCGCTGGCGACCAGCCGGATGTACTCGCCGTTCTTCAGCGCGGTGTCGAGATAGGGCTGGGTCCGGGCGGTCACCCGCCCGGCCGTCTCGGGCGAGTTGTCGGACAGGTCGAGAAGGATCAGTAGCAGGGGTGCGCCGTTGTCCGGGGCCTTCTCCTGGTATCGGGTGCAGTCCAACGGAGCGGAGGCGTCGGCCCTGCCCAGCAGACCGCCGGTGTTGCAGGCGGTGAGCATCGGCATCGCGAGCAGCGTCGCCGCGACCAGACCGGCGAGCCGCCTGCGCCGGGCCCGTCGCCGCGGCCCGGCAACCATCAGATCGTCCTCGGTGGCATCCTCGGCCGCCACCGTGGGAGCGACGGGAACAGCGACGGGAACATTGCTCGTCATCGCAGCACGATCTCCACTCGGCGCCGGCTCGCGTCGGCGACGCCGTCCTGCGCGCCTTCCTCGCCCTTGCCCTCGACCTCCAGCACCGAGCCGGGGATGCCCTGAGTAGCAAGCCACGACTCGACCGCCTTGGCGCGATCCTGCGACAGCCGCAGGTTGTCCTCGGTCCGACCCAGCCCATCGCTGTACCCGATGACCGCGATGTGGCCGGGGTGTTCACGGATCGACGGCAGAATCTGCCCCAACGCGGTCACGGCCTCCCTCCGGAGCTCACTGCTGTTCGAGTCGAACAGGTAGTCAGCGCTGACCGTCGTCACCTGGCTGCCGTCCGGCTGGGTGATGAACTTGCTCAACGGTGGCAACGGATCAGCCGCGACGGCAGGCGCGATCCGGGTAGCCCGTGGCGCCGGAGTGAACGAGGCGGTGTCGCCGCCGCTGGAGGAGCACCCGGCCACGAGCCCCAGCGCCGCTGTCATGACCACGCCCGCGCACGTGCGGACGGCCGGATTGCCGCGTCGCCTGAACGTGGCATCTCCGGGTGTGGAGTGAGCGTGATACACGGTCTGCCCCTAACGGCGAATCCGGGGCTCACCATAACGGGGGGGATCGGGCCGTCTCACCGCACCCTGGGGCGTTGTTCGCATAGTGTGTCAGCCCGTCGCGGCGTTGAGTCGGTGGCCTGGTACGCGCCGCATCCATGCTGATCGGCACCCGAGGCCCCGGAAGGGAGCTGGGTTACGAAGATCGAGGTGGAGGGGACGTATCCGCCCCGGATCGGTCCCCATTGCCCCCAGGCCCGCTCCTGGCCAGGAGGCCATTCCGGCTCGATGACGTCGAGCAGGATCAATCCCGCGGCGACGATCTCGCGGACCCGGTCGCCCATTGTGCGGTGCGTCTCGGTGTAGATCGCGCTGCCCTGCTCGTCATGCTCGGTGTAGGCGCGTCGGTCGAAGTAGCTGTGGAAGACCCGCAGGCCGTTCTCGTCCGGGTCATCCGGCAGGCACCAGACGAACGGATGGGTCGTGGAGAACACCCAGCGGCCGCCCGGCCGCAGCACCCGGGCGATCTCCCGCATCACGGTGCCACTGTCGGCGACGAACGGGACCGCGCCGAACGCCGAGCAGGCCACGTCCACGCTGGCGGCCGCGAACGGGAGCGCCGTGGCGTCCGCCTGGACGAGCGGCACATCGATACCGGTGCGGATCCCGAGCGCGCGGGCCTGGTCCAGCTGTCCGCCGGACAGGTCGAATCCCACCACCCGGGCGCCCTGCCCGCGCAGCCAGCGGGCGCACTGCGCGCCGCCGCAGCCGACTTCCAGGACCACCTTGCCGGCGACGTCGCCGAGCAACCCGATCTCGGACTCCCGCAGTCCCTCCGGGCACCAGCAGAAGTCGCTGTCGCCGAGGAACGCGCCGTGCTCCGACTGGTAGTCCGCCGCGGCATCGTCCCAGTAGAAGCGGCTCGCCCGGCGGGCCGTGTCCGGGTCGATGTCACGGTAGCCGTAGGCCGGCAGCGGCGCGGAACCGTCCTGATCGGTGTGGCTTGGGCCGGTGTGGCTTGGGCCGGTGTGGCTTGGGCCGGTGTGGCTTGGGCCGGTGTGGCTCGGACTGGTGCGGTCGGTCGGGCCGGTGGTGCCGATGCTGTCGATTGTGCCGGTGCTGTCGGCGATGTTGTCTGGACTTTCCACGGTGACCCATGCTGGCATCCGGACCCGCGGCCACTCCGCTCGGGATGGGCGTTCAGGTCACGACCGGGGCCTGTTTACGGAGCGTGATGGGTGACGGCCGCGCCGATCACCGCGCGGTCCTCGGTGATGGTGACCGGCGTGTACACCACCACGCCGGCGGGATTGCGGTCGACGAGACGTCCGCGGCGGCTCTCCCCGACAAGACGGGCCCGGCCCTCCAGCGACCCCACGCCCACCTCGTGGTCGGCCGGGCCGAACGGGCCGGTACCGACCAGCCCGGCCTGCTCGGGAACCTCGGTCACGTAGATCCGCACGATCGCTCCGGGCACGGTCGTCCAGCGCAGGACGGTGCCGCCCAGGGTGGAACGGGCCTCCAGATCCACCACCGCGCGCGGCCGTGCGACGACCCGCACCAGTACCTCCGCGGCACCCGACGGGGCGACGAGACTATCCGAGGCGTCCGCTCCGGCGACCCACACCTGGTAGCGGTAGATCGCGCCGGGCGCGGTGTCCTGGTCGAGGAAATAGCCGTCGGATCCGCGGAACCGGCGCTTCGCGCCCGACAGCGGGGAGGTCTCGGCGAAGGTCCGTTCGATGACGATGCAGCCCTGCCCCGGAACCGGTCGCCAGGACAGCGCGACCGCGTCGTCGATCATGCTCGCCCGCAGCGCCGTGACGGGCGGGAAGAGCGTGCGGGTCGGGGTGCGGACCGGTACGGACCGCAGCTGGCCGGATTCGCCGGACACCGTGGTGACCACCTCGTGCCAGTGCGGGACGCCCCTGGGCACGCCGGCGTCGAACAGCTCGGTGGCCGTGGTGATGCCCAGGCTGCGTTCGCGGCGGCCGCCGGGGGCCGTGGGGTCGACAAGAACACGCGACACCCGGTAGGAGGCGCCCTGCGTGGTCGATGGTTCCCATCGGAGCAGGACCGCGCCGTCCTGCTCCACCGCGGTGAGCTCCGTCGGGGCGGCAGGACGGCCGATCTGCGGCGCGCCGGGATCGACGTGTCCGCTGGGCGCCTGGCTGGGCGCCTGGCCGGGCACCTGGCTGGGCGCCTGGCCGGGCACCTGGCTGGGCGCCGCTCTGGCGGTGGGCCCTGGATGCCAGGACAGCTCGTCAACGTGGGCCGCCCGACGCGGCGGATCGGCCTGGGCCGCCCGGGCGAGCAGCTCGTGCGCCCGGGCCGGGGTCATCCGCCGGCCGGGGTCCTTCTCCAACAGGCCGTCGAGCACCGCGGCCAGCTCGCCGGCCCGGTGCGCCTGGGCGGGCGGCTGCAGCAGGATGGCCGCGAGCATCGCGCCGAACGTGTCCCGCTCGAACGGCGGCCGGCCCTCGACGGCGAAGTACAGCGTGCCGCCCAGGCTGAACAGGTCCGCCTCGAAGGTGGCGGGCTGGTTGTTCAGCCGCTCCGGCGCCATGTAGAGGGGGGTCCCGAGGACACCGGTGACGGTGAGGGTCGGGTCGCCGTCGCCGGTGGCGATGCCGAAGTCGGTGAGCACGACCCGTCCATCGGTCCCGATCAGGACGTTCGACGGCTTGACGTCACGGTGAACGATGCCATGCGCCCGTGCCGCGACGAGGGCATCGAGCACCGCGGTCCCGATCCGGGCGACCTCGGCAACGGGCAGGGGCCCGTCGGACCGGACCACCTCGAACAGGGACCGGGACGGCACGAGCTCCATCACGATCCAGGGCAGGCCGTTNTCCAGGAGCACGTCGAGGATGGTGACGACATGCGGATGGCCGCGAAGCTTGGCCGCATGGCGCGCCTCCCGCAGGGCGCGTTCGACCNGGTCTGCGCGTTCGGCCTCGGCGACTCCGCCGGCGAACTCGATCTCCTTGAGGGCCGCCTCGGTCTCCAGCACGGAGTCGAAGGCACGCCACACCGTCCCCATCGCACCCGCACCCAGCCGCGCGACGAGTCGGTATCGGCCCGCCACCATACGGTTGCCTACCGGAACGGTAGCCACGACACCCCCTTGGCTTCCTCCATTGTCGCAGGACAGCTTCCCAGGTGGACGGAAATATCGAGACGCTGCCGAGCAGCCCGCTCGCCGGGGTCGGGTCGGGTGACCCCGGGCTGGGCCGGGGTTGGGTCGGTCAGGACGGGTCGGGGCGTTCCGGCACGAGGTGCTGGCCGGGGGCCGCGGCGCCGTGCAGGCGCAGGGTCGCCCCGGCGGCGTCCGTGCCGGCTTCCCCACCGGTGTTCGTACGGGATACCGGGTGGGTCGGTTCCAGGAGCCGGTGTGACCCCACCGGCTCACCCGGTCCGTCGGTTCCAGGCCGATCCCCCGGGGCCGGCCGGGACGGCGCCATGGCGCCCGCGAAGGCCGTGGCGACGATCAGGGCGCCGGCGACCGACAGCAGCACGCGATTCGGCTCGTCAACATCCAGGACGCGCGCGAGCAGCAGACCGATCCCCGACCCGCTCACCGCCGCGGCCACGGTCGTCAGGACACCGATCCGCCGGTCGCTCAGGAAGATCATTTGCCCGCAGATGAGGCCGATTATCGCGGCGGCCACCGGCCCCACGACGGCATGGCCGGTCCGCTCGGTTTCGGCGGCCCAGACCCCGACCGTGGCGGCCAGACCGGTCAGGGCGAGCAGCGCGGTCAGGACCGATGGCCGTGACGAGGACGGGGATGGCCGTGACGGATGCGCGGGCCCGACTGCGGGGAATGACGGCGTCGGGACGGGTGAGGGTGTGGGGGGAGGGGTTGCCGGCGGGCCGGGATTCGGGGTCGGCCGGGTCTGCTCGCGGTTCGGTTCCGCACCCGTGACCGGGGGGACGTCGTTGCTGGCGTCGGCCGTCTCCTCGGGGGAGAGCCGCTGGGTGAGCAGGCGGACGAGCTCGCCGGCGGAGGGCCGGTGCCCGGGGTTCTTCGTCAGGGCCTGACGAACGGGACCGAGCAGCCGCTCGGGCACGCCGTCGAGCTCCGGCTCGGTCGAGCTGATGTGCAGCGCCACGATCTCCGGCGCCTCGCCGCGGAAGGGCCGCCGCCCGGTCGCGGCGAAGACCACGCAGCATCCCCAGGCGAAGACGTCCGCGGCCGATCCCGCCTGCTGGCCGTTGATCTGCTCGGGGGCCATCCAGACCACGGTCCCGACGAGTTCGCCCGCCTGGGTGTAGCCGGTGTAGTCGGCCGACCGGGCCACCCCGAAGTCGATGACCTTGGGACCGGCCCAGGACATCACGATGTTCGCCGGTTTGAGGTCGCGATGCACCACGCTGGCGGCGTGGATCGCCTCGAGGGCCGCGGCGAGACCGATCGCGAGCCCATCCAGAGGGCGGCCCGTGAGCGGGCCGCCCTCCTGGACGGCGGCGCGCAGGGTGGGGCCCGCCACGTATTCGGTCGCGAGCCAGGGCTTCGGCCCGTCCACCTCGGCCCTGATCACCCGGGCGACGGTGTCGGCTCGCACATGCCGGGCAGCCGAGACCTCGGAACGGAAGCGGGCNCGGAACTCGGGGTCACTGGCATGCACCTCGTGCGGCACCTTCACCGCGACGGGCTGGTCGTCCGGTCCGAATCCCAGGTAAACAACGCCCATGCCGCCGGCGCCGATGCGATTGTGCAGGCGATAGGGCCCCATCACCCGCGGGTCGGTGTCGTTCAGTGGTCGTAGCACGGCTGGTCCTCGAGCGTCCCTGTCCCCGGCGGCACTGCCTTTGGTGGCGCTGTCACGTTGGTGGCGCTGTCACGTCGCACCACAGCCCGGTGGCCGTCGGAATCTCTGAACGTAGTATTCCGCGGCGGCCCGATGCAGCGGTATATAGCAGAAAAGTGGCCCTTCGTAGACGGACAGCGCGTCCGGGACCGTCCGTCCCCCGGGGTTGTCGCCCCACAGCTCCTTCGCGTAGTCCTGCGGATCCCGGAACAGTTCGGCGGTCGCCCGCCTGACCAGCACCGGATCGGCGTCCGCATGGGCGAGCAGGCCGTTGGGGATCGTGACGGTCCGGACCGGCGAGATCCCCCGGTAGTCGTCGGGTCCGAGGCTTCCGGTGCCGAAGACCGGCCCGGCGAAGAAGTGCCCGCGGGACCGGTAGAACTGGTCCCAGTCGGCGGTGATGCCGTCCTGGTAGCTGGACAGGTCGAGCAGGCGCAGCCTGGCGCCACTGGCGATGGCGTTCTTGATCTGCCGGGTTCCGGCTCCGCCCGCCCAGACCACCGCGTCCACCTTCCCGGCGGACAGGCGGCGCAGGGCCTCGTCGATGGAGGATTCGTCCAGTTCGCCGCGGCAGTCCTCGGACAGGGCCACCCGCAGGAGCACCTCGCTGATCTGCCGGACCCCCGATCCCGACCGGCCGGCGGCGATGGGTCGGTGGCAGAGATCGGCGAAGCGGGTGATGTCGACGTCATCCGACCTGCTGGTGGGGTCGCGCACGATCACGTGCAGCAGGTCCTGATGGACGGGTCCGATGGTGCGCAGACCCGCCACCGGGTGGCCACCGCGGTTCGGATCGAACTGGTTGACCCCCTCCGCCGCGTCGACCGTCGTGTTGAGCTGCGCGATCGCCAACCCGCAGACGCGGCTGTCGGGTGATTCCAGGTTATAGATGTTCTCCGTGGAACCCGCCGTTTCCACGACGTCCACGTCGAAGTGTTCCGGGGCGGCTTGCAACCGGGTCCGCAGTACCCGGGCAAACTGGTTGTAGGGTGACCCGACACTGCCAGTGAAGATCTGTACCGAAGTGCAGGCGGATCGGCCCGCCGGCGGCCAGGCGGCCGCCCTGGAACGATCGGACGTGGTAATGAGCAAAGTGACGACGGCGACGGCGAGAACCACACCGATCACCACGGTGAGGCGTTGCCGTCGGGTCAGCCTTTCCGGCCGGGACCCGGCCGGTTGGTCCGTCGACACCGCGCATCCTCCGCTCTGGGATGTGGATCATTGACGACCATGGTCGCGGAATGCGGGAAATCGTAGAGGAATCGGCAGAGCAGGTTCACAGCCGGGGGTGCGGTGGTAAAGCGCCCCGCTGCCAGCTTCTCGGAAACTCTTCCGGAGCGCGATTCCCGGCGGGCCTTCGGGCTTGTCCGGTGGACGACACGGGGTCACCGGTGGCGAGGCCAACGTCCGGCTTCCCGGCCTGGGAGCCACAGGTCGACCCCGCCGACCCGGCTGGGAGCCGCGCCGACGAGCTCGCGCAGCAGCGTGCGTAGCTCGGCGGTCCGCCGCGCCGGTCCCAGCACGACGGCGTCCGGGGCGAGCCGTTTGTAGGCCGCCCGCAGCCGCGGCGATCCCGACATGGCAGCGGCGGTCGTCGCGCCGTTGTCGATGTCGATGAGGGCGGACGTCAGCGCGTCCGGCGGGCTGTGGAACGCCGCCCGGCCATCGGGCCCGGGGACGGTGCAGTAGCAGCCGGGGATGACGAACCGGAAGTTCGCCCTGGCCTGCCACAGCATGGCCTCGGCGTTCTGGGGATGGGGAAAGGGGACGACGAGTGCGGTGGCACCCTGCGGAATCAGGGTCACCCCGTCACTGGTGAAGAACGCGGGCGTCGTCATCGACGTGGTGAGCATCGGGGCGGGGACGAGCGCCACCAGGGCCGCGAGTGTCAGCAGGCCGGCTCCCAGCCGGACGGTCCTGGTCCGGACCCGAGCGGGGATCTCCCGTCCGGGGTCCGGATCGGCGGGCACCNTCCGGTCCGACGCCAGCCGGNCAANCCCGGTCGCCACCACGATGGCCGCGCACATCATCACGTATAACGCCAGGCGGGAGGGCAACACGTTGCCGAGTACCGGCACGTGCTGAAGGGGCAGCCACGGGAGGGGAACGCCGGTGTCCCGGCCGTCGACATGCAGGTGACCACCGAGTGAGAGCACGGCCATGACCACGCCGAGCGGAGCGAACACCCCGACCGGCGGAGGCCGGCGCGCGCCGCCCGTCGCGACGACGACCACGACGACCACGACGACCAGAACGATCAGTGGAGCGCCCAGGTAACCGCTGACCTCGACCGCGTTCCCCGTGAAACCGAGGCTGTGGCGCAGCGCGCCGTCNGGGGCGACGGCCTGCATGGGCGTCGGCGTGACGAAGGTCAGCAGATCCGTCACGGCGATTCCATCGGGTTGGATCGAGCCATGGATCCGCTGGGCACCCAGGAACTGGGTGCCCAGCGGCCAGGCGAGCGCGACCGCGGCGACCCCGCCGGCCGTGGCGAGGCCGCTCAGGGCCGGTCGTAGCCGCGATCGGATCCGATCGCGATGACGTACGGCGAGGATCACAAGGCCGAACGTGGCTGCCAGCGCGGATGTGGCGAGCAGCTCCTCGCCGATCAGCGCCTGGGCGATGATCGCCAGGCCGAGCAGGACGCCGGTGCGCCGCGGCCCCCGCCCGCGGACCACGAGATCGTCGAGGAGCAGCAGGAGAACCGGCGGGAACGGCGCGAAGGTCAGATGCAGATGACCGTAGGACGCGCCGATCATGTGCGGTCCGAAGCCGTACAGCAGGCCCGCCAGCGCCGCCGGTCCCGGACGTACCCATCGGCGCAGCACCCAGAACAGGGCGAATCCGCTGATCACGGGCGCCAGAGTCAGCAGCACCGTCAGCGTGGTCACGGGGCCGCCCAGCAGCGTGATCGGTGCGGCCAGCGCGCCCAGTAGGAGCACGGGTGTGCTCCACAGGACGTCGGCCCCGTCGGGGGCGTTGATGTGGTGCGTCAGGAACGGGTTGAGCCCGTCGGCGAGCGCGTGCGGCGTCCAGCCGAGGAACCAGGCGAACAGCATGGCGTCGTTGCCGCCGTAGGAGACGTTCCCGAGATTCCCCCACGCGGAGTGGAAGATGCCGATGGCCACCGCCAGGTATCCCACCGCGACCAACAGCGGCGGAGGAACCTGGATCCGCCAGGACCGGATCTCCGGCGCCGGGCGTGCACTGTGGCCGGGAGCATGATCGGTACCGTGACCGGAGATGCCTTCGGCGGCCCCAGCGGTTTCGGATTGCGTCACGACGGCCCCCCTCGTGTGCCCGTAGACCCCGATCCGCCCCCTGCGGACGGGATGTACGGGGCGTTCACGACCATAGTCGCCCTGATTGCCTCCGTAGCTACATAACGTGATGATTTGGCGGTATGGGGTGACGGTCCACCCGCGACACGGCACAGGGAGGGATACCCGCCGGGGGAGAGTTCCTCAGCCGGCTGCGGAAACCCTCGCCGGTTTTCCGGGACCGCGTTCGTTCCCGCGGGTCCGGCGGTTCCCGGTGCTGGGCTGTCCGGTGCTGGGCTGTCCGGGCCGTTCCGGTGCGGCGCGCGGTACTACCCGGCTGCCCGGTCCTGGCCGCGGGGCGTGGCGCTCGGATCCGCCCATTCCGCCACCAACGCGGCGTAGCTGCGATAGCGCGCAACGGCGTAGTCGTCGGAGACGACGCCGTCGCGGTCAAGCACGGCGACGGGATAGCCGCGCTCCGCGCGATAGCCCCGTTCACCGACGATGACCCGCCCCCCGAGCCGGACCACTCCGACGACGTACGGCAGGGAGGTCCAGCGGGGCGGGCGGGCGGCGGCCAGGATGCTCGGGTCCCGCCAGGCATACAGGCCGCAGGCGCAGTGCTCGTCCGGGACCCGTCCG
Source organism: Frankia sp. CeD (assembly GCF_000732115.1). NCBI lineage: Bacteria > Bacillati > Actinomycetota > Actinomycetes > Frankiales > Frankiaceae > Frankia > Frankia sp. CeD. The sequence goes on from NZ_JPGU01000011.1 coordinate 73,421, forward strand.
TGGCCCGCGCCGGGCTCGCCGGGCTCGACGTCCCGGTCCGGCCGGCGGGTGCGCAGGCAATGTGCCTCGGTCATGCCGTCGGCGCGCCAGAGCAGCAACCCGGGTGGAAACGGCGACCACGGCGTCCAGGCAGGGCGTAGCTGGCCGCGCGCGTCCACCGCCCACTGCCGCCAGCCGAGCAGGCTCACCCGGGAACCGGTTCCAGGTCCGGTTCCGGCGCGGCCGGGACCGGGATGGTCAGCGGCTCGGAGNCGGGAAAGCTGATCGGCTCGTCTTCGACGATCCGTTCCGGTCTGCCCACATCACCCACACGTCTACGGTGAGCGCCCGATACCGAGCCGTCAATGCCCCCGGCGGGTAGCAGGCACCCCATCGGGGTACGGGCCCTCCCGCCGGGGGCGGGCCGACCGGCGGAACCAGGCGCAGCGCCGCGGGCCGCGACCACTGGTTCCCACGAACGCCTGGTCGGCGTGTCGATGATCTCCACCGGTGGTGTTCAATGTGCTCTTCGCCTAGTCCTGTGGGGTGATGTCGTTGCCGGGCATGTCTGCGGCCGATCCGTACCAGGTGGCCGCGGCCCTGCTGTGGGCCCGCGTCCTCGGTCTCGAGACCGTCGGTCTGCATGACGACTTCACCGATCTCGGCGGTGATGCGGCGACCGCCCAGGAGCTGGTGGCGACCCTGTGCGACGAGTTCGGGGTCCGGCTGCCGAGCTCCGTGGTCGCCCAGGCGCCGACGCCCGCCGCGTTCGCCGAGGTGTGGGCCGCCCGGCAGAGCGAGTCCGTCGGGCATCCCACCGTGATGCCGCTGACGCCCGACGGTTCCGGCACCCCGTTGTTCTGCTTCCCGGAGGCTGGTGGGCCGGCGATCGGTCTGCTCCCGTTCGCCCGGTACTTCGCGGGCGAACGGCGAGTCTACGGGATGCAGGCGCACGCCCTGGAACGGCGGGGCGTCCCCGACTGGTCGGTGTCGGCCGCCGCCCGGCGGCACGTGGGGGNGATCCGTCTTCTCCAGCCGACGGGTCCCTACCTGCTGGCCGGGCACTCCTTCNGCGGACTGATCGCGTTCGAGGCCGCGCAGGTCCTCCGGAAGGCGGGCCACGAGGTCGGCCTGCTGGCGTTGATCGACACCTATCTGCCGGGTACCTCGCGGCTGACCCGATCCGGGGCGATCGTGCCGACCAGTCAGTTGGAGGGAGCGCATCCGGACTCCCCAACACCGCCCGACGCCGGTCGGGGGATCGGCCCACTCGCCGCCGACGACGGGCCCACGCTGACCCCGCGGGTGGTGGTCGACCGCCTGCGCCAACTCGTCGAGCTGCCGCTCGCCGGCGTGGTCCGCTTCCGGGGGATGCACCAGTACGACGTCTTCTACAACCAGGGGCGCATTCTGACGATGACCTACCGCCCCCGCACCTACGATGGCCGGACGACGGTCTGGCTCGCCGACGACCACGACGAGATCGAGGCCTGGCGGGGCGTCCTGACCGGGCCCGCCGCGATCCGCCGGATCGGCGGGGNCCACCNCGGCGNCCTGCGGGNACCGCTGGTCGCCGAGGTGGTGGCCGAGCTGCGCCACGAGCTGGCGACGGTGCCCGGCATCGACGGCCGCCGGGTCTGATCTCCTGCGGATCGCCATCTCCACGCCGCCCGCGGAGACGTTTGCCGCATTGCGGCGGCGCTACCCGCAGGTCGACCCCGAGCGACTCCTCCCGGTCGGGTGGGACGCGGCGCGTTCGTTGATCGCCGAATATCTTGCCGCCGGGATGAGTAAGTTCGTCGTTCATCCGGTCACGACACCCGGCGGATGGCCGGATTTCTTCGANGCCTTCGCCGCCGAACTCATGCCGCTCGAGACCTGATCGGCGGGCGTTTCTGGCGAGTCGGACGATATGGACGGAGGGCTCAGGTGATGGTGAAACCGCCGTCGACGGCAAGGGTCTGCCCGGTGACGAAACTGCCGGCGTCGGAGGCCAGGAAGAGCAGCGCCGCGGTCAGTTCCTCCGGTTCACCGAAGCGTCCGCCGAGGACCCTCGGCAACTGGGTCTCGAGGTACTCGGGCTGGTACGCGTCGGTCATCTCAGAGTGGAAGAAACCCGGCGCCAGCGCGTTCACCCGGATGCCGCGTCGGCCGGTCCATTGCTGGGCCAGATCGCGGGTGAGGCCGACGAGTGCGGCCTTGCTCGCCGCGTAGGCCGCCTGCGGCAGGCCGGCGGTCGTCAGACCGAGAACGCTGGAGATGTTAACGATGCTGCTGCCGGGTCGCATGACCCGCGCCGTCGCCTGCGCCATCCAGTAGCAGCCGCCCAGGTTGACGTCGATGACGGAGCGGAACTGTTGCGGGGTCTCCTTGAGCGCGGGGACGGCGGTGCCGNTCCCGGCGTTGTTGACCAGGATGTCGACCCGGCCGAAGGTCTCCATCGCGGCGGCGACAAGGTGTTCGCAGGAGGCGGGGTCGGTGACGTCGGTGGCGACGGGCAGGGCGCGGCGGCCCTCCTTCTCCACGAACTCGGCGGTGGCGGTGAGCCGGTCGACCCGGCGGGCGCCCAGGGCCACGTCCGCGCCGGCCTCGGCCAGGCCCCGGGCGAAGTCCACCCCGAGACCAGAGGACGCCCCGGTGACGACGGCGACCCGACCGTCCAATCGGAAACGGTCCAATACGGACATAGAGTGCTCCTTCACGATAAGGCGGCTCGCGTCTGATCATGGATCCCATCCCGGGCCGGCGAGCGATCCGGGCTTCTCGCGCCGCCATCCTTGCAGGTCCCGGCGGCTGGCCCTACCAGGCTGCCGGCAAACGTGTTCCGGAACATGTGATCTGTGGGTCGGGGGGTACTGACGACGTGTCGGTTACTTCGACCTCACCGGCTGTGAAGCGCGACAATCCCGCGCACGTCGACAGGGCGACCGAGGGCCTCGGGAGAGCGGAGGTCATCGCGCCGCGGGGGAGATGGAGCGTCGGGCCCGGGCGCTCGTCTTCGCCTCGTACATGTCCGTATCGGCGTGCCGGACCACGCTCTCGGGACTGTGCGAGCCGGCGCCCCCGACGGCCTGCGAGGACGCCAGGCCGATCGTTGCTTTGACCACAAGGGTGTTGCCGGCCACGGTGAGGGGTGCCTCGACGAACTCGCGCACCCGCTGCTCGGTCTGGCGCATCGTCAGGGGGTCGGCCCCGGGCAGCACAATGACGAACTCGTCACCGCCGAGTCGGAACGCCTGCCCAGCATGTGCTTCCGGTCGGATCATCTCGGGACCGATCATCTCGGGATCGATCATCTCGGGATCGATCGTCTCGACCGGTCCCGCGCTGGCCACCGACGGGCCCGGGGCGAGGACGTCGGCCAACCGAGTGGCGACCGTGCACAGCACATCGTCGCCCACCTGGTGACCGAACGTGTCGTTGATCGGTTTGAAGTCATCCAGATCGATGAGTAGAACCGCGAACGGAGTCTGCTCCCGAGCCAGTTGATCGAGGAATTCGGTAAGCGCCGCCCTGTTCGGCAGGCCGGTCAACGGGTCGTGGGTGGCACGTTTCCGTAGCTGCTCCTGCAACTGACGACGTTCGCTGATCTCGTGGCAGGTGAGCAGGACACCACCGTCGAAGCAGCCCGGCCCGGACGCGGGCCGCCAGGCGCCGGCCTCGATGTCGAACCAGCGATGGTCGCCGTTAACCGTCTGCATGCGGACGTCCAGCAGGGACCCCGGTCCACCACGCTGCCGGTCCGCGAGGAAGGCCCGCGTCGCAGCCTGGTCCTCGGGATGGACCAGGTCGATGAGCGGCAGCCCGATCATGGCCTTGACCGGGTAGCCGAGCAGGCTTTCGACCGCCGAACTGATGAAGGTCGGCCGGCCCGCACGGTCCAGGTTGACGATGATGTCGTGCGACTCGTGCAGCAGGGTCTGCAGCCGCGCCCGGTCGCGCCGGACCGCCTGCTCTCCCCGGAAGATCATTTTTGTCAGGCCTGAGAACGTGACGGTCACAATGCCGAGCAGCAGCAGATCGCCGACGGCATGGTTGTCTCGCGGGTCGCGCGGCAGCGGGCCGTTCTGTTGCAGGATGAGGTACCCCCACGTGGGATGGCCGGGGATCGCGGCGGCGACGGCGACGTGACCGCCGCCGTTGCGCACCGTCACCTGCCGGCTCTGGCCTGGCTTGATTGACCGCAGCTCCGTGCCGTCAATCAGGGCGATCCCGACCGCGGACGGATCGTCGGACAGGGCGATGCGCCCGGCCTCGTCGACGATGACGATCCGGGTGTCCTCTCCGGTGCCGCTCGTCCCGGTACCCCCGCCGCCAAAAACGCGGACCATCTCGGCTCCCGGCATCCCGGCTCCCGGTCTACCCATGACCAGAAACGCGGCGCTGCGTCCGTCCCGCACGATCGGCACGATGCTGTACGCCCGAACCCGATCGCCCAGGTGGAAAACAGGGATGTTGATTCCGCTGGTGCGGGCGAGAGCCCAGATCCGGTCCCGTGGGGGGAACGGGATCGTTGCGCCGGTGGGTNGGACCGCCGTCGGCCTGCCGTCGAGATCGACCAGTGCCAGAACGGTGTCGGGGCCCGCGAGCGCCGATCGGGAGACCGACGCCAGCACCCGCTGGTCGACAGCGGGTTCGGTCAGCGACCAGGGAAGTCTGGAGATCGGGTCGATCAGGCGCACGGGTTGACCCAGGTCCGCGACATACTCGGCCAGACGGAGGACGAGGGAGTGGGTCTCGGCGGTGTGTTGGGCCTCGTCTCGCCGCCGGTTGGCATTCTCGATCTCCAGGGTGACCGCCGTGGCGGCCAGGATGACGGTCCCCAGCACGAGCAGTGGGATGGCTCGCCCCAGCTGCTCGCGCACGGTTGTCCGCCAGCGTCGAGGAGACAGCGGATGCCCGGTCCGGCCCGCGGGTGACGATCCGGATGCGCCTGGGGATCTGGGCGGGCCTGGGGATCTGGGCAAGGCTGGGAAGGACATCGAGCGCGGTCGGGTGACCGGGGATCGCGGCATGATCCGGTCGGTGGCGAGGAGCACAGACGCGGACGGTGCGGGCGCCTTGAGCGTGGTGGTCTCGGCCGCTGGGGGGTCCGCCATGGCATATCGTCCCGGACCAGCCTGCTTGGCCTTGTACATGGCCTCGTCGGCCGCGCGCAGCAGCCGCCCGGAATGGCTGGGCCGGCTGACGGCCAGCGCTACTCCGACGCTTGCGGCGACGCAGACCTCGTAGCCGTCGACGAGGATCGGNTCCCGTACCGCGCGGATGACCCGACCGGCCATGGTGCGAGCGGCGATTTCGTTCGCGCGCAGCAGCAGGACCCCGAACTCGTCGCCGCCGAATCTCCCGGCGACATCGTCGGGGCCCAGCAGTGTTCGGATCCGTCCACTGATGACCTGCAGCACCCGGTCGCCGGCCGCGTGGCCGAAGGTGTCGTTGACCGGCTTGAAGCTGTCGAGGTCGATGAACAGGACCGCGACGCCCCCAGCCGCGGCGAGGGCATCCTCTAGCTGCTCCTCGAAGGCGGTCCGGTTACACAGTCCGGTGAGTACGTCATGGCGCGCCTGATAGCCGAGCTGGTCCAACAACTGCTTCCGTTTACCGACCGCATGGCAGGTGATCAGCACTTCGCCGGATCCATCCCGGGTGGACAGGTGGCGGGTCGCGACGTCGAACCACCGGGATGTGCCGTTCGCCGCCGTCATCCGAATGTTGAGCAGGGACCCGGCAGCGGGGTTCTCGATCAATCGTACGAGCCGGTGGGCGTCGTCCGGGTGCACCAGATCCGCGACCTTGCGCCCGAGCCAGGTTTCCTGGGAATGGTCGAGTAACGGGACGATCGCGGGGCTGATGAACGTGAGTCGTCCAGTGAGGTCGGTTGTCAGCACGATGTCATGGGCCGCCGCGAACAACGCGCACAGCCCGGCCCGGGAGCGCCGAGCCGCCGTCTCTCGCAGCAGGCCGACGAAGACGATGCTCAGGACCGACGTCAGCGCGAAGGCCAGCAACGTCAGATTCCGTTGGTTCCGTCGGGCCCGGAGGTCGGCGTTCAGCGAGTCCGTGGCCTGCCGGAAGTAGGTCAGGTNCCCCGTCGTCGGCTGCACCGCCGTGATGTTCGTGATCCTCCTGCCGTTCTCGGTCGTCTCCCAGATCCGCGCACCACCACGCTGGGCGTGGGAGCGGGAGAGATCGGCGGTCGAGAGGACCTGCCGACCCAGCATGCCCGGCTCGGTGGATGCGATCGGTACCCCGTCCGGGCCGACCGTCGACATGCTGCCCCGGCCGACCCCGAGCAGGGCCGTGATCCAGTTGGTGAACTGGAGGTTGGACTCTTCGGTGGACACGGCGACCAGGACGGCCCAGGGCCGCGGACGGCCGACGGGAACCACCGTTGCTCTGACGCGGCCATCGTGGAGGGCGAAGACGGGGGACACCGCGGGAACCCCGGACCAGGCAGCGGACCAGGCCTGCCCCAGGTCGGCGGGGACTATGGAGTTCCCCCGTGGATAGGAGGCCGTGGTATGGCCCGCGGTGTCGAGCAGCGCAACCACCCGGATGACATCGCCGGAGTGAGCGATCTGGAGCTGCGGGAGCAGGGCTTCGTTTCCCAGGGGGTCACCGGGCTGGAAGGGCGTCCGATCGGTCGCGGACTGCATCGCCGCCGGGTTATCGACGATCGCCGCCCACTGCGCGAGCCGCTTGACCAGCTGGGAACGTTCGTTGAGGCGGTCGATCTTCTCCCGGCTCAGCAGATCGGAGCCCGTCCAGATTGCCATGGTACCGAGGACCGCAACCGTGAGTAGTCCGACGATCAGCGGGTGGATGAATCGCCGCCGGAGTCGCGATCCGGCCCGGGCCGCCGAGGTTCTGATTGCGGCCGTGACTCGCCCGGGCGCTTGCCGCCCACCGATTCGGCCACCTCTGATCATCTATATGCCCCGTCCGACAACCGTGCCCGGACTCGACGGATCTTACCGTGAGTGAAGACTTTCTGTTTTCCGTGCCGTCGAATCATCCCGGTAGTGGGTGAGCATACGAGTATCTGTGCCACGAGTTTCACCGGCCGCCGCCCGTGACAGAACTCCACCGCTTGTGCCGACACGGACCGGCGTATTGGGCTGGGTGACCCGGCGCGTTCGCGGGATGGAGGAGATTGCCGAGCGAGAATGATTCGACTACTAGAGGTGTCGCTCTGAATACTTTAAGGCTTGGATGGTCGGTCGATGGGCGGTATCAACTCGACTACGGGTTACTGCGTATAACGCTATGTATAGCACTGGGTGCTGTTGGTTGGAGCTGGGGAGCTGTGATGTTGGTACCGCCCGCGACCGGTCCCCGCATGCTTCTCGTTCCCTTCGGCGTTATCCAATACTCTCCGTAACACCCGGCCGGTCTAGCCCGATCGAGTATCGCGGAAGATGATCATCTGCTCACCGCGTGCGTTGCTCGAGCCGGCGGGGCTTCGTGGCAGCGGGACCGCCGGGTGAATAAGAGCGCGTGACCGTCCCTGCCTGCCCGCCGGCTCCTCGTCGAGGCGTCGGCGAGGGCGCGGGGCGGCTTGGTCGAGCAGTGTGTCGGCTGCTTCCGATCCGTTCCGCCGGTGGCTGGCTTAACGGGAAACGGCATTCTAGCCCGGACGGCGGTCCGGAGATTCACCGCGCCTCGGGTGGGCCGGAGCGTGCGGATTTCTTCGCCCGGACGTGGCCACCGGTCGATTTACCTGGTTCTCGATCCGGCCTAGTGCCCGGACGTCAGGGCGCGACGACATCGTCCCGGCGTTGGATGCCGAATGTGTAAAAACCTTTGGGCGCAATAGCCGGACGCCGGCCGGGAACAGCCCACCTGTTCGGGGCCGGCGGCAGGGATCTTTTCTGGTCCGCCGTGGGCCTTCGCCGCGGGAGCGGATCCTCTTCGGCGCGGCCGTGATCCGCACGGCCCCGCCGGGTACACGGCCCGTGGATCCGGCGAGAGCGCGCGATGCGACTGGTCCGACGCGGCCAGGAGTGGCACGCTTCATACCAGTGCCGACGGGCCGTGCTCGGACGCGGCTCGGCTCATGTGCGGCACTGTCGATGTGCGGCCCGGCCGAGGCCGATGTGCGGCACTGTCGAGGCCGATGTGCGGCACTGTCGAGGCCGATGTGCGGCCCGGCCGAGAGGAGGGCCGGTGATCTCGCCGACCACCGTCAACCGGACAACGGCGGTTCCCGGGACGTGTTCGTCCCGGACCCATGAGGNGACGAACCAGCCTCCGCCCCTCGTGGGGCACGATGCGGCGGCCGATCCGGCGCTGCTGGCGGCCCTCGCGCGGGAGGGGGCCGGCTGGCATATGGACGATCTGCACCGACTCGGTCGGTTGGCCGGCAGCGAGGAGGCCGCCCGCCAGGCCGACGAGGCGAACAGGTTCCCGCCGCAACTGCGCACTCATGATCGTTACGGGTTTCGCGTTGACGAGGTGGACTTCCATCCCTCCTGGCATGCCCTGATGGAGGTCGCGGTACGGGAGGGCTTGGCCGGGGCGCCGTGGGCCGACCCGCGTCCCGGCGCCCATGTCGCCCGCGCCGCGGACATCCTGGTCTGGGGCACCGTCGAGCAGGGCCATCTGTGCCCGGTGTCGATGACCTACGCCGTGGTGCCGGCGCTGCGCGCCGCCCCGGAGCTCGCCGCCCGCTACGAACCGTTGCTGACCAGCCGCGTCTACGATCCGGGTCTGCGCCCACCCGAGGGCAAGGCCGGCCTGCTGGCGGGCATGGGCATGACGGAGAAGCAGGGTGGCTCGGACGTCCGTGCCAACACGACGACGGCGACGCCGGCGGGCGACGGGACCTATCGGCTGCGGGGGCACAAGTGGTTCACCAGCGCCCCGATGAACGACGTCTTCCTGGTCTTGGCCCAGGCCCCCGGTGGCCTGTCCTGCTTCTGGGTGCCACGGGTGCTTCCGGACGGCGTCCGCAACACCTTTCGCATCGCGCGGCTGAAGGACAAGCTCGGTAATCGCAGTAACGCCAGCGGCGAGCCGGAGTTCGACGACACGGTCGGTTGGCTGGTCGGCGAGGAGGGCGCAGGGGTCCGGGCCATCATCGAGATGGTGGCGATGACCCGGCTCGACTCCAGCCTCGGCTCGGCGGCGGGGATGCGTGCGGCCGTCATGGCGGCAGCCCACCACGTGCGTCACCGACGCGCGTTCGGGAGACCGCTCATCGATGCTCCGTTGATGCGCAATGTGCTCGCCGATCTCGCCCTGGAGTCCGAGGCCGCGACGACCCTGGTGCTCCGGGTGGCGGGCGCGGTCGACCGGGCGGCCCGTGGCGATCGTCAGGAACAGGCGTTCGGACGGTTGGCGATCGCCGTCGCGAAGTACTGGGTGTGCAAGCGTTCCCCGGCGCTGGCCGCCGAGGCGCTCGAATGCCTGGGGGGCAACGGCTACGTGGAGGAGTCCGGGATGCCGAGGCTCTACCGCGAGGCGCCGCTGAACGGCATCTGGGAGGGCTCGGGCAACGTCAACGCGCTCGACGTGCTGCGCGCGCTCACCCGGGAACCGGCCAGCTTCGCCGCCTTCGCCACGGAGATCGACGCGGCGCGTGGCGCGGACCGCAGGCTGGACGCGGCCTGGGCCCGGTTGCGCGCTGTCCTGGACCGGTCCAAGGACGCGGAGTTCGCCGCCCGGCGCATCGTTGAGCGACTTGCCGTCGTCCTGCAGGGCTCCTTGCTGGTGCGCTACGCCCCGAGCGCCGTGGCCGACGCGTTCTGCGCCACGAGAGTCGCCGGTGAGGGGGGACTGGCCTTCGGTACCCTGCCCGATGCCGCTGATGTGCCAAATATTCTCGGCAGAATTCCACCGATGGGCGCCTGAGATGATTCGCTCGGTGTTTCCTGACCTTGGCGGATAGGTACTAGAAACTCTCCGTAATCAATGCTGCGCCATCGGGTGGGGGATGTGCCCCTAGGGTGGAGACTGACTGCGCCCTGGAGGGTTCCATGGTGTTCTTCTGCTTGGCTGTCGCCGGGCTGATATTGATCGCGGGCGCGCTCGGCCTGGTGCGGGGACGCGCGGAATGGGCGTGGATCCCCAACCGCCGTACGGCCGGCGCGGTTGCCGGTGCGGGATCCGCGGCGCTCGTCGCTTTCGGGCTGCTCGCATCCCGAGGAGTCGGGGTCGGCGACGGCAACGATCCGGACCTGCCCGTGAGCCAGGCTGTCCTGCCCGCACCGACTCCCCCATCACCGTCCACGCCAGCATCGCCACTTTCAGTGCTATCCGCGACGTCCGTCGAGCCCGGGTCCACGTTGCCCGCGGACACCGACGCGGATCGGGACCTGGCTGCGGACAGGGCCGCACGTCGTCCGGCGCCGTCCGATGACCGCGGCGGACCCCAGCAGTCGCGTCCTCCCACATGGGACACCTGGCCGCCGTGGGCGTCGCCCGCGGACAGCCGGTCGTCGGGGACGTTGCAGCTAGGGACGTTGCCGGTGGAGACGTCGCCGGCGCCGACGCTGCCGTCTGCTACGTCCTCGCCGGGGACGTCGCCGCCGGGGACGTCGCCGGCGGGGACGTCGCCGCCGGGAACCCGGCCGACGGGAACCCCGCCGCCGGCGCATGGTCGGCCCGACACCCGCCCGGACGACCGGGGAACCGCCGGGGACGACCGGGGAACCGCCGGGGACGACCGGGGAACCGCCGGGGACGACCGGGGAACCGCCGGGGACGACCGGGGAACCGCCGGGGACGACCGGGGAACCGCTGGCGGTCGCGGAACCGCCGGTCAGAAGTCCGACGGGCGCGACCATGCCGGGTCCGACCGACATGCCGGGTCCGACCGAGGAGCCGAGAGCGCGGCCCCGACACCACGCGACGGCGGTCGCCCCTCACCCGGATCACCTGGATCGAGTGATACGGGTCGTGGCGCGGGGGCATCGCGGCAACCGAGGGAACCGGGGGATCGGTCCGTCTCTAGGCCGGCGAGTGGACCCTCGGCGAGTGGACCGTCGGCGAGCGGGGCGGGGTCGCCGTCCGCTCCGCCGCGCACGAACGAGGGCTCGCCCAGGGCGACCGGACAGCCGGTCGGCTCGGCCCGGCCGGCTGTCGCCGCCGGGCCGGCGGACGGATGATCGTTCTCGCTCGAGGTTGTCGGCTGCCGCGCTTTTCCGGGTACACGGAGGGCGACACGACGTTCTGGTATTCGTCTCGTTACTTTCAGTGAGTTACGGTTCGGGTTCTCGTGCTGATGCTGAGACCTGGGGGCCCCGATGGCGGCGGTTGCGATGATCATCGCTCTGCTTGCGGTGATGGTGATGCTGATCGGTGTCACAGGCATCCTGCGTGGGCGGGTCGGCTGGGCCGGAATTCTGGACCGGCGGCGAAGCGGCGCGGTCGCGGCGGCTGGATTCACGGTCGCGGTCATCGCCTTCGGGCTCGCCGCGCCCGGCGGGCCCACCCCGGGCGACGTGCTGATCCAGGCCGATCGACCGTCGTCCGATCGGCTCGTCCGGGCCAGGACTGATGACGATCGGGACGACGACCGGTGGGCGGGCCGCCGCGAGCAGAGCCGATCGTCCTTCCCCACCCGGTCCACCTACCCCGACCCCGTCCACCCCGTTCCCGGCGTCCCGGGAACGGACGGAGCACGGACGTTGCCACGCCTCGTCGCCCCTTCCGGCGATCCGGATTCCGCCGGGGGCCCGACCGCACCTTTCGTCGAATCACGGCCCCCGTCTTCGCCCACGCGCCCGCCGTCGGCCGACGGCGGGCGGCGGGTGTCATTGGTTCCACCCGTCGCATCGGATCGGGCGGATGCCTTCGGACCCGATCCGGGGGACAGGAGACTGCTCCCTTCGGTGCCCAGCCGCCGGACCGCGCCGCGTCCGTCGTCGAACCCGTCGGAAGCGCGGCCGTCCGGCGGACTGCTCCCCGCGCCCGCGGGCGGGTCGGTCGATCCCGGACCGCCCGCACAGGCCGGTCCGACGGGGGGCGGCAGGGCGGACGGCCGGGGCGACGACTGCGGCCCGGCGACGGGTCCCGGACCGATTGTGGTGATTCCCGATCTGTTCGGCTCCAAGCAACAGGCTGATGCCGCGATGTGCGCGGATCCCTGAGCGGGTCCGGCGTTTCAACCCGCCGGTGTGGGACCGGCGCGGCTGGCCGCGACCAAGGCGACGACCGAGGGGCGAGCCGAAGCACTTTTGTCTCCACCGGCCCGGTTCGCATTGTCGCCTACCCGATAATGTACCGCCGTGCCTATTCCTTATCCCGTTCTCGCTCAGGCGACACCGCCGCCGCTGCCGATCGCCTCGAACACTGCCCTACAGAAATCCGTAAATCTTAACCCGTCGAATGAACTGCATTATTCCAACATCTTGTCGCCGTTGGTTGTTCTGATTATGGTTGTTGCTGGCCTGCTGCTGCTGCATGGACTCCGCGCCGGTGTGCGTCCCTGGGCTCGACGCCGCGTCCTCACGGCCGGGGTCCTCACGGCCGGCGGTGTTGTGGCCAGGGCTGTTGTGGCCAGGGCTGTTGTGGCCAGGGCTGGCATGGCTGATCGGGCGCCGTGCGCCGGTATCCCGGTGGAAGGCCCCGGCGCCGGGGGCGTGCCGGCAGATGACGTCGTGACCGCCCCCGGACGTCAACGACGCGATCAGAGCGGGGACCACTCCTGGGCCTGGATGACGAGTCCGGACCAGTCCGCGCCCTGGCTGCGGGCGCGTTCGGCGAGAAAGAGGATTCCGTTCGACAGCCAGCTGCTCGGCCGCACGGCGGATGCGGCGAGCGCTCTGGTCGCGAGGATCTCGGCCTTGTCCAGCTCGCGTGCGCGCATCGCCGCGGATGCCTGGTAAAGGCGGACGGCGGCGAGAGCACCGGACGCCCGGGAACGGTCGAACAGTTCGGCTGCCTCGCTCAGCCGCTCATTTCCCTCGTCCAATGCGCCGGCGGCGACGAGTGCCGCACCGCCGAATGTCGGCAGATACCCAGGATGGATACCGTCCAGGCTGTAACCCACCGCACCTGCCGGGAGCTTTGCCGCGACCGATCCCGCTGAGCGCAGCACGGCGACGATATCGTCGGTAGGCAGGTGGCACGCGGCCATGATGTGCGCCTCGGTGGTCATCGCCAGGACCGCGGTGTGCGCGTGTGGTGCCGTGGCCTGGGCCGCCCGCGCCAGCGCCAACCCGTCGCGGGTGCTCTGGAAGGAATAAGCGGCGAGTTCAGCCAACACGACTCCGGCGTGGGCGGCGGTCGTCGCGTCTCCTACATGTTTCGCGAGGACGAGCGCCGCCCGCGCCGAGACTGTGGCCGGCCTGGCCATGCCGTTGTCACCCTGTGCCACGGAGGTCATGAGAAGAATCCGGCCATGCGCTCGTATCCAGTCCCGGCGCAGGGCTGAGCCCAACCGCCATCGGCCGATCGTCCGCGCATGGTGCTCCAGCGTCGCGAGGCGCTCGACCAAGTCGGCCGGCGCGGTGGTCTCCCAGCGGCGGGCGAGGGACTCCAGACCGGCCTCGACCTGGTGTAGCGCTGCGCGGCTGTCCATCGCCGAGGATGTCATGTCGACCGCCTCGGCGGCTCCGAGGACACCGAGTAGCGCGCTCGTGGTAAGGATCGTTCGGCGGTCCGTCGATGCGTCCATGTGGTACTCCTGACGATCGCGACCTGGCGGACTGGGCACATGTCCGGCGTATGCGCACGCGCAACCATTGCTGTTCTCCGCCCGAGGGTCTCGACACAGTAAGGTCACGGTAACCGGGTACGGGGCGCTATGTCGCCGCCGCGGGTTAAGGTTTGGACTTTTTTCGCTGGTNCGCCCTTCCGTACCGGACGCGTGCGCCAGAAGCCACCACTCCCGAAACCGGGGCCGGGCTACGCGGATCCGTCGGAAAGCCCGCGCAGCGCCTGGTGCAGATCGGCGACGAGGTCGTCCACTGATTCGATCCCGACCGAGAGCCGAACGAGGTCCGCGGGTACCGCGAGCGGCGAGCCCTCCACCGAGGCATGGGTCATGCTCGCCGGATGTTCGATCAGGGATTCCACCCCACCCAACGACTCGGCGAGAGTGAACAGCCTGGTCCGGCCACNTGCCGCCACGGCCGCCTGGGGGCCGGCCCGAAGGGTGAACGAGACCATTCCCCCGAAGTCGCGCATTTGCTTCGCGGCGATGTCGTGACCCGCATGGCCGGTCGAACCCGGGTAGCGGACGGCCCCGACAGCGGGGTGCGTGGCGAGCTCGGCCGCGATACGCCGAGCGTTGTCGCAGTGCCGGTCCATCCGAACGGGGAGCGTCTTGACACCGCGCAGTACCAGCCAGCTGTCGAAGGGGCCGGCGACGGCGCCGGCCGCGTTCTGCAGGAACCGTAGCCGGGCGCCCAGGTCCGGATCGCCGACCACGAGCGCGCCGCCGACGACATCGCTGTGGCCACCGAGATACTTCGTCGTGGAATGCACCACCGCGTCCGCCCCCAGGGTCAGTGGCTGCTGCAGGTAGGGCGAAGCGAACGTGTTGTCGACCGTCAGCAGCGCCCCCGCGTCATGCGCCAGCGACGAGAGAGCGACGATGTCGGCGATGGACAGCATGGGATTGGTCGGGGTTTCGCACCACACCAGTCGCGTGGTGCCCGGACGGATCGCGACTCGCACCGCATCGAGGTCGGTGAGATCGATGCTGGTGTGGTCGACGCCCCAGTCGGCGAGCACCCGGGCGATGAGCCGGTAGGTGCCGCCATAGGCGTCCGCCGGGATGATGACGTGGTCTCCGGGCCGGCAGACGGTTCGCAGCAGGGCGTCCGCCGCCGCCATGCCGGAGGAGANAGCGAGGCCGACCGTCCCGCGTTCCAGTGCGGCGAGGCAGGTCTCCAGCGCGGTACGGGTCGGATTCGCCGAACGACTGTACTCGTAACCGCTCCGAAGCCCACCCACGCCATCCTGGGCGAACGTCGAGGACTGGTGGATCGGCGTCACCACCGCTCCCGTGACGGGATCGGGCTCCTGGCCGGCATGGATCGCGATGGNCTCGAATCCCTCAGCGGGCTGCTCCATATGCATGACGCCACGCTAGGGCGTTCTCGATGATCGGTGCCGATCTAGCGGACGGCCAGGAAACTCAGCAGGTCGGCACGGGTAAGGATGCCGACGGGATTACCCTCGTCGTGTACCAGCACCGCGGGTTCGTCCCCGAGCACCGCGACGATCCGGGCCAGTGGCTCGCCGGTACCCACCATCGGAAGCGACGGCGACAGATGATCGGCGACCGGAGCGTCGATGGCGGACCGGTCGGCGAAGACCGCCGCGAGCAGATGCCGCTCGATGACGGAACCCGCGACCTCCGCCGCCCGCAGGGGCGGTTCGTGCCGCACCACCGGCATCTGCGACACGTTGTACTCGCGCAGGTAGGAGATGGCGGCACCGACTGTCTCGGCCGGGTGGACATGCACCAGATCGGGGGGACCACTGGTCTGTTCGGCCTTGTTCCGCAGGACGTCCGAGACGGTCGGCTCGTTCGACGGCGGCTCCAGAAAGCCGTACTCGTACATCCATTCGTCGTTGAAGATCTTCGACAGGTATCCGCGGCCGGAGTCCGGAAGCAGGACCACAACGGCGTCGTCCGGGCCGAGCTCGCGAGCGACCCGGAGGGCGACTACCACCGCGAGCCCGCCTGATCCGCCCACCAGCAGCCCGCATTTCCTGGCCAGCTCGCGCGTCATCAGGAACGAGTCGCGGTCGCTGACCGCCTCCACCCGGTCGACGACCGTCTTGTCGTAGGTCGTCGGCCAGATGTCCTCCCCGACGCCTTCGACGAGGTAGGGCCGGCCGCTGCCACCGGAGTAGACCGAACCCTCCGGATCCGCGCCCACGATCTGCACGGTTCCGCCGGACGCCTCCTTGAGGTAACGGCCGACTCCACTGATCGTCCCGCCGGTCCCGATGCCGGCGACGAAATGGGTGACGCGACCGTTCGTGGCCTGCCAGATCTCCGGCCCGGTCGTAGCGTAGTGCGCAGCGGGATTGTTCGGGTTGGAATACTGATCCGGGCTCCAACCACCGGGAGTCTCGCGGACGAGCCGGCGGGCCACCGAGTAGTAGGAGCGGGGGTCGTCGGGTGCCACTGCTGTCGGGCAGATGACGACCTCGGCGCCGTAGGCGCGCAGGACGGCTCGTTTCTCTTCGCTGATCTTGTCGGGCATGGTGAACACGCAGCGATAGCCCCGCCGGGCCGCCACCAGGGCCAAGCCGACACCGGTGTTTCCGCTGGTAGGTTCGATGATGGTCCCACCAGGCGGAAGCAGTCCGGCCTCCTCGGCGGCGGAGACCATGGTCAGCGCTACCCGGTCTTTCACCGATCCACCGGGATTAAGGTACTCCAGCTTTGCCAGCACCGGCGTCGGCGTCGTCTCGATCGTCGGTGTGATCCGGACCAGCGGCGTGTTTCCGACAAGATCGATTACGTGGTCGAATGCCTGCATATCGGTCATCCGCGCATCACTTCCGCTCTCGAGAGAGGTAACCGGGGCGACACCTCGTGTCCACGGCGGGCGGGAGCCGGTTGGGCTACCCGAACCGGCTCACCTCCTGGATACCGACGACCGTGGCCGGGAAGCTGCCTGCGCCAGGCGGCGGCGTACGTCACCTGCGTTCGTGCGGCCGCGGCCGGTCGGTCGCGACCGGCCGGCATGGACTGCTGTCATGACAGTAGCGAGCAGGGCCGGAACGTGCCGGGCCGCGTGGCATCCACTCCGTTTGCGATGGCGTCCCCGGGGCAGATCATCGTGGTGTACCTGACGGTGTGTCATCGTGGTGTACCTGACCGTGTTCGGACGGTCGTGTTCGGACGACCTGGGCTGGATTGGTACGATAAAGTCGGTGCCGATCGACGAGTGGCGGCCGATCGACAGTGGCGCTGATGCTTCCGGCAGGCTTGCCATCGGCGTTCACCACGATCCCGGTGTCGGATCGGGAGAGAGCGGGTCAGCTCATGCGCCTCGTGCTCAACGTCATCTGGTTGGTATTCGGTGGTTTCTGGCTTGCCGTCGGCTATGCCCTCGCAGCGCTTGTGTGCTTCATTCTCATCGTCACGATTCCCTTCGGGATCGCCGCCCTGCGGATGGCGAACTTCACCCTGTGGCCGTTTGGACGGCGCATTGTCGACCGACCCGGCGCCGGCGGGGCGTCCCTGGTCGGAAACGTGCTGTGGATCCTGCTGGCCGGTTGGTGGTTGGCACTGGGACATCTCACCACCGGCCTGGCACTCTGCCTCACCATCATCGGTATCCCGCTCGGGTTGGCGAACTTCAAACTGATCCCGGTCTCGCTGCTGCCGCTGGGTAAGGAGATCGTGGACGTCGACGCCCCCGCGGTCGGAGCTCGCGCGGCATTCTGAGCCGCCGCGGCAGGTCGAGCGTGCTCGGACCGTGCCGCGCCGCCGCGCGAACAGAATGCCGGCCGCATGATCACAACGACATGATCGACTATGCCGTCCCGCTCCACCGGTAGCGTCGCCAGCATCGCATACGTGCTTATACCGGTCTCATCTCGGGCGTCGCTCGCAGATCGGAGCATTCCGTAGGCGACAGCAGGCCCACAATGGTGTAGTAGATTTGATGGTGTGGAATGTGCGCGCAGGCCAGGAGGGTGACGCGGAAACCTCTGGGCTCCCGAGGAGGGAGGTGAAATCATCGTGGACATCTGGGATGACCTTGCGCAGCGTAACAGCGCTCACCTGCGGGAACGATTCCTGACGGGGGACCTGGTAGCGGAAGGACCACAAAACGCGATTTTGGGTTCGTGGTGGCGCAGCCAGGTACTGAACGTGAGCCCGGACCGGTGCTCCCCCGTCTATGATCCGGATCTTGATCTGGACACGCGCCTGGTCCGCGCGGCCGACCCGGTACTCGACCGACTGGCATCCATGATCGCCGGGACCTGGGTGTGCGTGTGTCTCACCGACGACCAGGCAAGAATACTGGCGCACCGGGTCGGTGAGGCATCCTTCGGCCTACACCCTGGGTTCTGCGTCGCCGAGCACCTGGTCGGCACCAGCGCCGTAGCCCTCGCCCTCGTGGAAAGGCGCCCCGCCCGCGTCTCGGGCGCCGAGCACTTTGCTGACCTCTACCAACCGGACGCGTGCATATCCGCTCCCGTCCGCGACCCCCTCAGCGGGCGTATCGAAGGCGTGTTCAGCCTCATTTGCAGGCTCGCCGAGGCGAATCCGTCGGCGGAAGCCATGGTGGGGGAGGCTGGCCGCGCTATCGAACATCGCCTGCTGGAACAGGCGAGCGAGCGGGAACGCGCCTTGCTCCTGGCGTACCGGCAGGCCAAACACCGGATGCGGATACCGGCTGGCGGCGCACAGTTTCCGCTTGATCTCGATGCCGGGTCCGGCATCGAGATCAAGCACGATACTCGGCTGGTTTTGCAGGAGAAGGCCGCTGAACTGATCGCAGCGGGCCGGCCGACCGCCATCGAGGTATCCCTGCCGCACGGTCAGACTGCCACGCTGGTGTGCAGGGAGGTACGGACGCACTCCGCAGTGGCCGGGCTGGCCGTCGAGGTCGTCCTTCCCTTCGGGCCGCCCCGTCGCCTCATGACCAGCGCCGCGGCTGTGGCAGGACACCTCAACAGCCAGCCGCGGGGGGCCGACGCCGGTGCCCCGTCGGCGCCGGGGCTTTTCCTGCCGTATGCCGCGCTCAGCGCGCCCAGGCCGACGCCGCGACTGCCGGCGGGTGCACCCGACGCCACCCGCCCGGCCAGCACACCCGTGGCCAGTGCGTACCCGGCCAGCCGGCAGCCCGCCATCGGCGCGTCACTGCTGGCGATCGGGGAACAGGGAATCGGCCGTCTCGCGGTGGCGGCACGGCGACGCCTCACCCTGCTGTACGAGGCCAGTATGCACATCGGGACCACCCTCGACGTGACTCGGACCGCCGAGGAACTGGCCCAGGCAGCCGTGCCNGAACTCGCCGACGTCGTCACGGTGGACCTGTCGGAGTCTGTTCTGCGGGGCGAGGACTCGCTGCGTCCGACCGCACTGCTGCGCCGCGCCGCCCTGCACGGCATCCAGGAAGGCCTCGCTCTCTACCCGGCCGGTCACCAGATCAGCTTCCTGCCCTCCACGCCGCAGGCTCGGTGCCTGGCCAGCGGGCGAGCGGTGCTCGAGGCCGACCTNCACGCGGCTCCCGGTTGGCAGGCCCAGGACCCCGAACGCGTCGAGCAACTCCTCGCGCAGGGGATCCACTCGCTCATCACCGTCCCCCTGTGCGCCCGCGACGTGATGTTCGGGGTGGCCAGTTTCTGCCGCTCCCGGCAACCAGAGCCCTACGAGGACGACGACCTGGCCCTGGCCGAGGAGTTGGCCGCCCGCGCGGCGCTGTGCCTGGACAACGCCCACCGCTACACCCGCGAACGACAGCTGCACCACCAGGCCCTGCACGATCCGCTGACCGACCTGGCGAACCGCACGCTGTTGACGGCCCGACTGCAACGCGGACTTGCCCGGCGCCTCCACGACAATACGCAGGACGACACGCAGCTTGCACTACTGTTCTGCGACCTCGACGACTTCAAGAGCGTCAACGACAGATTCGGGCACGCGGCCGGCGACGACCTGCTTCGCGTAACCGCGGGTCGGCTGACGAGTTGCGCCCGTAGCACCGACACGGTTGCCCGCATCAGCGGCGACGAGTTCGCGGTCCTGCTGGAAGGCGGCTGCGTCGACCCCGAGTCCATCGGGCGGCGGATCCTGGAAACACTCCGCGTACCCTTGGTACTCGCCGGAACGGTTCATACAACCCAGGCCAGCATTGGGCTGGTCGTTGTCGACCCCGGCACTCAGGCCACCGCGGAAAGCGTGCTGAAACAGGCGGACTCCGCCATGTACGCCGCAAAACGGCGGGGNAAGGGNACCCTGGTGGTGTACCGGCCGGAGCTGTGCCCCGCCAGCGCCGAGGACGCCCTGCGCACCAGCCTCACCCACGCCGTACGCGGCGAGGATGGCGGCGGTACCCTCAACGTCAGCTATCAGCCGATCATCGAGCTCCACACCGGTCGGACCGTCGGTGTCGAGGCGGCGCTTCGGTGGGACGACCCGTCCTCCCGATCCGTTCCCCACCACCGTCTCACCCTCACCGCCCAGCAGACCGGGCTGGCCCCCGCACTGGAGCACATCCTGCTCGACCGGGCCTGCCGTGACCTCGGCCGATACCGAAGCACGGGCCATCCGGAGGTGGCCCTCCACATCCCCGTCTCGATCCTCGATGCCGCTGACGCCCGGTTCACGACCGAGGTGGTCAATGCTCTGACCGTCCACCACCTGCCACCCGATGCTCTCGTGCTCCGCGTCGCCGGCGCGACGCACCACACCGATCAGGCTGCCCTGCGGGCGCTGCGCGGACTGGCCGCACGAGGTATCAGGCTCGCGATCACCTATCCCGACGCCGAGGACCTCTCGTTCGATCCCCTTCTGCCGCTTCCCGTCCAGATCATCGTGCTCGACGCCGCCGCCACCCGGCACCTGACCGAATCGCTGACCGACGGCCGCACCCCCGGGGAAGAAGAAAACGACGGCACGCTGCGCACGGCGTTCCTCGCCACCATCCGCGGACTGGGCATTTCACTGCTGGGCACCGGCATCGCTGACGCGAAGCAGGCCGCCACCCTCGCGCACAGCGGCTGCGGCCTTGGCCAGGGCAGCCTCTTCGGCGGACCCGCACCGCTCGCCGACATCCCCGGCAGGTATCCGACATGAGGTAGCCGCCATGTCTCCAGTGCGCGGCACTGACCCTCGACTCTCCAGTGCGCGGCACTGAAAATGCCTTGACCTGATGTTGGGTTGACGTCGTAGGGTCGCAACACGTCTGCAGTGTGCTTACCCACCGTTGTCGCGATCTACCGGTTCGACCACCAGCCGCCACCGAGAGGGACCGTATGCTGATCCGACTTCTGCGGGCTCACCTCGGCCCCTACGGCCGGCCGATCTCGATACTGGTCCTTCTGCAGCTGGTGGCGACGATCGCCATGCTCTACCTCCCCACCCTCAACGCCGACATCATTGATCGTGGAGTGGTCATCGGCGACACCGGCTACATCATGCGTATCGGTGGACTCATGCTCGGTGTCAGCGTCGTGCAGATCGTCTGTGCCGGCGCCGCCGTCTTCTTCGGAGCCCGGACGGCGATGGCGCTCGGTCGGGACATCCGGGCGTCGGTGTTCGACCGGGTCCAGTCGTTCTCGGCCCGGGAGGTCGGCCGCTTCGGCGCGCCCTCTCTGATCACCCGGGCCACGAACGACGTGCAGCAGGTGCAGATGCTGATGTTAATGAGCTTCACGCTCATGGTCTCCGCGCCGATCATGTGCCTGGGCGGCATCATCCTGGCGGTCAACCAGGATGCCGGGCTCTCGCTCCTGCTCGTCGCGATCACTCCGGTCCTCGCAGTGATCATCAGCTTGATCGTGCGACGGATGCGACCGCTGGGCCGGGCGATGCAGGAGCGCCTGGACGCCGTCAACCGGATCCTGCGGGAGCAGATCACCGGGCTCCGGGTGATCCGCGCTTTTGTCCAGGACGACTATGAGCGGCGCCGGTTCGCGGTGGCTGACGCCGAACTGACCGACATCTCGTTGCGGTTCGGCCGACTCATGGCGTTGATGTTCCCGCTCGTGCTCACCGTGGTCAACTTCTCGAGCGTGGCCGTGCTGTGGTTCGGTGCCCACCGTATCGACGCCGGCCAGATGCAGATCGGCGCGCTGACGGCCTTCCTCAGCTACCTGATGCAGATCCTGATGTCGGTGATGATGGCCACCTTCATGTTCATGATGATTCCCCGCGCCGAGGTGTGCGCGGAGCGCATCCAGGAGGTGCTCGAGACCGACTCCACGGTCCTGCCACCGCAGAACCCGGTGCGGGAGCTGCGCCGCCACGGTGACCTGGAACTGCGGGGCGTCGGGTTCCACTACCCGGGCGCGGAGGCGCCGGTCCTGCGCGCAATCAGCCTGCGCGCCCGGCCGGGTCAGACCACAGCCATCATCGGCAGCACCGGTAGCGGCAAGACAACGCTGCTCGGTCTGGTCCCGCGGTTGGCCGACGCCACCGAGGGCGCCGTCCTCGTCGACGGCGTCGACGTCCGCGATCTCGACCCGGCGCTGCTCGCCCGGACCGTCGGCCTGGTTCCACAGAGGCCGTATCTGTTCTCCGGCACCGTCGCGACCAATCTGCGTTACGGAAATCCGGACGCCACCGACGACGAACTGTGGCGCGCGCTGGAGATCGCGCAGGCGAAGGACTTCGTCGAAGCCATGCCGGACGGTCTCGACACCGCGATCGCCCAGGGTGGCACGAACGTCTCCGGCGGCCAGCGCCAACGGCTCTCCATCGCCCGCGTGCTCGTTCACGGCCCGGAGATCTACCTGTTCGACGACTCCTTCTCGGCCCTCGACTACGCCACCGACGCCCGCCTGCGCAGGGCGCTCGCCCACGAGACCTCCGCCGCGACCGTGGTGATCGTCGCTCAGCGGGTCGCCACCATCCGGGATGCGGATCAGATCATCGTGCTGGACCACGGTGAGGTGGCCGGCGTCGGCACCCACCAGCAGCTGATGGCCGACAACACCACGTACCGCGAGATTGTGCTCTCCCAGCTCACCGAGGAGGAGGCGGCATGAGCAGCCCGGTACCGGCACCGCGCCGCGGCCCGGCCCCGACGGCCGGGCCCGCTCGGTTCTTCGTGGGCCCGGGCGCGACGGAGAAGTCGATGGACTTCGCCGCGTCGAGCCGCCGGCTGCTCGGACTGCTGCGACCGCAGCGTCACCTGCTGATCGCCGTCGTGGTCCTGGCGACGTTGAGCGTCGGCCTGAGCGTGATCGGTCCTCGCCTGCTCGGCCACGCCACCGACCTGGTGTTCGCGGGGATCTTCAGTCGGCGGCTGCCAGCCGGCAGCACGAAGGAACAGGCGGTCGCGCAGCTGCGTGCCACCGGCCACGGTACCCAGGCGGACCTGCTCGCCTCGCTCGACGTGACCCCCGGTCATGGCATGGACTTCGATGCCATCGGTGTCGTGCTGCTGGGGGTCGTGGTCGTCTACGCGGTGTCCGGATTGTGCGGTGTGCTCCAGGCCCGGCTGGCGAACCTGGCCCTGCAGAGAGTGATCAGTGATCTGCGCCGCGACGTCCAGGCGAAGATCTCGCGGTTGCCCGTCCGTTACTTCGACGGTCAGCCGCGAGGCGAGGTGCTCAGCCGGGTCACCAACGACATCGACAACTTCGGGCAGAGCCTGCAGCAGAGCATGTCGCAGATTGTCGCGTCGACGCTGACGATCGTGGGCGTGCTATCGATGATGCTCTGGATCTCCTGGATCCTCGCCCTGATCGCGCTGGTCACGGTGCCAGTGTCGATCATGATGGCGACCCGGGTCGGCAAGCTGGCTCAGCCCCAGTTTGTCGCCCAGTGGCGGATCACCGGTGGTCTCAACGCCCATATCGAGGAGATGTACACCGGGCACACGCTCGTGCGGGCGTTCGGCCGGCAGGAGGAATCCGCGGAGATCTTTCGTGAGCAGAACGAGCGGCTCTACGCCGCCAGTTGGCGCGCGCAGTTCATCTCCGGTCTCATGCAGCCCTCGATGTTGTTCATCGGAAACCTGAACTACGTGCTGGTAGCTGTGATCGGCGGCCTGCGGGTCGCGTCCGGCTCGCTGTCGATCGGTGACGTCCAGGCGTTCATCCAATATTCTCGGCAGTTCAGCCAGCCGTTGTCCCAGGTTGCCAGCATGGCGAACCTGGTGCAGTCCGGGGTGGCCTCCGCGGAGCGGGTGTTCGACCTGCTCGACACCGTCGAGCAGGAACCCGACCGGGCGGTTCCGGCGCATCCGGAGCGGCTTCGTGGCCGGGTGGCCTTCGAACGCGTCTCCTTCCGCTACGAACCGAACAAGCCGTTGATCGAGGACCTGTCACTTGTCGCGGAACCTGGTCACACCGTCGCGATCGTCGGGCCGACCGGCGCCGGCAAGACCACTCTGATCAACCTGCTGATGCGCTTCTACGAGGTCACCGGCGGACGGATCACCTTGGACGGGGTCGATGTCGCGGCGATGTCGCGGGATGAACTGCGGGCCAGCATCGGCATGGTCCTGCAGGACACCTGGCTGTTCGGCGGAACGATCGCGGAGAACATCGCCTACGGTGCGGAGGGCGCCACCCACGAGCAGATTGTGGCGGCGGCCCGCGCCGCGCACGTCGACCGGTTCGTCCGCACTCTTCCCGCGGGTTACGACACCGTGCTCGACGACGAGGGGGTCGGCGTGAGCGGCGGGGAGAAGCAGCTGATCACCATCGCCCGCGCCTTCCTCGTGGAACCTCTGATCCTGGTTCTCGACGAGGCGACGAGCTCGGTGGACACCCGTACCGAGGTCCTCATCCAACGGGCGATGTCGACCCTGCGGGCGGGGCGGACCGCGTTCGTCATCGCGCATCGGCTGTCGACCATCCGGGACGCGGACACCATTCTCGTGATGGAGAACGGAGCCATCGTCGAACAGGGCACCCACACCGAGCTCCTGGCCGCCGATGGCCCATACTCCCGGCTGTACCAGTCCCAGTTCGCCCAGGCCGTCGTCGAGATCTGACCGTCGAGATCTGACGGTCGAGATCTGCGTGAGCGGTTGCGCCACCGGCCCGTGCGTGTGACAGCGGGGATGAGCACGAGCCGGACGGCTTGTTAGGCGAACGTGGTCAGTTGATCAGTTTGATGAGCTGGCGCCCGTCGAGCCAGTTGCCGGTGACATCGGTGAACGTGTTGTTCTTCCACGCCAGCAGCCGCACCGCCGTGTTGCAGATCGCCGGGAAGATGTCGATCTGCTTGCCGTCGCAGGTGAACGGATGGGCCATGACGTTCGGGCGGTCGTGGGAGGCGCGAAGCGCCGTGAGCAGGGCGGCCGAGGTCGGCTGGGCGGTACCGGCCAGCAGCGACCGGATGTTGAGGACGGCGGAGAAGGATCCCTGCGACGACGAGGACCGATCGGCCTCCGGGATCGCCTTACGGAACGCCGCCGTGTCGGCGTCACCATCGCTCGTCCCGACCGGTAGGTAGCTGGATGCGAAGTAGAGGTTGTCGGTCCGGCCGCTGGCCGCGCGCGGCACCGCGGGGGTGGTGCAGGGACCGATGAAGTAGATGTCGCTGCGGATGTTCAGCGCCGCCGCGGCCTGGACGATCCGGGTGCACGTCGCCGCCTGGAACACCACGATGATCGCGTCCGGCTTGCCCGCCGCGACCTGGGTCAGGGCCGGCGCGAAGTCTGCCGCGTCGGATTTCTCCGGCACCAGTTTGACGTCGGACACACCTTTATGGTGCAGGACGTTCTGCGATCCCTGGATAGCGGCGGACAGCAGGCCGGGCAGGTCGAGGTACAGGGCATGCACGCTGCGCACATGCCGGATGTTCGTCAGATAGTCGGTGAGGCCGAGCAGCTCGCTGAGCGAACCGCCGGAAAATGCGAAGGCGTTGTGTGAGCCGAGTTCTCCGCTCAGTTGAGGAGAGCCGGTGACGTACGGGATGTGGGCGGTCTCGTATATCGGCATCGCCGCCTCCGCGCCGAAATCGATCCCGCCGACCACCGCGAGTGGTTTCGTGGCGACAAGCCGGTTGGCGCAGTTCTGGGAGGACTCCGGCGAGCCGTCGGTTGCGCAGCTGATCAGCCGGAGCGGTCGACCGTCGAGCCCGCCCAGAGAGGTGTTGGCGTAGTCCACGGCGGCCTGAGCGGCCTTCCGGGTCTCCGGGTATGACCCGACAGTGCTGTTCTCAACCGTTACGAAGCCGACAGTGACCGCAGGCCCGGTCAGGCGGCTCGCCGCCGCGCTGCCACCGGCAGCTGCGCCGGACGAGCCACCGCGCTGACTCGTGCACCCGGCGACAACGACGGACAAGGCTACGGAGAACGCGAGGAGGATGCGGGAGGCTTGTCTCACGGCTCGTGAAGCTACACTTCTGTCGTCCAGTTCTGGGGGCTTGACCGTCGACCGGCCGGACGGGGACTGTTGTGTGACCATGCGTCCGGTCTTCATCGCAGTTCGGATCTCTCTATCTGCAATAGATGCGTCTACGGGGGCCCGGTGACAACGTATATAGCAGCATTGCTGCTCGGCCTTGGCCCGGGGGCCGTGTACGCGGCGCTCGGGCTAGGGCTCGTGCTCACCTACCGCGCGTCCGGCGTGGTGAACATCGCCCATGGGGCGTTCGCTATGTACGCCACCTACCAGTACGCAGAACTACGGGAGGTCGGGGACCTCGTACTGCCCGTCGTCGGGATGCCGCCAAGAATTCATCTCACCGACACGCCCACCTTCGGGCTAGCCCTGTCAGTATCCCTCGCAATGGCGGCAATTCTAGCACTGGCATCCTATCTGGTGGTTTTTCGGCCCTTGCGGCGTGCCCAGCCGCTGATGACGGTCGTGGCGGCGGTCGGCCTCACGATCGCGCTGCAGGCCGTCGCCGTGCTCCAGTTCGGATCTGACAACAGGTTCCTCAGCCCGGTGCTGCCGCAGTCACCGCTGTCCCTGCTGGGCGTGACCGTGGCGAGTGACCGGCTGCTGCTCGCCGCGTCGGTCATCGTGGTCGCCGCCGGTCTGTGGGCGATGTCGCGCTGGACGTTGTTCGGCCTGGCTACCCGCGCCGTCGCCGAGGATGAGCAGACCACCGCGCTTCTCGGCCGGCGGCCCGGCTGGATCGCCGCCGTCAACTGGGTCATGGCGGCCGTGCTCGCCGCCCTCGCCGGGATCCTCGTGGCGCCGATCAGTGCGCTGAATCCGACGAGCTACTCGCTGTTCGTCGTTCCCGCGCTCGCCGCCGCTCTGCTCGGTGGCCTGTCCTCGTTCGGTCTGACCGTCGTCGGAGCTCTCGGCCTCGGCATGACCCAGGCCGTCCTGATCCCGCTGCAACAGGACGTCTCCTGGTTGAACCAGCCGGGACTGCGCGCGCTGCTTCCGATGCTTCTGGTCATCGCGGTGGCGGGCCGGCGCGGGGATCTCATTCCCGGTCGCGCCGCGGGCGTCGCCGTGTCGGCTCCGATGCCGGTGGTCGACCCGCCGGAGTCTCCCCTGCGCCACCTCGCGGTCGGTGTGCCGTTCGGGGTGGTCGCGATCCTCGTGCTGGCCGGCCCCTACCGGCTCGGCCTCGAACGCAGCCTTGCCGGCGCCGTGGTGTGTCTGTCGTTCGTCGTGTTGACCGGGTACGTCGGACAGCTCTCGTTGGCACAGATGACCCTCGCCGGTGTCGCCGGCTTCCTGTTGGCCAGACTCCAGGGTGAGCTGGGCGTGCCGTTCCCGATCGCACCCCTGCTCGCCACGGGTGCCGCCGCCGTGGCGGGCCTGCTGCTGGGGGNGCTGTCACGGCGGCTGCGNGGNATCGACCTGGCATTGATCACTCTGGTCGCCGGCGTCGCGATCCAGGAGGTGGTGTTCGGAAACCCGCTGGTCACCGGCGGGTTGGCCGGGNCGGTAGTACCGAGTCCGAAGATCTTCGGCCTCGATCTCGGGCTCGCCGGTGCCGGGTTCCCCCGGCCGCAGTACGGGCTGCTGGCGTTGGCCGTGCTCGCCGCGTGCTGCTACGGAGTCGCCCGGCTGCGCNCCGCGGACCTGGGCCGGCGCATGCTGGCCGTGCGCGCGAACGAACGGGCCGCTGCCGCGGCCGGGATCGACGTCCGTCGTACGAAGGTGCTCGCCTTCACCCTCTCCGCCGCGATCGCCGGTCTCGGCGGCTGCCTCATCGGCTACGGCCAGGGACGTCTGTCCTTCGACTCGTTCGGCGTCACGGCCTCGCTGTTCTTCCTGGCGATCGCGGCCGCCGGCGGGGTGACGAGTGTCGGCGGAGCGTTGCTGGGCGGTCTGCTGGTGCCGGGCGGAATCGTGTTCATCGTGCTGGACCAGGTTGCCGGGCTCGGCAAGTACCAGTCCGTGCTGTGCGGGATCGCCGTCGTGGTGCTGGCGGTGCTACGTCCGGCCGGGCTCGCGTACCGACCGCATCGGACGGCTCGCGCCGATCATCAGGGCCGCGCGGATCGGTCGGGTGGCACGCATCGGACCGGTCCTGGGCAGCGAACGCGTCGAGGAGATCACGTGCGACACCCGCAGCCGCCGGACCAGGGCCGGCCGAGCCTGACCCCGCATCCGGTCAACCCGGGCGGAGCCCCGTGACGGCGTTGCTGGCGGTCGACATGCTCGCCGCCGACCAGGGCCGCACGCGCATCCTCGAGGATGTCTCCTTCACTCTGTCGGCAGGCACCATCACCGGGCTCATCGGACCCAACGGAGCCGGAAAGACGACGTTGATCGACGCCCTCACCGGGTTTGCGTCGATCAGCGCGGGTACCGTCACGCTGGACGGTGCCGTGCTCGTCGGACTGCCGGCGCATGAGCGGCTGCGGTTGGGGCTCGCCCGCACCTTCCAGGCGCTGGAACTCTTCGACAGTCTGGAGGTCGGGGAGAACCTGGCCGTCGTCACGCCCCGGGCACCCGGACCCGCGACCGGGCCAGATCCGGCCCGGTCGCTCGGGCTCGCCACGATCGCCGATCGCCTGCCGTCGACGCTCTCCCACGACGAGCGGTCCTCGGTGGCTCTCGGCCGCGCCCTCGTCGCCAGGCCGAAGGTCCTGCTGCTGGACGAACCGGCCGCGGGTCTCGACCCGGCCGCCCGCCGGACGCTCGCCGACCGGCTGCGCCGCATCGCCGCCGACGGCATCGCCGTGCTGCTCGTTGACCACGACGTGAAGCTCGTCTTCGACGTATGCGACCACGTCCTCGTCCTGGACGGGGGCCGCGTCGTCGCGCGCGGTCGATCCGCCGAGGTGCGCGCCGATCCGGCGGTCCGCGCTGCCTATCTGGGCGGTGGTGGGCCCGACGGCGGCGACCGCGCCGGGACCGCNCCGGGACCCGGGCCCGGCTCGGCCTCTGCTCTCGACTCCGTGTCCGCTCTCGACTCCGTGTCTGCTCTCGACTCCGTGCCTGCTCTCGACTCCGTGCCTGCTCTCGACTCCGTGCCCGCCTCTACCCCGGCGCCGGCCCCCGGCCGAGGCGGGGGCGATCTGCTCGTACTCGACCGGGTCACGAGCGGATACGACGGAGTTCCGGTGCTCCGGGACGTGTCGCTCACCGTCGGTGCCGGGGAGATCGTGGCGCTGCTCGGAGCGAACGGCGCGGGCAAGACGACGCTGATCCGCACGGCGGCGGGGCTGCTGACGCCGTCGAGGGGACGGGTCAAGGTCCTCGATGACCGGTCGCGCCGGGCCGCGCCGAGCACACTCGCCCGCCGGGGGATGGCGGTCGTACCGCAGGGACGAGGATCACTCGGGCGGTTGACCGTCCGCGAGAACCTGCGCCTGGCGGCCGGCCGGCGCTCATCCGGCGAGATCGGGCGGGTGTTGGACTGGTTCCCGGTGCTGCGCGGCCTGCTCGACCGGTCGGCCGGAGAACTGTCCGGGGGCGAGCGGCAACGGCTCGCGTTGGCCGTCGCTCTGGTGCGCAGACCGCGTCTGCTGCTGGTGGACGAGCTGTCGTTCGGCCTGGCACCCGGGATTGCGCCGCAGCTGCTCGCCCTGCTGCGCACGATCGCCCTCGAGACGTCGACCGGCGTGCTGCTGGTCGAGCAGTTCGTCTCGCTCGCGTTGCAGGTGGCCGACCGTGGCTACGTTCTCGACCGGGGCCGGATCGCGCTGTCGGCGAGCGCGGCGGATCTCATCGCGCATCCCGAGCTCATCGAGACGGCCTACCTGGGCGGGAGTTCCGGGCCGGCGGCGGCCCCGGACCGCTGAGCTGGTCCGGCGTTCCCCGCCACGCAGAGAAACCGGGGTCCGGCGGAACAGGGCTCTTCACGTCGCCCGATGGTGTAGGGCATGCGTCGGATGAACCGGAAGGGGTGGCGAGCGGGCCGGCGGTGTCTTACTGTCGACAAGCGTCGAAGTTGATCGCGGGAGCTCCGCCAAGGGGCTGAGAGGGCGGCTGGGGCCGCCGACCGCAGGAACCTGTCCGGGTAATGCCGGCGTAGGGAGTCTTACATGGTGTCGCGTACCGACCGTTCGTCCTCGTCCACCTCGAAGGCCGTCACCTCGTCCCCGTCCACCTCATCCTTGTCGTCCGCCGCATCCTCCCCGTCCGTCTCGTCCTCGTCCTCCTCGTCGTCCGTCTCGGCCGCGGGGATGACGGCGGTCTCGACGGGTCCGCTGACGGGCAGCCGCAAGACCTGGCTGGTCGGAGCGGATCCCGATCTGCGGGTGCCGATGCGGGAGATCGTGCTGACCACGGGTGACACCGTCGTGGTGTACGACACCTCCGGTCCATATACCGATCCGGGGGTGACGATCGATGTGCGCCGGGGTCTGCCGGCGACGCGGGACAGCTGGATNGCCCAGCGTGGCGACACCGCGCCGGATGAGCGGCGGACCGTTCCCGGGACCGGGGCATCGGGTCCTGGGACGCTCGGTTCTGGGACGCCCGGTTCTGGGACGCCCGGTTCTGGGACGCCCGGTTCTGGGACGCCCGGTTCTGGGACGCTCGGTCTCGGCGGGACGGATCTCGACGGGCGGGGGCGAGTGCCCCGTCGGGCGGTGCCGGGACGGCCTTCCATAACCCAGCTGGGCTACGCCCGCCGCGGTCAGATCACTCGGGAGATGGAGTTCGTCGCCCTGCGGGAGGGTCTTCCCGTCGAGACGGTGCGGGCGGAGATCGCCGCGGGGCGGGCCGTGCTGCCGGCGAACGTGAACCATCCCGAGTCCGAGCCGATGGCGATCGGCCGTGCGTTTCTCGTGAAGATCAATGCGAACCTCGGCAACTCGGCCGTTACCTCCTCGATCGAGGAGGAGGTCGAGAAGATGGTGTGGGCGACCCGCTGGGGCGCGGACACCGTGATGGACCTCTCGACCGGGTCGGACATCGCCCTGACCCGTGAGTGGATCATCCGTAACGCGCCGGTGCCGGTCGGGACCGTGCCGATCTACCAGGCGTTGGAGAAGGTCGGTGGCCGGCCGGAGAAGCTGTCCTGGGAGGTCTACCGGGACACCGTGATCGAGCAGTGCGAGCAGGGTGTGGACTACATGACGGTCCACGCGGGGGTGCTGCTGCGCTACGTGCCGCTGACCGCGCGGCGCAGGACCGGGATCGTCTCGCGCGGCGGCTCGATCCTGGCCTCCTGGTGCCTGGCCCATCACGAGGAGAACTTCCTCTACACCCACTTCGCCGAGCTGTGCGAGATCTTCGCCGCGTACGACGTCACGTTCTCTCTGGGCGACGGCCTGCGGCCCGGGTCCATCGCGGACGCGAACGATGAGGCCCAGCTCGCCGAGCTCGCCACCCTGGGCGAGTTGACGCAGGTGGCGTGGGAGCACGACGTCCAGGTGATGATCGAGGGACCCGGGCACGTGCCCATGAACAAGATCGAGGAGAACGTGCAGCTGCAGCGGGAGCTGTGCCACGACGCGCCGTTCTACNCCCTCGGGCCGCTGACCACCGACATCGCCCCCGGCTACGACCACATCACCTCCGCGATCGGGGCGGCGATGATCGGATGGGCCGGTACCGCCATGCTCTGTTACGTCACCCCGAAGGAGCATCTCGGCCTGCCCGACCGGGACGACGTCAAGGCCGGCGTTATCGCCTACAAGATCGCCGCGCACGCCGCCGACCTCGCTAAGGGGCATCCCGGCGCGCAGGCCTGGGATGACGCCCTGTCGGACGCCCGGTTCGAATTCCGCTGGGCCGACCAGTTCCACCTCGCGCTCGACCCCGACACCGCACGCGCGTTCCACGACGAGACGCTGCCGGCCCCGGCCGCGAAGTCGGCGCACTTCTGTTCGATGTGCGGCCCGCACTTCTGCTCGATGAAGATTTCCCACCAGGTGCGGGCACACGCGGGCGGGGACGGGCTGGACCCGGCCGGGCATGGCGCGGACCCGGCCGGCGACGAGGCGGTCACCGCCGGCCTGCGCGAGAAGGCCGCCGAGTTCAACGCCGCCGGCAATCGGATCTACCTTCCGGTGGCCAACTCCTGACCGCCGTGGCCAACTCCTGACCGACGTGGCCAACTCCTGACCGACGTGGCCAACTCCTGACCGACCGTCCCGACGGGCTTCCGCCGGTCAGCGGCGGGCCCCGTCGGGCGCAGGGGGCTCAGCGGGCGCAGCGGCCCCGGTGGTCCATAAAAGCTATCTAAAAAAGATATCTAAGACGATTACTTTGACGAGGGAGTAACCTCTCAAGAGGAAGTGGAGTGGTTATTTGGGTGATCGGCTCGAGGGGAGGTCTCCGATGAACCCGGACGTGCTGATCGGGTTGGGCGATCATCCGGTGCTGGACTTCGTCAACAGCCTCGCCTTCTCGGCGGACGGCCCGATCGAGTTGATCGCCGATGGCTGGAGCTACCTGCGCTGGCTCCAGCTCACGGGGCTTGTCGGCACGGCCGAACGAGAGGCGCTGCCTGCCCGGTTCGGATCCGAGGAGCTCGACCGCATCGCCGTCGCCGCGGTCGAGCTCCGGGAGTGGCTGCGGCCGCGCATCGGCGCCTGGGCGGGCGGCAGCTCCACCGTGCCGGACGAACCCACGCTGTCGCGACTGAATGGGCTGTTGGCCACCGACTGAAGCGCGCAGGTCGGCTACCACTGGCATCTGCGGAAGCTGATGGCCGAGCGTGGGCTGTTCGCGACGACGGCGCTGGTCCCGCTGCTCGCCGAGCGGGGTGTCCGGCTCTCCCGCGAGCAGGTCTACCGGTTGGTGACCGGCATCCCGGAGCGGCTGTCGCTGGCCACACTCGCCGCGCTCTGCGACATCCTCGGCTGCGCGCCCGGAGACCTGGTCGAGCCCTATTGGGGCCGGCCCCGGCGCGCCGACATCACCGCCATCCCCGGCCCGGGGGTCGGGTCATGACCAGCCCCTGGGCGTCACGGCTCGCGACGGCGGCGGCCCGCTGGGNGGCGGTGNCCGCCGCGGTCGCGGCCGCCGACCCGTCGCTGCCCGCCGACGTGATTACCGCGGCGGTGCCGGTCTGCGCGCGCACGACGACCAGCCCGACATCTGCGTGAACTGCTTCACACTCCCGGAAGCGGTCTGCTCGGTCTGCGGGCGGCGGCGGCCCTGCGCGTTCGCCACCAGCGACGCCCCGCTCCGCCAGACCTGCACGCCTCGGCGCCCACCAGGTACTCCCGGCACGCGACGAGGCACTCGCCCGCGCCGAACAGCGCCTGGCCCGCCGGCTCGCAGACGTCGAACCGCCCGAACNCCGACGCGTTGCAACCGCCGAGGGACTCGAACCCCCAACCTTCTGATCCGTAGTTAGATTTGGATCTTCCGTCGACGTCTGTCAACGTCCGCCCTGTCTGCTGACCATGAGCGTTCCGTCCACCGGTATCCGTCGACGTCCACCCGCGTCCAGCGGCTTGGCTGTCAACTTGGCTGTCACTCGTGCCACGGCTTGGACCACGTGACGGGCGCTCGACGCTGAGATCCGGGAGCATACTGGGAGGCATGGCGGAAGATCTTCTGGCGCTCGTCGTGGCCGACCCGACAGTCGGTCATGGGCAGGCGTGTATCCGGGGGACCCGGGTGCCGGTGAGTGTCGTGCTCGACTGCCTTGCCGACGGTATGTCCGACGGTGAGATCATCGCGGAGTACCCGTCGCTGACCGTGTCGGGGATCCGTGCGGCCGCTGCCTACGGGGCGCGTCTGGCGCGGGAGGATCTCGTGCCGCTTCGTACCGCGCCGTGAAGGTCAAGCTGGACGAGGGTCTCCCGGTCTCCCTTGCCGAGCGACTCGCCAAGCACGGGATCGATGCCGATACCGTGCTTGCGGAGAACCTGTCGGGCCGCTCCGATCCGGAGGTGCTCGCTGCTGCGGTTGCCGAGAACCGGATCGTGTTCACCCTCGACCGCGGCTGCGGGAACATCCGTGCCTACCCGCCGGGNTCGCTTCACTATCACCTCGTGACCTACAGAGGGCCGCGCCGTGAAGAGACATGCGCTCTGAACTGGCCGGACGTCGACCTCGACCAAAAGAAGATCCTCATCCAGTGGCAGCTCGTCGTCGTCGGCTGGAAGGTGCAGCGCACCAGGCCCAAGACCGACGCGGGAGTGCGGGAACTGCTCCTCGACGACCTCACTGTCGAGGAGTTCTAACCGTCATCGGGAACGGCAGCACGACGAGCGCCGCGCCATGGGCCTCGACTGGGACCCCTCAGGACCGGTGTTCACGACCCTCGACGGCGATCCTCTGCATCCCGCCGCCGTCTCCGCCGAGTTCCAGGACCAGATCGCGAGAGCCGGGGTACCCCCGATCCGCCTTCACGATGCCCGGCACGTCGCCGCCACCCTCATGCACGGCGGCGGCGCGGACCTGAAGGTCATCCAGGAGACCCTCGGCCACTCCAGCCACGAGGTGACGGTCAACACCTACACCTCGGTCCTGGAAGAACTCGCCCGGGAAGCCGCCGAAGGCGCCGCCCGACTCGTCCCCCGCACTCCACCCACTCGGGCCGCGCACACCCCGCGCACACCCGACAGGTCACAAGAAGATCGAATAGGAGAAAAACCGCAGGTCAAGCAGGGTGCGCTCGGCAACGCACCACAAACACCCCCACCAGCACGGTTGCGGATCACACACGCGATCATACTGTCGGCGACCAGAGCTCAGTGGTGTTGATTGGAAATATTCGATCAATCGTCACCTGCACTCACCCGGATCCATGTTTAGCTTGAGCTATAGTTGACCAATGGCCGCAACGCCCGCCCGGTGGACGATCAAGGCCACCTCCGAGGTGCGAGAGTGGCTGCGTTCGCTGCGCCGGGAGGAGCCGGACAGCTACCGATCCGTCAACGCGGCAATCGACATGCTCGCCGAGGCCGGGCCGGCGCTCGGGCGCCCGCTGGTCGACACCCTCAAGGGATCAACGATCAGCAACCTCAAGGAGCTCCGACCGCGGTCGGGCCGCGAGGTGGCCATCCGAGTGATCTTCGTGTTCGATCCATGGTCGCAGGCCGTGCTGCTGGTCGCGGGGAACAAGGCCGGCGACTGGTCGCACTGGTACAGGGCTGCGATTCCTGCGGCAGAGGTTGTCTACGACGGCTGGCTGGCCGTCGAACGGAAACGGCGGGNGGGNTCATGACCGAGTTNNNTNNNNGNGANNNCATCCGCGCCGAGCTCCATGACGGCGATGACGCGGCACTCGCCGTGGAACGAGCGCGTACGGAGGCGTGGGCCAGCGCCTACCACCTGGCCGAGGAGCGCAAGCGCCTTGGTTTGACACAGCGTCAGGTCGCCGATCTGATGGGCGTCTCACCTGGCCGGATAAGCCAGATCGAAAACGGTGATCTGGACGTGAACGAGGTGGCAACCCTGAGCCGATACGCCCGGGCGTTGGGCGCACGCATGCGGATCATCTTCGACTACGGTAATGACCTCCGCCAGATCGCCTGATACGACCGGGAACTCAAGAAGCGGATCGGGGCGGCGCTGCCGCTGCTGCTGTCCCAGGGGCGCACCCCCGGAGTCGTGATCGTCGCCGGCCGACCCCACCCGCGCTGCCGACCGAGGCGTGGATCAACCAGCCCCCAGCGATCATCGAGACCGAGGAGGCGCTACCCACGAACCAAGCAGCCTGATGTCTCATCGGGATTGACAGGCTCCGATGGCGGAGAAGCAAGGTGCATTGCGCAAGCTCGACGATCACCTGTCCAGCGACGCTGGCGAGGATGCGCGGTAGGGATGTTGCTACTAATAGGAATCTTAGCATCTGGACACGGCTGCCCTATTGTGATTCAATAACTAGAGTTTCGCAGTTTTCTTGATCCAGATCAGTGTCTGGCAACGGCTGGATAATTTTCCCGATTGCTTTCGGGTGGATGATTCCCTGGTGCCTGCCGGTGGTATCGCGGTGCGTGGCGGAGGGGTGGAAGGCCAGCGCGAGGGGCTGGTGGCGGGAGCATCAGCGTTTCCTGTACCAACCCGAAAGTTGGACGCCGATGCTCCCGGACGTGACGATACCGGTTTCTCTGGCGGTGCTGCTGGAGGGTTTCCGGCCGTGTTTCACCGCGCCGTCGTTCCGGACGTTCCGGGCGCTCGTCGTGGGGATGCTCGCCACCGGCGGGCGGCGCACGGTGTGCGGGATGCTCGTCGGCGCGGGCCTGTCCACGCTG
>NZ_JPGU01000012.1:0-84497 GCF_000732115.1 Frankia sp. CeD
GGCGGGGGTCGGGGTCGTGGCGGGGGTCGGGGTCGGGATGGTCGTTCCGCTCGTGGCACCACCCGGCGCCGGGCTCGGGGGCCCCGGCGAGCCGATGCCGGTGCCGGCAGGGGTGGGAGTGCCGGGGGTGGGAGTGCTGAGGGCGGGCGCGGCGGTGGCCCCGGTCGCCGTGGGCCGAGGTGCGGAGAGCAGCGGCGCCACGTAGGGCGGGGGGGTGAGGGCGTCACCGGTCGGCACGATCGGAGAGATCTGGCGGACGGGTGAGGGGGCCCGGACCGGCGCTGGTGCCCGCGGGCCGAGCCTGCGCCTGACGTCGTCGATGAGATCCAGAGCCGCATGCGCCGGTCCGACCGAGCCCACGGGAAGCGATCTCAGCAGGTTCTTCAGCCCGCGGGACTGCTCGGTGGTGAAGGCGTTCACCGTGGTCCAGGCGTCCGTGTCCCCGGCGGCGACCCGGGCCAGCAGTACCTGCGTGCCGGCGCGCACCTCGGCGATCCAGTCCCGCAGCAGCGCGTTGACCAGCTCGGGGTCGAGGCGGTCCCCGTTGCCGGGGCCGGGCGGGTCGCTCGGCGCGTCGGGGCCATCGGATTCGCCGGCGTCGCCGGAGACGGCGGGNGTGCGGGGACCGGGAGGCCACGTCCCCGCAGTGGGTGACACCGCAGCGGGTGACACCGCGATGGTCGGTGACACCGCGATGGTCGGTGGTGCGGCGGTCGCCGTGGGGNTCACCACCGGCACCCGCGGGCTCGTCTCCGGAGCGCCGGCACCGGTTTCCGGGGCGATCACCCCGCCGTCGTTCACCGTGATCGTGCGCAGTTCGCTCATCCGCAAGCCGGCCATGCCCAGCCGGGTCTTCGCCCGCTCGACCGGATCGCGGACCAGCGACACCTGGAGGTCTTCGACCTGTCGTTTGACGCCGTACAGGGTATCGCCGGGTAGCGAGTCCCCCGAGCTGACCGCGAGGGCCGCCGTGGTGACGGCGGCGGTGAGTGCTCCGGCCAGCAGCGGCCGGGCGGCCCGGGTCATCCTGCCCCGGCCGGAGACACCGCAGGCAGAGACACCGCGGGCACCGGTCCGGCGTACCCACCGCGCGTCGACCGGATCGTTTCCCGGCAGGTCAGGATCGACGCCCTCGGGAGGCGTGCGTGCGGGACGGGTTCTTGTGGGACGGGCCTCGGTCTCGTGGCCCTTCACGGAGGTGCCGGGGGAAACGGCGGCGGGGGAACGGACGGGATC
The DNA here is from genome assembly GCF_000732115.1 of Frankia sp. CeD. Classification (NCBI taxonomy): domain Bacteria; kingdom Bacillati; phylum Actinomycetota; class Actinomycetes; order Frankiales; family Frankiaceae; genus Frankia; species Frankia sp. CeD. The sequence continues at coordinate 1,237 of NZ_JPGU01000012.1, forward strand.
GCATGCCGGGGAGCCGGTGACGGCGGCGAACAGCTGTCCGCGCAGGGCGGCGTGCCGTGCCGGATGCAGCCGCGGTGACGGCAGGTCCCGGAGGGCCGCCACGGTGTCGATCAGCCGCGCGTCGGTCTCGTCATACGGGGGGCGCTGTCCGTCCAGCAGGTCGGCGACCCGCTCGGCCCGCCGTCCACCGCCGGCCATGCCCCGCCACGACGACTCCCGCCACCACGACGACTCCCGCCACCACGACGTCGGCCGCCGCGGGCCGGCGGGCCACCGGCCACGACCACGCGCTGCCTTCACGCCGTCGTCCCCCCGGGGAAGCGGTCGCGGATCTTTCGCCCACCGCGCGATTCGTTGCACAATATGATCAACCTGGTGGAGGATGGCGGCTCAGCCGAGGGGGTCCCACGTTGTGTTGACGTGCACGGTACTTCCTTTTTCGATTTTGCNCCCGGCCTTGGCGGACTGCGATGTCNCCCGGTCGCCCGGCCCGCCGATCCAGCCGATACGGTCAATCTTCAACCCCCGGCGCTGCAGGATGTTCTCGGCTTCCCGGTAGCTCTTCCCGACCACGTTCGGCACCGGGACCTGGATCCCGCTGCCGTCGCCCCCGGAACCGTCACCGTTGTCGAACCCGTCGGCCTCGGCTACGGTGAGGGTGACGGTGCCGCCGGGTGAGATCGGCTGCCCCACGTCGGGAGAGACCCCGAAGACCTCACCGGGCTGCACGGCGTCGTTCACGGCGTCGGTGCGCTGCACCACGAGGCCGATGTTCAGGCCGACGAGCTCGGCCTTGGCCTCCTCGAACGACTTGCCGATGATGTCGGCCGGCACCGGCTTCGTCGCGGGGCCCGTCGAAGTGATCACGACGACCTGGTCCTTCGGCTTGAGCGCGGTGCCGGCCCCGGGGTTCGTACCGATCACATGGCCCGCCGGCACCGTGTCACTGGACTGTGGGCTCAGGCCGCCGAGGGTCAGGTCCACTTCGGCCAGCCGGGCCTTGGCCTGGGTCTCGGTGAGGTTCGCCAGGTCCGGCACGCGCACCGTCGCGGGGCCGGAGCTCAGCCGCAGGGTGATGAGCGCGCCCTTGTCAACCTTCGATCCGTCCCGGGGATCCTGCTGGGCGACGTGGCCGACCGGTACCGTGGCGCTGGCGACCGGGTCGAGGTAGGTGAACTGGAAGCCGGCGTCGCGCAGCATTTTCTCGGCGTCGGATCTGCTCAGGTTCGTCAGCAGCGGGACCTCGGTCCCTCCGCCGGACAGGGAACGGAACGCGAGGATCCCGAGCAGCAGGACCAGGACGGCCATGCCACCGACGACGACCGGGATGAGCCCTCGGGAGCGTGGCGATGCGGCGGCCCGTCGCCGCCCGCGCCCGCCACCGCCCCCGAGATAGGCCGTGGCGGTCGGCGAGGGCGGGGAGGCGGATCGATAGAGCGCGCCGGTGCCTGGCTGGCCCGGCCCGGCACCGGCGAACGCGCGCTCCGCGGCGGCCCCCGGCCCGGCGCCCCGGGAGTCGTCGTAGTCCTCGGCCTGGAACGGCTGGGTGTACCCGGGCTCCTGGGGGTACCCGGGCTCCCGGGCCCCTGAAGGCCGCTCGGCCAACCCGATCCGTTCGATCTCGCCGGTGAACCCGCTCGGGTAGGCGTCCTGCGGGGGCAGGAACGGCTCGATGCGCCGCAGCTCCGCCAGCAGGGCCGCACCATCGACCGGCCGGCGCGCCGGGTCGCGGGCGGTGGCCCGGAGAACAAGACCGTCCAGCTCGGCGGGAATGCCCTCGATCATGGTGGACGGCGCCGGCACGTCGCCGTGGACCGACTGGTAGGCCACCGACATCGGGGTGGCGCCGCTGTGCGGGAGCTGCCCGGTCAGGGATTCGAAGAGCACCACACCGGCGGCGTAGACGTCGCTGCGGGTGTCGGCGACGCCGTGGGTGACCTGCTCGGGGGCGAGGTACCCGACAGTGCCCATCACCACGCCGCCGGTGAGTGCCTGGGTGGGCTGGCTCACCGGACGGGCGAGGCCGAAGTCCGCGACCTTCACCTGGCCGTCGTCACCGAGCAGGATGTTCTCGGGCTTGATGTCGCGGTGGATGATGCCGGCGGCATGCGCGGCGGCGAGGGCCTCGATCACGGGCTCGATGATCTCGATGGCCTCGGTGACCGGGAGCCGACCCCGGGCGCCCAGGTGCTGGCGCAGCGACCGGCCGCGCACCAGCTCCATCACCAGGTAGTTGACCAGACCGGCGGGGATGTGGTCGGAACCCTGGTCGAGGATGGAGACGACGCGCGGGGNGTTGAGCCGTGCCACGGCCTTGGCCTCGCGATGGAAACGGGTGACGAACTCCGGGTCGTGATTGAGAGTGGGATGCATGACCTTGAGGGCGACGAGCCGGTCCAGCCGGTTGTCGTGCGCGACGTACACCGTCGCCATCCCGCCGACGGCGAGCCGTTCCTGCGCCGTGTAGCGGCCGTCGAGAAGCCGACCTACGACGGGGTCGGCCACGGTGGCATCCACGAGGGAGAGTTTACGATCGTTGTCGAAGGATGCCGCTACCGAGCCCCGCGAGGTTAACCCGGATACGTCGTTCGAGCGAGAAGTACCTCGTCGCGCAGCATGGTGTCCACCGGGTGAAACCCGGGTGCCCACATTGAATCGGTTCTCAAGGCCGCGATGATCGTCGACGGGCGTGGATCAGTGTCGCAGATCGGCGTCGCAGATCGGCGTCGCGGCGGGACACCCGAAGCCGCGGCCAGGAAGCAGCGGTTACACTGTCGATTGCTCCGGGGAGCCCACGGACGTGGGCTGAGAGGCTGGCCAGTATCCCGTCGGCGACCCGTATACCCGATCGCGGTCATGCGCGCNTGGGGAGGATGAAAGATCGTGTCGCAGCACCCCCTACGTCCTGCCGGTTCCCGTCCCGGCGATTCTCCCCCCGACGGTTCCTGTCCCGATGGCCTCGCCGGTGAAGGTTCCGCCGTCGGCGGCGGGGGTGGTGGTGAGGCCGGACCCGGTGCCGCGGGGGCGGACGATCTCGTCATCGCCGGGCGGGCCTACGGCAGCCGGCTGCTGATCGGCACCGGGAAGTTCGCGAGTCACCGGGTGATGCGGGACAGCCTCGTCGCATCCGGTGCCACCATCGTCACCGTGGCGCTGCGCCGGGTCGACATCGGCCGGATCGGTGACGGCGACGTTCTCGACTTCATCCCGCCGTCGATGACCCTGCTGCCCAACACCTCGGGCGCGGTGGACGCGGCCGAGGCGCTGCGGCTGGCCCGCCTCGGGCGGGCGGCGACGGGCACCGGTCTGGTCAAGCTGGAGGTCACCCCGGATCCGCGCACCCTGGCGCCGGATCCGCTGGAGACCCTGCGCGCCGCCGAGCTCATGGTGGCCGACGGCTTCACGGTCCTGCCCTACTGTTCGGCCGACCCGGTGCTGGCCCGCCGGCTGGAGGAGGTCGGCTGCGCCACCGTGATGCCGCTGGGCAGCTGGATCGGCTCGAACCGCGGGCTGCGCACCCGGGACGCGATCGAGGCAATCGTGGCGAGCGCCGGGGTGCCGGTGGTCGTGGACGCCGGGCTCGGGGTGCCCTCGGACGCGGCCGAGGCGATGGAGATCGGCGCGGCCGCGGTGCTGGTCAACACCGCTATCGCGGTGGCCGCCGATCCGGCGCGCATGGCGCGGGCCTTCGCGCTCGCCACCGCCGCCGGCCGGTTGGGTTTCCTGGCCGGCCGAGGGGCTGCCGGCCCGGCCACGGTGGCGTCCGCCTCCTCCCCGCTCACCGGGTTCCTCGGCGCCCACCCGTCACCGGCGTCCCACCCGTCACCGGCGTCGCCCGTGCCCTCGGTGTCCCGGGCGACGTCCCCGGCTGCGGTGGTGGGCGAGGCGTCCAGGTGAGCGCCCCGCCAGGGGAGTTCGCGCGCGAACTTGCCGGTCACGACCTGGCCGGGCTGTCCGCGATGTCGCGGCGGGCCACGTCCGCCGAGGTGGACACGGTGCTGCGGCGGGTTCGGCCCNGATCCGGNGGGNCGGCCNCCCCCCNGNTCGGNCTCGNGGNGCTGGCGATCCTGCTCTCACCCGCGGCCACCGCCCGGTTGGAGGAGCTGGCGATTGCCGCCCGGGAGGCGACCCTGCTCCGGTTCGGTCGGGCGGTCCGGCTGTTCGCCCCGATGTACGTGTCGAACGCCTGCCTGTCGTCCTGCACCTACTGCGGCTTCGCCAAGGGCCTGCCGGTGGTGCGCCGCACGCTGGACCTTGAGGAGGTGGTGGCGGAGGGACGCCTGCTGGTCGACCGGGGGTTCCGTCATCTGCTGCTCGTCTCCGGCGAGCATCGCGTCGAGGTATCGGCCGACTACCTCGTCGCGGTGGTCGAGCGGCTACGGCCGATGTTCCCCTCGATCAGCATCGAGACCCAGACCTGGTCGGACGACACCTATGCCCGGCTGGTGCGTGCCGGGTTGGAGGGAGTCGTCCATTACCAGGAGACCTACGACCGGGCCCGCTACGCCGAGGTGCACGTCGCCGGCTGGAAGCGTGACTACGACCGGCGGCTGTCCTCGTTCGAANGGGCCGCGCGGGCCGGGGTGCGCCGGCTCGGGATCGGCGCGCTGCTCGGGCTCGCCCCGGACTGGCGCGCTGACGTGCTCGCGCTGGCCGCGCACGCCTCCTTTCTCTCCCGTCGCTACTGGCGGACCGAGGTCTCGATCGCGCTGCCGCGCATCAAGCCGAGTGCCAGCGGGTTCCCGCCGGTCGTCGTCGTTGACGACGCGGAGTTCGTCCAGGCGTACGCGGCCCTGCGCCTGTTCGAGCCGGACCTCGCGCTGTCGCTGTCGACCCGGGAGCCGGCGGTGCTGCGCGACGGGCTCGTCCGCATCGCCGTGACCACCATGAGCGCCGGCTCCTCCACCGAACCCGGCGGCTACACCACGCCCGGCACGGCCCAGGAACAGTTCTCGATCTCCGACGAGCGTTCGCCGGCACAGATCGCCGCGATGCTCGCCGAAGCCGGGTACGAGCCGGTGTGGAAGGACGCCTTTCCGCTTGTCGACCCGGTGCGGTGACGGCGGCCCGGCGTCGCGGGTCGTCGATAGTCTGCTCGAATGCAGCGAATAGTCGTCGTGGGCGCGGGAATGGCGGGGGGCCGGGCCGCCGCCGAGGNGCGCGCGCGNGGNTTNGCGGGNGAGGNGATCCTGCTCGGGGCGGAGCCGCACCGGCCCTACGATCGTCCGCCGCTGTCCAAGGCGGTGCTCTCCGGCCGCATCGACGACACGACGTTGCCCTTCGACCTCGACGGGGTCGAGGTGCGCCTCGGACGGCGGGCGACGGGCCTGCGACCGGGCACTGTGGAGACCGACGCGGGGCCGCTGGACTACGACGGCCTGGTGCTGGCGACGGGAGCCGACCCGGTAACCCTGCCGGGCGACGGCCCACAGCGGGTCCTGCGTTCCATTGACGACGCCCGGGATCTGCGTGGCGCCCTGCGTCCCGGCGTCCGGCTCGTCATCGTTGGTGCCGGCTGGATCGGCGCGGAGGTCGCCACGGCGGCGGCAGCGATCGGTGCCGAGGTCACCGTCGTGGAGGCAGCCGCCTCGCCGCTGTTCGCCGCGCTCGGCGCGCAGGTGGGCCGGTGCACGATCGCGTGGTACGCCCGGGCCGGGGTTACCCTGCGCCTGGCCACGGCCGTGGAGCGGGTCACCCCCGACGGGCTGGTGCTGGCTGGCGGTGAGGAGCTGATTGCGGACGAGGTTGTCGTCGGCGTCGGGGTGCGGCCCGGCACCGCCTGGCTCGCCGGTTCCGGGCTCGCCCTCGACCGGGGAGTCGTGGTTGACGAGCATCTCGCCGCCCGGTGGACCCATGGTGCCGACGGTGCCGACGGCGACCGGCCGCCGGTGGTCGCGGTCGGTGACTGTGCTGCTTGGTGGTCGCGTCGCTACGGTCGGCGGCTGCGGGTCGAGCACTGGGACTGCGCCCAGCAGTCGCCCGCGGTCGCGGTCAGCACGCTGCTCGGCGGGGAGGCCGTCTATGACCCGGTGCCCTACTTCTGGTCGGAACAGTTCGGCCGCATGGTGCAGTTCGCGGGACTCCCTTCGGCAGAGGCTGCCCCGGTGTTCCGGGGCGATCCGGGCGTCGTCGTGCCGCCCGACGGCGGGCGTCCGTCTGGCTGGTCGGCCGGGTGGTTCGCCCCGGACGGCCGTCTCGAGGCGCTGGTCACTGTGGGGCGCCCGATGGACATGGTCGCCGGTCGCCGGTTGATGGCGGCCGACGGTATCCCGGATCGGGAGCGTTTCGCCGATATCTCCGTGTCGATGAAGGAACTGGCCGCGGCAAGTCGATGACGCCCGGTGACGACCCGGTGTTCCCGGTGCTCCGGATTTTCCAGGCGTTCCAGGCGTTCCGATCGGCCGGACGGCGGGATTTCTGGATATCAGGATCATTGGTACTCTTGCCCGGCATTGCGTTATGTATGCATCCTTGTGTAAATCTTTGCGCGGATCTTTATTTGGATCTTTGTTTGATGACCCCAATCGCCGGAACGTCGGGAACAGTCACTAGAGTGCGGAGACGTGCCTCGCATTCACCTGGTGTCGAACCTGGCCGGTGTGAACGCGCTCGGCGACCATTTGCGGGCAGCGGGTCTCGGCCCGACCTCGGCACGGTCGGCCGACGCGCTTCTCGTGCTCATCGACCGTCCGCTCGACCACGTCGAGCAGGAGTTGCTGGACCGGGCCCGGCAGACCGTCCCGGTCCTGCTCGCCGGGCCGACCATGCGGGCGCTGCCGCCGGGAAGTCCGCTCATCGAGGCGTCCGGTTTCATCCCGGGGCGGACCACCGCGCCCTACGACCTGCGGTTGACCGTCGGGCCGCAGGGCGGCGCGGTCATGGCCCGGTCCGCGGACTTCCGCCCCCGGGAGAGCTGGATCATCCCCGACAAGATTGCCGACGACGTGGAGCGGCTGCTCCTGGTCCGGCACGAGATGGGCGAGCATCCCGTCTGCACCTGGCGGCCCTCCACGGGCCTCGGCATATTCNCCCTGGGTACCGGTCCCGCCGTGCTCGCCGATCCCGCCTACCAGCGGCTCGTGGGACGTTGGCTGCGGCACTGCCTCGGCGTGCTCGACGCCGCGCCGGCCAGGGTCGGGCTGCTGGGCACCCCGGACATCACCGGGACGCACCACTCGGCGGTGGACGCGACCGAGGGCCTGGAACTCGCCGCCCTCTGCGACGGCGGTGCCGGCCGGCTCCCGGCGCACGCGGCGGGTCGCCCGCCGCGCCGCGTCGACGACCCGGACGACCTGGTCAACGATCCGGATCTCGGGGTCGTCATCGTGGCCACACCGACCCACACCCGTCTCGAATGGGCTGGTCGTGCGCTGGAGGCCGGCAAGCACGTCGTCGTGCACGCCCCGCTCTGCCTGTCGACCCCGGACGCCGACCAGCTCGCGGAGCTCGCGGAGGCCCGGTCCCTGGTGCTCGCGGTGTATCCGGAGGGTCGGGACGACCCGGGCTACCGGGCGGTCCGCGCCGCCGTGCACCGCGGCGCCGTCGGCGAGCCGCTGCGGCTGGACGCCCACCGGGGCGGCTTCCGCCGGCCAGCCGGCACCTGGCACGACGACGAGCGGATCAGTGGTGGGCAGCTCCATGATCGGGGCAGCGCCTGCGTTGACCAGATCCTCGCCCTCGTTGACGAGCCCGTCGAATGGGTCAGCGCGTCCACCGTCAAGCGGGTCTGGCACCACGTCAGCAACGCTGACCACAGCCGGCTGCTGCTGCGTTTCGCGAGTGGGGCCGAGGCGCAGGTCACGGTCTCCGATCTGACGGTGGCCCGGCGCCCGCGGTTCGAGGTGCTCGGGTCCACCGGCTCGCTGATCCTGGACGGGGCTTTCCGGGACGGCGGGGCTTTCCGGGACGGGGAGGGGAAGCTGGTGCCGCGGTTGGGACGGCACGCCGGTCGTCGGTCCGAGGTCGAGGCCGAGGCCGAGATACTCGAGGCGGAGGCGGGGTCGCTCGTGCTGATCACCCATGACGGGGTGCGCAGCCACATCCCGCTGGCACCCACCTCGGGCAGTACGTTTCACCGGGACCTGGCGGACTGTCTCGTCTCGGGCTGGCCGCTGTCCGGCTACGGCGTGCAGACCGCCCGTCCGGTGGTCGCGGTGTTGGAGGCGGCGGTGCGCTCGGCGGCCGCGGGCGGCGCCCAGGTGGCTGCGCTCTGACCCGTTCCGGCCGGACCGTCCCGGCCGGAAACCGCCTGGTCATCCCCTCGCCGAGGGGCGCGGCCAACGTCCGCGGCCGCGCCGGCACCATACGACGCCATCGAGACTTAGGTGTTTACTCTTGACCATGGACTGGCTGACCCTGCCTGACGTCGCCGATCAGCTGCAGGTTCCCGTGACCCGTGTCCGGCAGATGGTGCGCGACCGGACGCTACTGGCCCGGCGGGAGGGGGGCGTCCTGCGGGTGCCTGCCGATTTCATCCGGGACGGCGCCGTCGTCAAGGGGCTGCCCGGCTTGCTCACGGTGCTGGCCGACGCGGGGTTCACCGATGAGGATGCGCTCGACTGGATCTTCCGGGAGGATCCGAGTCTGCCGGGCACCCCCATGCAGGCACTTATCGAGAACCGTGGCAAGGAGGTCAAACGGCGGGCCCAGGCGTCGGCCTTCTAGCCCCGGCCCGGTCCCGGCCGTACCCACCGCCCGCACGGCGGGCGCTGCTCCCGTAGGGTCGAAAAATGGTCGATCGTCCGCCGCACTTGCACCCGCGTGCGCACCCGGAGCCGCTCGCCCGGGCGCGGGTCGTCGTCAATGGTGCGCCGCGGGGCATCCCGGGTGGCCAGCCGCTGCCCGACCTGCTCGCCGAGCTGGGCCTGCCGTCTGGTTCGGTGGTGGTCGAGCACAATGGCGTGGCTCTGACGCCGTCCGAGATTCCCGCCGTCCGGCTCGCCGACGGCGACATTTTGGAGATCGTGCGTGCTGTCGCCGGAGGTTGAGGGATCGTCGCCGCGCGCCGGTGGGCCAGCCCGGGCGGACNGGTTGCGGCGGCTGGCCGACGCCCGCCTGTACCTGTGCACGCCGCGTCGGGCCGAGTTCGACGCCTTCCTGAGCGCCGTGGTCGGCACGCCCGAGGCCCCCGGGGTCGATCTGATCCAGCTCCGGGAGAAGGGGCTCGAATGGGACGAGGAGCTCGGCGGGCTGCGGCGGGTGCAGGCCGCCGCCGGCGCCAGGGGAGTGCTGGTCAGCGCGAATGACCGCGCCGACCTCGCCGCCTTCGCCGGGGTCGACATCCTGCACGTCGGTCAGGGCGACATCCCGCCGCGGTTTGCCCGGCGCCTGGTGGGCCCGGACGTGCTGATCGGACAGTCGNCGCACGATCCCGACCAGTTCCTCGCGGCGCTCGCCGACCCCGACGTCGACTACGTGTGCGTGGGGCCGGTGCACGCCACGCCCACCAAGGAGGGCCGGCCGCCGGTCGGCCTGGGTCTGCCCCGGCTGGCCGCGCGGCACGCTCCTCCGTTCGCTCCGGGCGTGAAGCCGTGGTTCGTCACCGGTGGCGTCGGTCCGGATACCCTGGATCAGATTCTTGCGACGGGAGCGCGCCGCGTGGTGGTCGTGCGGGGCCTCACCGGGGTCGAGGATCCGGCCGCGAGCGCTGTTGCCCTCGCTCGGCGTCTGAGAGCTGTCTGAGAGTTGTCGATGCGCCGTCCGAGCCGCCGATGCGCCATCTGAGCTACCTCGCGGTCCTGGCGGGATGCCTGCTCGGAACGGCGCCGCTTGAGGTGTTTCTGGGCACCCGGGTGTACGCCCGGCCGGTTCGGCTGCTGCTGACCCTCGCCCCCGTCATCGTGATCTTCGTTGTCTGGGACCTGTTCGCCGTCTCCGCGGGGCACTGGAGCTTCGACCGGCGCCGCATCACCGGGATCCTGCTTCCGGGGGGCCTTCCCCTGGAGGAGCTGCTGTTCTTCGCCGTGGTGCCGATGTGCGCGATCCTGACGCTGGAGGCCGTGCGCGCGGTGCGGGGCTGGGACGTCGGCGACGAGCCCGCCCATCCGAGCGCGACGCGTTCCGATGGGACTCCCGATGGTGATCGGCCGTGAGCTACACGGCCCTGGCGGTCGTCGGGGTCGCGTTGGCGATCGCGATGGACCTGTGGGTCCTGCGGACCCGGCTGCTGACCCGGCGGGTTTTCTGGACTTCCTATGCGATCATCGCGTTGTTCCAGTTGATCTCCAATGGGATCCTCACCGGGTTCGGCATCGTCGTCTACGACCCCCGCCGGATCCTCGGCCCGCGGATCGCGCACGCTCCGGTCGAGGATCTGCTGTTCGGCTTCGCGCTGGTGACCCAGACGTTGGCATGGTGGGNCTGGTGGGGGCGCCGGCTGCGGGGCGGGCCGCCCGGCAGGCCTCGCAGCCGGCGGACCGGGGAGAGCCGGGAGGCCAGCGACAACGGCGACAACGGCGACAACGGGGTCAATGGGGAGAATCGGGGCATCCCGTCTCGNCCCGAGGGCCGAGAGAGATCTCGGCGTACTTCGTGACGGAAACGAGCGAATTGGTCCCCTAGCGAGAATCCGTCGGCTTAATCTCGTCACGATGACGCATGATGGTGCGGGGGGCCCGGGATCGCCGGGACGTCACCGTTCTCCCTGGGGGCGTTCAGGCCGGATCCTGCCGATCCGGTGGGGACGCATCATCGCTGTGGTGGCTGTGTTGGTCGTCATCGTTGCGGGTCTGGTGGTTGTGCGTGGGCGGATGGCCGGCGACCATCGTGCGGGTTCCTCCGGAGGCAGGCCGGGTGCGCCGGTCGCAGCGCCGGCACCCACGCCCGGTGACGAGGACGGGCCGGCGGACGTGACGGCGGCCCCGGTCACTGCCCGGCCGGGTGCCGGTCCGGCCCTTTCCACCGCGTCCGCGGCCTCCCCGAGCACCGGCATCGGGTCGGTTTCGCCACGGGTTGCCCCGACCGCCGCGAGGCCGCGGACCGGACCGCCGCCCGGGTCACCGGCCGTCCCGGTCGCTGCGCGGCCCGCCGGCCCGGCCCTAAGCCTGAGCTCGACCAGGGTCGACCTGGGTGACGTCGACTCCGTCTGGCGGCTTGACCTGCGTGGCGAGGGCACGGCGCCGGTCGACGTCGTGATCGGCGCCAGCCCGTCCTGGCTAACCGTGGTGCCCGGCCGGTCGCGGATCGATCCGGGGGCCGTCGTCCCCCTGGTGATCACTCTTGATCGGGCGGCGGCACCGTCCGGACCGATCGATGTGACCGTTCCAGTCAGGCCCCGCAAGGGTGATGGCGGGGGCGACGTGCGGGTCACCGCCAGGGTCGACGGCTCGCCACAGGTGGTGTCGATGGTCGCGGCGCCGACGACGCTGTACCCGTCCGGCTGCGCGCCGGCCGCGAGGGTGACCGCGTCCCCGGTGACCGCGTCCCCGGTGACCGCGTCCCCGGTGACCGCGTCCCCGGTGACCGCGTCCCCGGTGACGGTGTCCACGGTGACGGTGTCCGTCGTGGACGCGACCGGCATCTTCGCCGCGGAGCTCGTGGTGAACCTCCCCGACGGAGGCAGGGCTAGTGTGTCGCTGGTCCTTGACCGGGCGACGGGTAACCGGTCGACGTGGTCCGGCCCGGTGGGCCCGGCCCGTGTGGCCGGGGCGATCACCTACACGGCCACGGTGACCGATCTCGACGGGCGGCGCTCCCGGGCACCGGGATCCCTCACCGTTCTGCCCTGCCCCTCCTGACCGGCGCGGTGACGGTGACGGCGGTGACGGCGGTGACGGCGGGGGGGAAGTATGGCGCCGCCCCGGTCGGGGGGGACCNGGCGGNGCGGGATAGCATGACAGGTTGGCCGGGACGCGCCAAGGTTCCGTCGGGTGGCGCAGGCCCAGAGACGGGTGCCGCAGGCCCGGGGCGCCGCGGTACGCGATGCACGCGCCGTCGGGCGCCGGAGAAAACGGGTGGGTGAGGTCGTGGACGCTGCTCTCGGGGATGTCGGTGTGCCGCGTCAGACCGGGCCGCAGCCGGCCGTGGAGCGGGCCGGCCGGGACGGTGCCGCGCGGTGGCGTCGGCCCCTGCCACCGGTCGAGCAGGTGCGTCCGGGACTGTGGAGTATTCCCGTCCCGTTGCCCTGGGCCAAACCGGCGCACGTGTTCGTGTACGTTTTCGAGACCTCCACGGGCCCGTTCCTGATGGACGCGGGCTGGGACTTCGACGAGGCGTTCGACGAGCTGCAGGCCGGACTGGCGATGATCGGGATGTCGGTGGCCGACGTGCGGGGCGTCGTGGTGACCCATGCGCACCTGGACCACTACGGCCTGGCGAACCGGATCCGGGAGGCATCCGGGGCGTGGGTCTCGTTGCATCGCCTGGACGAGGCGATGCTCCGGCACTTCGAACATGGTTACGCCGACCGGATCTCCGAGCTGATGATCCGGGCCGGGGCGCCCGCCGAGATGACCGAGCGGCTGCTGGCGGGCTACCAGCAGCCGGCCCCGGGCCTATCGCGACCCGACATCCTCCTCGAAGACGGCGACCGGCCGGACATCCCGGGCTGGGATCTCACCGCGCTGTGGACACCGGGCCATTCGCCGGGACACCTCTGCTTCTGGGAGCCGACCAACCGGCTGCTGTTCTCCGGGGACCACGTCCTGCCCTCGACGGCGGTCGGGGTATCCGCGCCGGAGGAGGCCGTTCCTGATCCGCTGGGGGACTACCTGCGTTCGCTGGCCCGGCTGCGGAGCCTGCCGGCCGAGGAGGTGCTGCCGGCGCACGAGTACCGGTTCACCGGGCTGGAGCGCCGGCTCGCGGAGCTCGACGCGCATCACGCCGGCCGGCTGTCCGAGGTCGTCGAGGGACTGCGCGCGGGTGCCTCGCGGGTCTGGGACGTCGCCGGATACGTGACCTGGCATCGGCCGTTCCGCAACCTGCGGGGGGTGGCGCTGCAGAACGCCGTGATGGACACGATGTCGTACCTCGCGACGCTGGAGGCAACCGGCGCGGCGCGTTCCGAGCCGGGAACACCAGACCGGTGGCGCCTGATCGAGCCGTAGGGCCCGCCGGTCGGCAGGGCGGGGACCATTCGTACTAAGGTGAGGATATGACCTCCGTGTCGCTGTCCAAGGGCGGCAATGTCTCGCTGAGTAAGGTCGCCCCCAACCTCACTGCCGTGACGGTGGGCCTGGGGTGGCAGGTGCGGCAGACCACCGGTGCCGCCTACGATCTCGACGCCAGCGCGATCATTGTGAATGACGCCGGCCAGGTCCTCTCCGACGGCTATTTCGTGTTCTTCAACAATCTGGTGAGTCCGGACGGTGCGGTGAAGCACCTGGGTGACAACCTGGTCGGTGGCGGCGGCGGTGACGACGAGCAGATCAACGTCGACCTGCGGATGCTGACCCCGCAGGCGGCGAAGGTCGTGTTCACCGTGTCCATCTACGATGCCGACTCGCGTCGGCAGGCCTTCGGCCAGATCCGCAACGCGTTCATCCGGGTGACGGACGCGACGAACGGCGCGGAGGTGGCCCGCTACGACCTCACCGAGGACGCCTCCACGGAGACGGCGATGATCTTCGGTGAGCTGTACCGCTACGGTGGGGAATGGAAGTTCCGCGCTGTCGGTCAGGGATACGCCTCCGGGTTGCGCGGGATCGCCTTGGACTTCGGCGTCAACGTCTCCTGACCGCCCGGGCCTCGTGACCGCCCGGGCTCAGACCCGGCGCCATCCGGTTGCGGGGCGGGCGTTGCCGATCGTTGGCACGATCCGGGAGCGGGCACCTCGCGGCGCGACGACCATAACGCGCACAGAGCGTGTGTTGGCGTCGATCCGGTAGAGGATCCGCCAGGTCCGCCCGCTGGCCTCGTGCATGCCGACCTGCTCGCCGGGGATCGGAGTGCCGGCCTTGCGCGGATCGTCGCGCAGGGCACCGTCGAGGAACCGACGGACCTCGCCGCGGGTGAGCTCGGCCAGCTTCGACAGGTCCCGCTCGGCCGAGGCGGACAGCGTCACCTCGTGCTTGTCACTCACCGCCGGCTCCAGCCCCGGCGGCCAGCCGTCCCCCGGCGGCCGGAAGCGGGGAAAGCTCCACGTTCTCCACGTGAAGATCCTATGCGCCCGCCTCCACCGGGGCTCGTGCTTCTCGCCCCCGTTGCCGGGAATCGTTGCCGGGAACTGAGAAGTCCTTCCGCGGTCCGGATGAACCGGGCGGCATGGGCGGTTATGCGGGTATGCGCTTCGGAGATGACGACACCATTCGCCGCATGCTCACCGACACCGAGGTCTGGGCGGTGGTGGGGCTGTCCAACGACACCCGCCGGACCGCCTACAGCATTGCGGACTACCTGCGACGGCACGGCAAGCACGTCGTGCCGGTGCATCCTTCGGCACCCGTGGTCGCGGGGGAGCAGGGATACGCGACGTTGAGCGAGATCCCGTTTCCCGTCGACGTCGTCGACCTGTTTGTCCGGTCGGAGCTGGCCGGCCCGCTCGTCGACGAGGCGGTGAAGATCGGCGCGAAGGGGGTCTGGCTCCAGCTCGGTGTGCGGGACGAGGCTGCCGCGGCGCGTGCGGGCGAGGCCGGGCTGGACGTCGTCATGGACACCTGCCCGGCGATGGAGGCACCCCGGCTGGGGCTCGGCTGGAGCCGTTGATCCCCGGCTCCTCCGCGGGCGCCCGGCGCGATCGATTGAGCAGCACGAACCGGCGGGTCGCGAGCGCGGCGGCAGGCGGGNAGAGCACGAGGACGGGGNGNAGGNAGCGGTAGTCGAAGCACACCNTCGCGGCCGGGNCGATGAGCGTGGCGGCCCCGGCCGCCACGAGGAGGGCCATGTCCGCCCGCAGCCGTCGATCTTCGGCGGCCCGGTCCCGCAGGCCTCTCCGGCGCCGGGAGCCACGGTTCCCCGGCGGCGCACGGCGGTCCCGTCCCGGGATCATGATCGCGACGACGGCAAGGATCACCATCCCGGCCAGGGCCGGACCGGGCGTGAAGACGAGATGCTGGTAGCTCCGCAGGAAACCGGCGGACGGCTCGCGGATGACGCGGCTGGGCGCGTCCCCGTGGAAGCCGAGCAGTGGCTCGCCGTTGTGCAGGTAGCGCGGTTCGTTACCGGTCGGGAACCGCCAGGTCGCGTCCGGCCAGTCACGGTGCCCGACCGGTCGGCCCGGGGCGAAGTAGTGCGCGATCTCCCCGCCGACCATCCGGGCGTAGTCACCGAACTGATACCGGATGACCTGGCGGGTGAAGTCGCGCAGCAGCGCGTCCCGCTTGTCGTCGGGCATGTCGAGCCGCCAGTGCGGGCTGTTGCCGTTCCAGACGTAGTAGCTGGGATCGGGCCGCCCCGCCACCGGATGCGGGGAGCACAGGACGAGCTGGCGCGTGCTCAGGTGTAGGCGATCACATTCGGCGATCGGTGCCACCCGGCCGTACATCCACACCGCGTCCCCACCGGTGAGCGCGTACTTCCCGTGCGCGTGGTGGAACCAGCCCGCGTATCCGACGAGTGGAACGGCGAGCATCACGGCGAAGGCGGCGGGCCGGAGCCATCCGACGCGACGAAGAAGCAGGTAGCCCACGGCGAGCACACCCATGGCGACCCCGATGGTGCGGACCAGGCCCGCCCCGCCCAGTAACAGGCCGGCGAGCCCGCACGCCCACACCGACGGTCGTGCCGACCAGGTCAGGGCGATCATCGCGGCGACCAGCAGGACCGCGAACAGGGTCTCGGCCATCACGTAGTGCTCGAGGACCAGCTGGTAGGCGTCCAGCAGGACCGGCGCGGCGGCGAGGGCCGCCACCGGGGCCGCCACTCGGCGGTGGACCAGCAGGACGTAGATCCCCACCCCGAGCGCCAGGCCCGCGACGTGCTGGACCACCGTCACCCACCACAGGTCGCCGGTGTGCGACAGCAGGCGCAGGAAGGCCGGGTATCCGGCCGGCCGCATCGGGTCGGGCGCGTGCAGGGTGGAAAGTCGCAGGTAGGCGTAGGAGTCTCCGCTGAACTCGAACGCCGGCCGGTAGGCGTACCCGGTGACCACCCGCAGGGTCATCCCGGCGACCAGGAGAACCGCGAAGGGCAGATGCCGCGCGACCGGCTGGGCGGGTCGGGCCGGCTGGGCGGGTCGGGCCGGCTGGGCGGGTCGGGCCGGCTGGGCGGAGGCCGGACCCGATTCACGGCGCCGCGCGTTCGGGCCGTAGAGCGGGCCGGGGTGCTCCCCGGACGGCACCCGGCCCGGGGCGGCGAGGTCATCCGCGGGGTCATTCCCGGAGGCGGGGTCATCCCCGAAGACAGCGGGATCGCATAGGGAGACGGGCGCGGCGTCACCGGGCAGCGGTGGAAAGCGGCGTCTGCCCGAGACGACCATTCTGCCCAGGACGGCCATGATGAATATCCGCCGTTTTCAGAACCTGACGACCTCGGCCGGGTGTTCCGGCGCCTCGAAGCACAGGCCGAGGCCGGGCGTGTCGGCCCGTGGACCGCTCGCCTCGGCCTGGGTGGAGCCCGCGCCGGCACTCGCACCCGCACCCGCGTCAGGGCCCGTGCCGGTACCCGTGCCGGTACCCGTGCCGGTACCCGTGCCGGNCCCGTGCCGGTACCCGTGCCGGCACGGGTACCGCGGGCCGACGCCCGCTGATGCCCCCCGCTGGGTCCGGCGGTCAGCAGCCGCAGGAAGAAGGATCCGAAGGCGGTCTGCGCGCCCAACACCATCAGCGTCATCGCGAGCAGGGCCGGGCGCATCTCGTTGAGCGGTCCGAGATTGTTGACCAGCCAGCGGACGAGGACGACCACGTCCACGACAAATCCGACGATGAACAGGCCCGCGCCGAGCGCAAGCCCGCGTTCGAGGGTGAACAGGCGGTGGATGAGCGGCAGCGGCCAGCGGCGGCGCTCCTGCCAGCCGAGGGCGTGGTTGTGGACGTCGGCGCAGACCCCCAGCAGCACCAGTTGCCAGCCGAGTAGCGCCAGCAGCGCGAACAGGATCGAGAAGTGCAGGTCCAGCCGGTGGAAGCCGAGATTGAGCGAGCCGGGCAGCAGCGCCGCCTGGCCCACGATCCCGAGCGCCAGCAGCACCAGGCCGGGCAGCACGAACAGGTGCCTCGGCGCCAGCAGCAGCATGAACCGCAGGTGCCGCCAACCATCCCGCAGGGAGTGCAGCTTGGAGGCCCCGACCCGCGGATGGTAAGTGATCGGCACCTCCTCGATCCGAAGCTCGGCGCGGCCCGCGGCGATCACCAGTTCGGAGGCGAGCTCCATCCCCTCGCAGCGCAGCTGCATACGCAGGTACGCCTCTCGGCTGAAGGCCCGCATGCCCGAGTGCGCGTCGGAGGAACGGACGTCGAACAGCCGGTTCAGGATGCCGGTGAGCACAGGGTTGCCGACGTAACGGTGCAGCCAGGGCATCGCTCCCGGCAGGATCTCTCCAGCGAAGCGCGACCCGAGCACGTAGTCGGCCCGCCCGGCGCGCAGCGGAGCGAGCAGGACGCCCAGATCCGAGAAGTCGTAGGAGTCGTCGGCGTCGCCCATCACGATCAGCCGGCCTCGGGCGGCGGCGAACCCGGCCAGGTAGGCGTTGCCGTAGCCGCGCCGGGTCTCGCGGACGACCCGGGCACCTGCGGCTGCGGCGACGTCCGCCGACCGGTCCGTGGATCCGTTGTCGACAACGACGACCTCGCCCGCGGCACCCGCGGTGGCCAGTCCCGCAAGGGCCTTGCGCACACAGACGCCGACCGACTCCTGCTCGTTCAGACACGGCATGACGACCGACACCTCGACCGGCTGTCCGCCGGCACGCGGGCCGAANCCCCCGCCGGTGGGGATGCCCCCGAAGGCGTCGGTACCGGTACCGACACCCGTGGCACCGTCCATCGTCCGTACCCCCCCTTGTGGCCGGGCATGTCCGGGTCCGTGGCCGTTCACCGGTGCCTGTCCGTGGCTCTGCCGTGTCGATGCCCGGTCGCCGGGGACAACGGGCGCCGTTCATGCAGGTGGGCGCATCAGCGGAACCGGCCCACGTCATTGTTGCGGTCAGGATGGCGGAACCGCTCGGCCACCGCCCCGTAACCTACCGATCCGATGGTCCGGTCCTGTTACCGGTATCTCGCTGTAGACACCCCGTGGTCCGTCCGGCTGGTTCCCGATGTGCCGCGTTTCGCATCCGCGCTGGTCACGGCCGTTGCCCACGCTGACTTGCGAGTCAAGGGTCGCAGACACGTCGGCCCCTTCACACGCGCCTCGGTGTGACGCTTCTTACGGAGAGGCGTAACGTCTGGTGCTCGTGCAAGCTGTTCGCGTTTCAGACCCGGCATCGGCGTCCCCGGTGCCCACCGACGACCCGGAGCCCTCCTCGCCCGAGCCGTCCTCAGTTCCCCTGCCCGCTGACGCCTCACGCACAGCCGCGCTCCGGCGACGTGGTTGCCCGCACTGTCCGCCCTGCCCCACGGCGGACAGTGCGGATCGCGACGCTGCCCGGGTGGCCAGCCAGCATTGGGACCAGGGCTGGATCCTGCTGTGTAACGGGGTGATTCTGTTCGAGGACACCGGCGAGATCCTGCCGACAGGTCGCACCGTCGAGCCACGACGGGCGCTGCCCCGGCCCGGGGGCGTGGCACGGCCGCCGGCTCCGAGATGGGCGAGCCAGGCCCCGGTCGCGTTCTGACGGTCGCGTTCTGACAGGCGCGGCCTGACAGCGAGCTCCTTCTGCTCGCTCCTTCCGTGGAGTTCGGGAGGATGTGAAGTTCATCCCAGTTGATCTGGGTGTCCCCCTTACGGGTACGGTGCCGGCGTGGCGTCAAGGTCGGTGACGAGGCCGGGAAACGGGACCGCTCCCCGCTGGCCCGCGGAGAACCGGGTCGGTCGGCGCGTCCGGATCCTCATGCGCCGTGACATCGCGCTGGGCCGGACGTTCCTGCACGCCTTCACCAGTGCGGACCGGTCGCTGTTCGCGGCGCTGGCCGGCGGCAGACCGCTGCTCGACCCGGCGCTGCCGCGGCTGTCCCACGCTGCCGATCATGGTCTGCTCTGGTGGGGGGTGGCCGGGGCGCTCGGTGCGACGAAGGGACGCCGTCGCCCGGCGGCCGTCCGTGGCCTGCTCGCCCTGGGAGTCGCGAGCGTTCTCGCCAACGGGCCGATGAAGGTGGTGTTCCGCCGGGACCGCCCACCGACTCACACGATTCCCCCGCTGCGGCGGCTTCGCGAGGATCTCACGACGTTCTCGTTCCCCTCTGGGCACGCGGCGTCGGCAGCCGCCTTCGCCACCGGAGTCGCGTTGGACGCACCCGGCGCGGCGGTGCCGGTGGCTGTGCTCGCCGCCGCGGTGGCGTTCTCCCGGGTGTACGTCGGGGTGCACTATCCCGGGGACGTGGCCGCCGGCGTGCTGCTGGGGATAGGGGCGGGCCTGGCGACGACGAAGGTGATGCCGCGTCGGCCGTGGGCCCCCGCCCGGGCCAGCCCCGCGTCGGCGTGGGCGCCCGCCCTGCCCGACGGCGACGGCCTTACCGTGGTGGTGAACGCCCGTTCCGGTCCGGGTAACCACACGGACCTGCTCGCCGTGCTGCGGGCCGACCTGCCCAGGGCCCGGGTCGTCGAGGTCGACGCGGGCGGCGACGTAAGAACCGTGCTGAGGTCCGCGGCGGCGCGGTCCCGTGTGCTGGGCGTCGCCGGCGGCGACGGCACCATCAACGCGGCCGCCCAGACCGCGCTGGCGCACGGCGTGCCGCTGGCGGTCTTCCCCGCGGGCACGCTCAACCACTTCGCCGCGGACGTCGGACTCGCCGGGGCGGGTGACTCGGTGCAGGCGATACGGGAGGGTTCGGCGGTCGCCGTCGACATCGGCCGGGCCGAGGGCATCGGCGCGACGTTCAGTCGGTTCTCCCGCATCTTCGTGAACACCGCGAGCCTCGGCGGTTACCCGGACATGGTCGCCATCCGTGCGCGGTTCGAGCGCCGCATCGGCAAGTGGCCGGCGATGCTCATCGCGCTGAGCTGGGTGCTGCGCCACGAAACGCCGTTCGAGGTCGAGATCGACTCCGAGTACCGCCGGGTCTGGCTGATCTTCGTCGGCAACGGGATCTACCAGCCCGANGGNTTCNCCCCCNCCTNCCGCNCCCGCCTCGACGAAGGGCTGCTGGACCTGCGGGTGGTCGACGCCGCGGCGTCGCTTGCCCGGCTCCGGCTGGTGGGGGCGGTGCTGACCGGCCGTCTCGGGCGCAGCCGGGTGTACGAACAACACACGGTCGAACGGGTCACGATCTCATCCCGTCAGCCCGGCCCGCTGCCGTTCGCCTGTGACGGCGAGGTCACGGAGGGAGTGGAACGCATCGTCATCACTCCGGGCGGAGCCCGACTGATCGTCTACCGGCCGCGGCGGCCCGGCGCATCCGGCTGAGCCGGGCCGGTGGACCGGCAGCCGGGCGGACCGCGGCGGCGTCAGCGACCGCGGCGGTGCTGCAACGGGATGAGCGTGTGCAGCGGGCTGGTCAGCCGGGTGAACTGGTCGGTATCGAGGAGATCCTCGACGAGCAGCGCGCAGGCCAGGTCGGCGCACAGCNCCATGNCCCGCCGGTCCTCGCTCGAATCGGTGCCCCGATGGCCGCGGCAGTACGGGCACAACCGCCAGAAACCCTCGGCGGCGCTGCGCCGGACCAGGGTCCACACCCGGCGACGCCCGGTCACCACGGCGCTCGCGAAGGCGGCGTCCATCGCCATCTGATGCGCGGAGTCGTCGCGGGTGAGTGCGGACACCAGCAGGCCGTCGAAGACCTCGAGGCTGTCCGGATCGTGGCAGCGCCCGGCGAGGACCGGGAGTGCCGCGAGAACCCGCTTCACGTCCGCCGCGGCCGGGCCGAGGTCGGGTTCGTGCGAGCGCGCGCGGGGGTAGACCGTGCGCCACGGACGCATCAGTGCCGCGTACTCCGCGCGGCCGAGGATGGGCCGGGAGTAGGAGGCGGCGACCGCGTCGCGCATCGCGCGCAGAGCCGTGGCGGCGATCGTCGGTTCGACGGTGACGTACTCCGCGCCGGTGAGGTCGTCGGCGTAGATCGCGCTCAACGCGTCGAAGGCGGCCAGCACCTCGACGATCAATGGAGAGTCGGGGGAGAGCGCCTTGTCCCGGGCAGCGGCGAGGTACCCCGAGTTGCGCCAGGCGGCGGCGAGCGAGACGAGCTCCGTGTCGGTGGTGTGGACGAGTTGGGCGAGGATGCCGAGAATGCCGCGGAGGTTGGGATGTTCCTCCAGCCGCTCGATGCGACGGGCCCGCAGGATCATGCCGCCGTCCCGTCCACGCGGCTTGCGACGCCGCACTGGGACCGCCGTGGGCTCACCGCGCTCCCGCCTGTCCGCGGTTCAGGTGATGCCGCCGCGGGTGCGGTGGTCGTCGCCACACCATTCACCTCGTCCTCCTCGACCGTCGCAGCAGACGCCGCGCGGGCCTCGTCACGACCCGCAGCCGCGCGCCGGCCGGTCGGCTGGTTATCGGCTGGCCGGCCGGCTCCTGATTGACCTGACAATTGACCTGACAGCGACCTGACAGATGCCTGACCGTACCGGACCGCGACGTGGCCGTGCGATGATCGGCAGGCGGGTTTTCGTTGCTCTCCGACACCGACGGGGGCCGGGAGTACGTGCCGGAGGGCTTCGCCGCCGGCGGTTTCACAGCTGGTAACGCCGCGTGACCAACCTTTGGACATCACCCTCGAGAGACTAGTGTCCGCGGCGGCGATGCGGAACTCAACGCGTCATCAAGTGGAACATGGGGTACCGCGAAAGACCCGGGGCGTAACCGAATCGGGGACGGCGGTGGACCCCGATGAAGCCGAGCGCGGTGGAGTTCATCACGGACAGTGCCGATGCGCTGGGTAACTCCTCCGGGGGGTCCGGGCCGGGCCCGCCGGAACCGGGCGCGCCTGGATGCAGGGGGGCAACGCGGTGGGCCCGGAGAATGAAACCCGAGGTCGCGGGGCCGAGATCGGACGCCAAGGGGTTCGGTGCGCGGCCCGCTGCCCGGCCGGGGTGGCTCGGAGGTACCGATCCGAATGCGGTGGGCCGGATGGGCCGGATGGGCGGGCCTGGAGGCGATGGCCCGAACGCGGTGGGCCGGATGGGTCGGTCTGGAGGCGGTGATGCGGGCGCGGTGGGCCGGATGGGTCGGTCTGGAGGCGGTGATGCGGGCGCGGTGGGGCCGGACGGCCCGGCGGCTCCGGTGCCGTGGGATCCGGTCCGGCGGGNGNGGNGTGGNGGGNTCCNTCGCGCGGGCCCCACCTTCCGGGCCCCACCTTCCGGACCCAGCCACCCGGGCTCCGCGCCGGGTGGGCCACGCGGGGGTCCGGTCCGGCACCGTGACCTCGGGCCCCGGCGCCGGGGAGCCCGCAGGTGGCTCCGTCGGCGCCGGGGAGGTCCCGGATGGCCCGAAGGCCTGGGCAATCCGGGACCTGAGTGGTCCGGGGCCTGAGTGGGTCGGTCAGCCCGAGATCGGCCGCTCGTCCTGCTCGGCGCCGGCCACGATCCTGATGCCGGCCACGATCGCCTCGGGCCCGTCCAGGCCGGCCTTGTCGGCACGCAACCCGAATCGCCTGATCGCGTCCCCGACCGTGGTGGCCTTGACCTCACCGGCCCGGACGAGGGCTTCCAGGGTCGCGACGACGATCGACTCGGCGTCGACCTTGAAGTGCCGGCGCAGGGCGGCCCGAGTGTCGGAACGGCCGTACCCGTCGGTGCCCAGCGAGGTGAACGGCTGCGGAACCCACCGGGAGATCTGGTCGGGCACCGCGCGCATCCAGTCGGAGACCGCCACGACCGGGCCGGCGGCCCCTTCGAGGGCACGGGTCACGTACGGCACGGCGTCGTCGGCCTCGGGGTTGAGCAGGTTGGCGCGGTCGCAGTCGAGCGCATCTCGCCGAAGCTCGTTCCACGAGGTCACCGACCACAGGTCGGCGGCGACCCCGAAGTCGGCGGCAAGGATCTCCTGCGCCGCCAGCGCCCAGTGGATGGAAGTCCCGCTGGCCAGCAGTTGCGCCCGCGGCGGGGAGCCCACGCCGGCCCCCGCCGCCGGAAGCCCGCCGGCCAGGTCCTCGGCCGAGCGGAACCGGTACATCCCGGAGATGATCTGCGCCGGGTCGAGACCCGCGGGCTCGGCAGGCTGCGGCACCGGCTCGTTGTAGACAGTGAGGTAGTAGAAGACGTTGTCGTCCCGCTCGCCGTACATTCGGTCGAGCGCGTCCCGGACGATGTGTGTCAGCTCGAAGGCGAAGGCGGGGTCGTAGGCCACGCAGGCCGGGTTAGTCGACGCCAGGAGCAGGGAGTGGCCGTCCTGGTGCTGCAGGCCCTCGCCGTTGAGAGTGGNCCGACCGGCGGTCGCCCCGAGCAGGAACCCGCGGCCGAGCTGGTCGCCGAGCGCCCACATCTGGTCGCCGGTGCGCTGGAAGCCGAACATCGAGTAGAAGACGTAGACCGGGATCATGTGCTGCGCGTGGGTGGCGTACGCCGTGCCAGCGGCGATCACCGAGCCCATCGACCCGGCCTCGCTGATGCCCTCGTGCAGCATCTGACCGGTCTCGGACTCCTGGTAGGACAGCAGCAGTTCGCGGTCGACGGCCTCGTAGCGCTGCCCGTGCGGTGAGTAGATCTTCGCCGTCGGGAACATCGCGTCCATGCCGAAGGTGCGGGCCTCGTCGGGGATGACCGGCACGAAGCGCGCGCCCATCTCCTTGGTCTTCATGAGGTCCTTCAGCAGCCGGACGAAGGCCATCGTCGTGGCGACGGGCTGTTTGCCGGAGCCCTTCCGGAGTTCGTCGAAGATCTTCGCTGGCGGTTGGGGGAGCGGCTTGGCCCGCACGACCCGACGCGGGATCGACCCACCGAGCGCGGCCCGGCGTTCCCGCATGTACGCGATTTCCTCAGAGTCCGGCCCCGGGTGGCAGTAGGGCGGCAGGTCACCCGACAGGGCCGAGTCCGGGATCTCCAGATAGAGCCGGTCGCGGAACTCCTTGAGCTCGCTCTTGGTCAGCTTCTTCATCTGGTGGGTGGCGTTGCGGGCCTCGAAGTCCTTGCCCAGGGTCCAGCCCTTGATGGTGTGCGCGAGGATGACCGTGGGCTGGCCCGCGTGCTCGGTCGCCGCCTTGTAGGCCGCGTAGAGCTTGCGGTAGTCGTGGCCACCGCGGGAGAGCTTGCGCAGATCGTCGTCGGAGAGGTCCGCGACCATCCGGCGCAGCCGGGCGTCCGAGCCGAAGAAGTGCTCCCGGATGTATTCGCCCGACGACGTCGAGTAGGTCTGGAACTGCCCGTCCGGCGTGGTGTTCATGCGGTTTACCAGCACGCCGTCGGTGTCCTTGGCCAGCAGCGGGTCCCAGTCGCGGCCCCAGACCACCTTGATGACGTTCCAGCCGGCGCCCCGGAACAGCGACTCCAGCTCCTGCATGATCTTGCCGTTGCCGCGGACCGGGCCGTCGAGGCGCTGCAGGTTGCAGTTGACCACGAAGATGAGGTTGTCGAGCTCCTCGCGGGCGGCCACGCCCAGCGCGCCGATTGACTCCGGCTCGTCCATCTCGCCGTCGCCGAGGAACGCCCACACCCGGCTGCCCGAGGTGTCCTTGATCTGGCGGTTGAGCAGGTAGCGGTTGAACCGGGCCTGGTAGATGGCGCCGATCGGCCCGAGTCCCATCGAAACCGTGGGGAACTCCCAGAAATCAGGCATGAGCCGAGGGTGAGGGTAGGACGACAGGCCGCCCGACTCGCCCTCGCGCCGGAAGGCGTCGAGCTGCTTCTCCGTCAGCCGGCCTTCCAGGAAGGCGCGGGCGTAGATGCCCGGGGACGCGTGACCCTGAATAAAGATCTGGTCACCCGAGGCACTTCCCGGCGAGGAACTGAGATGGTCCTTGCCGCGGAAGAAATGGTTGAAGCCCACCTCGTAGAGGCTCGCGCTTGAGGCGTAGGTCGCGATGTGACCGCCGACATTGNACGCGGGGCGGTTGGCGCGGCTCACCATGATGGCCGCGTTCCACCGGATATAGGCCCGGATGCGGCGTTCGATGTGCTCGTTGCCGGGGAACCAGGGCTCCCGCTCCGGGCTGATGGTGTTGATGTAGTCGGTGCTGGTGAGACCGGGAACACCGACCGCCTTCTCCCGGGCCCGTTCGAGGAGCTTCAACATGAGGAAGCGGGCCCGGCCGCGGCCGGACTCCTCGATGACGGCGTCGAGCGACTCCAGCCACTCGCTGGTCTCGGAGGGATCGATATCCGGCAGCTGACTCGGTAGCCCATCGGTGATGACCGAGAACTTCCGGGGTGTGTCCTGCGCCACGCCTTCTCCTGCTCCTCGAGCTTCCCGGGGCCGTCACGACCATGCGAAAAGGTCCTGATCGTATGACCGTCGGCCCAGTGGTCACTTTCGCAACGTACCGGGGTGGAAACATGCATGATCAATGCGCCGCCGCATCCCGGCCGCTCGCTCATCCCATACGACGCCTGTGCTCTGGGTGATGGCCGACCCTCGGTGGCCGAGAGGGGGGTCACCCGGAGAACGGGCCTGTCATGGACCATCGTGCTCTATCGCAGCTGCCTCGTCACGTACGTCTTGTTACTTCCGGGTCGGGACCTGGGCGATGTGCGGTGCGTTGTTGGCATGTCGTCCGTAGTGCGGCCGATGCCGGGCCCCGCCGTGGTGGACAATCACCCTGATGGAGACCCGGATGAAGACGACGACGCTGTCCGTGCGCACCGGCCGGCGAGAAAGTGTGGTGGACCTCACACCCGATGCGCGGCGGTTCCTTGCCGGTTCCGGTGATGGGTTGCTGTCGGTCTTCGTGCCGCATGCCACGGCCGGCGTGGCCATCTTCGAGTTGGGCTCCGGTAGTGATGCCGACCTGCTCGCGGCGCTCGCGGATCTGCTCCCCGCCGACGGCAGATGGCGCCACGCACATGGAACGCTCGGTCACGGCCGCTCGCATGTGATGCCGGCCATCATCCCGCCCTCGTTGACGGTCCCGGTGATCGACGGCCGCCTCGCGCTCGGGGTCTGGCAGTCCATTGCGCTGGTGGACCTCAACGTGGACAACCCCGATCGAACGGTCCGGATGTCGTTCCTGGCGGGATGATTCCGCTCTCTCCGGGGTACTGGCGGGGNGNCACATCANGCTGACCACGCCNTCGCTTGTCCACAACCGACGGCGTGGCACTTGCGCAGTCACCGGAAGGTCCGGTGGACTAGGTCGAGGNGCACCGATCGATGAGGATCATCATTGGATGCGTCCACCGAGACGGGACGCCCTCGCGGCTACGCGGAGCGTCGACATACGAGCAGGAGGTAGTGGAGGGTGAGTCCGACCGCGGCGAACGCCGAGGGTCAGCGCCGAGCGGAGCGGCTGGGAGTCTCCGCCGGGACCCAGGTGCAGTCGCTCAACGAGGACGACGACATCGCCCAGGACCTGCTGGACGCCGTCACGAGCGCCAGCGGGACCGAGCTTGTCCCCGAGGACTCCGACGACGTCGTCGACATCGTCCTGCTGTGGTGGCGGGAGGATGACGGGGACCTGGCGAACGCCCTCATCGACGCACGGCGGCAGCTGTCCGACGACGGCGTGATCTGGCTGCTGACGCCCAAGGCCGGGCGTGCCGGCCATGTCGAGCCGAGTGACGTGCTGGACGCGGTGCCCACCGCGGGTCTCGTCCAGACCAGCACGTTGAGCGTCGCCCAGGAGTGGTCCGGCCAGCGGCTGGCGGCGCCGAAGTCGCAGCGGGTGCGTCACCGCTGACCCAGGGTGCCCGGTCCGGCCCAGCTGGGCCTGGCCGGTCCGGGCCCGGCCGGGCCTGGTCGGTTCGGCCGGGCCTGGTCGGTTCGGCCGGGCCTGGTCGGTTCGGGCCGGTTCCCCCGGTTTCGGGGTCCGGGTCGAGGCAGGCGCGCACCGCCGTGCTCGCGTGCCTCCGGGACGTACGCGGGGTGTATGGGCGTCTCTCGCCGCCGTGGGCGGCGCTCCAGGTGGGCCGGGCGGCGGGCGGTCACCGGTAGGGCGGTCACCGGTAGAGCGGCACCTGCTGGCCCTCGACCGCCCCGGGGTAGCGGTCCCAGATGCGGTTGATTCCGAACTGCAGGACCAGCGCGCCGCCGCCGATGAGGAAGAGAGCGAAGGCCAGGACCGGATTCGTCTCGGCTACCCCGGCCGCACGCTGGGCGTCGCGGACGCGGGTGCCGAGCCGCCAAGCCGCGACGAACGGCGGGACGATGATTACCCAGCCGATCAGGAAGGCCAGCAGCGACAACGTCGGGTTCACCTCGATGCGCCGGTCATACTCGGCGAGTTCCTTGTTCGTCCGGTAGATCCAGACGAACGGGTAGACACCCAGGGTGATCAGAGGAAGACCCAGCCACACCGCGAAGGGGTTACGCCTCCTCCCGAGTAGGCCGGACCCCTGGAACGTGTCGGGGGAACCAGGTGGTCCGGCCAGACCCGGTGTCCCGTAGTCGGGGGTGGCGGGGTAGCCTTGCTGCGGTTCGTGGCCGGTCAGAGACTCACGAAACGCATAGATCGGAAATCCGCCGGTGGATGTGCCCGGCCCGTCGATCGGGTGGGGTTCCCGGGCGGGGTATCCGTGCGGGGTGGAACTCTGATTGGTCAACGTGGCCCTGTCCTCATCGGTGTCCATACCAGTGGTGGCCGCGGGGCACGGCACCATGCCCCCACGCATGTCCGGCGGGTGCGGCTCCCGCGTCGATCGGCCAGACTAGGGCACTCTGGCCTCNAAANCCCGCGCNCCCGCCGCATCGGGGTCACCGGACCGGGAAGGACACCCTTCGTCCCGATCTGATCGCCGTGATCTGATTGTCGAGCATGCGTGTGAACGTCCAGGTCGGGTGCGGTTCCAGGCGGTACGGCGGAGATCCGGAAGGTCGTGTAGGGCACGCCGCGGATGGGTGGCCAGCTTCGAGGTAGCCGGCAATGGCATGCTGGATCGGGACATCCATGCCGATCGGTGAGTACCTTCGCCGGATCTGGCGCGGGGCCCGCCGCCGTAGTGATCACCCGTTGTGGTCACCGGTCCCTGATCAGTTCCCCACCGTTGTGGAGAGGAAGAGCCCATGGCCGTCGAGGTTGGCTCCGTCGCCCCGGACTTCTCGCTGAAGGACCAGAACAACGAGGTTGTCACGCTGTCCGAGTTCCAGGGTAAGCGCAACGTGGTCCTGTTGTTCTACCCGTTGACCTTCACCGGCGTCTGCCAGGGCGAGCTGTGCTCCGTGCGGGACGATCTCGCTTCGTTCCAGAACGACGACGTCCAGGTGCTGGCCGTGTCGGTCGACTCGCCGTTCGCCCACAAGGTCTGGGCCGACCAGCAGGGCTACGAGTTCCCGCTGCTCGCCGACTTCTGGCCGCACGGCGCCGTCGCGAGCGCGTACGGCGTCTTCAACGCGGAGCGGGGCATCTCCCTGCGGGGCACCTTCGTCATCGACAAGGAGGGTGTTGTCCGCTGGAAGGTCGTCAACAACATCCCCGACGCGCGGGACCAGGCCGAGTACCTCAAGGCGCTCGCCATCCTCTAAGATCGTCCTTGCGGGAGCCGGCCTGCGTCTGGGGAGTCGTGGAGGGCCGGCTCCCGCCGGGGCTCGCCGCTGCGTAGTCTTAGTCGGCCTCGTCATCTCCCGGGCGCGTAGCTCAGCGGAAGAGCGCTCGCCTTACAAGCGAGTGGTCGCAGGTTCGATCCCTGCCGCGCCCACGGGCTGGTTCCGCATGCTTGTTGATCTGCGATCAACTGCGCCAGCAGCCGCGATGCTAGTCGGGGGACGACCCCCCGAACCCCCCGACGGGGCGCCTCTGGGGCCGGGAAATCCGACCGTTTGTAGCAACCGGTGTAGCACGCCTGCCGGGCCGCCGTCGGGGGGAGTGGGGCATCTCAGCCGCCGATCAGATGATCGTCGAGACGGGTGAGCGCGGCGCGCTTGGCCGCCACCTCGCCGCGAACGGCGGCCCGGCCGACCCGGCCGAGTTGGAACGCTCCCACGTCGAAGCCTTCCTGGCGGACTACGCGGCCACCCACGCCCCGGCAACCGTGTCCCTCGTCTTCCGGGCGTTGCAGCAGTTCGGCCAGTGGCTCGCCGAGGAAGAGGATCTCGACCGGTCGCCGCTCGACCGGATGCGCCCGCCCGTCGTCCCCGAACAGCCGGTGCCCGTTCTCACCGACGATCAGATCCGGACTTTGCTCGCCGGCTGTGCCTGCCGGGACCTGGTGTCCCGCCGCGACGAGGCGATCATCCGCCTGTTCATGGACACCGGTGCGCGTCGCGCCGAGATCGCGAACCTCACCGTCGAAGACGTCGACTTCACCCAGGACGTGATCCACATCGTGGCGAAGGGCCGCCGGGCCCGTGCCGTCCCGNTCGGGACGGGCCAGCGACCCCGGGAGGCCGGGCCGGCACACCACGCACGGAGAATGGGCAGCATGAAGATTCGGCTCGAAGGCAGCGACCGTGCTCGCCGAGGTCATGGATGTGATCAGGGTGTCGTCCCCGGAGGGGGACCGTCGGTACAGCGCCGTCCGGATGCACCTCGAAGTGCGGCTTCGGGCTGGCGGCCGCGGCGAGGCGGAGGACCCGGCCGCGTAAAGCCTGTTCGACACGCTCCGCCAGGCCACGGAGGCGGTCCGGTCTGTGTGCGCCGACCGTGGATGTTGACCTTCCCGGCTCCGCGAAGGTCAACATCGGCCACCCGGGGGTTCTTTCGCAGTTCCTTCGCACTTCTTTCGCAGCGAGGGAAGGCGGGCCGACCGCGGGTGTTCTGAGTGATCTTATGGCCACCCATACGATCACATGCGGCCTCCCGGTTCGGCCGCTCAGCCTGTGTCGGCGGGGGCGCTGGCCTGCCGGCGAGCGGCCCAGTCGTGGCGGGTGATCGCGTAGATGTTCCGGGGTCTCCCGCCCCGGTCTACCGGACCTTCGGCCAGAGCGAGGCCGAGCTTCTCCGCGACACGGATCGAGGCCGCGTTCTCCGGGTGGATGATGCTGATCAGCCGCTCCCGGGCCAACACCTCGAAGGCATACTCCAGGGCCGCAGCGCCGCCTTCGGTAGCGAGGCCCTCGCCCCACCGTTCCCGGCGGATGGTCCAGGCCACCTCGGTGCCGGGCCAGCCGTACTCCTCGTACAGCCCCACCCGGCCCACGAACTCGCCGGTCGTCCGGTCATGCGCGAGCCACANCCCGAACCCCTGCAACGCCCAGTGCCCCACCTGGAAAGCGAACATTCGCCAGACCGCGCCCTCGTCTGCCGGTGAACCGGTGTACGCGCTCATATCCGGGTGGGCTGCCATCGCCGTGTACGCCGGGATGTCCACGGCTGTCCAGCCGCTGAGGCTCAGCCGGCGGGTTGTCACGGTCGGCACGTAGACCTGGGGCGTGGGCTCGGCCAGTTCCAACGTCATCAGCCCATCAAAGCGGGACGCGGGGCGGTAGTGAGCTGTTCCCGGAAAGAGGTCACCTCCGGCACCGAGCCGTACCCGGAGAGATCGTTGACGAGGCGGCAGGCGCGCGTAACGACGGTGTGCGTAGGCCGGTCCGCTACCAGCTCCAATGCGCGGCTGCCAAGCATCGCGGCTTCCGCCGGGTCCGGACGCTCACGGCGAAGCAGAGTAGTCGCCAGGACCATAAGGGCATGGCCGTGGTCCTCGAAGCCTGTGGCCCGGCCGCTATCGAACGCCTCGACAGCCTGACGCGCGAGCGGCTCGGCCTCCGTACCAGCACCCAGCCGGGCGAGCAGCCCGGCGGTGAACCAGTCGGCGTTCGCTCGGCCGAACGGGGAACTCCCCGGCCGTGGTTGTGTCTCGATGACGGCCGCATTCATGCGTGCGAGCGCCTCCCGCGTGGCCGTCGGGTCGCCGAACGCGGCGTAGGCGCGGGCCTCGTAGGCGAACAGGCGGGCCCGGGNGTAGGGGNGATCCGCGACTGCCCCAGCCTTACGGACGATCTTCGCCGCCTCGTCGTACTGCTGCCTGTAGAAGCACAGAGTGGAGTCCATCGCGGCAACAGACGCCGTCAGCACATCGTCATCGATCTGTTCGGCGTNGTCCCGGGCTTGGATCACGAGTTGCTGGGATGCGTCCTGGTCGCCCATGTTGAAGGCAAGCCGGGCGAGCATGTAAGCGGACAACCCAGCCACACGGGTCAACTTCGCGTGTGCGCGTGGCTTGACCCCGGATTCGATGTGCTTCTCCGCAGACTGCCAGGTCCTGAACACCTCGGGCGCGAGCGCGTCGTGAGGCGTGCTCGTGAAGGCGGCTGCGTGACGGTCCACCGCCCCATCAAGGCTGGCGAGGGTCAGCGCATCAGGACCGAGCCGCGCGCGCCGCCGATAGGTGTCGGCTGCAAGGGCCGCGGTGAGCTCGAAGAACGTTCGCCTGTCCGTCCCCCTCNCCTCCCCTTCCGACTCTGCGGCCTGCGGCTCGGGGATATCTNCCCCCGCCGCGGCGGTCAACTCGGTCAGCCGTACCGCCTTCTGCGCCGCGCGGATTCGTTCACCGAGGTCGGTTAGCTCGCTGCGGGTGCCGAACACCTGGTCGTACGCCTGGAGGATGTCGCGGGTCGGGAGCCGGCCGCGGTTGCGGATGGCGGAGGCGTTCTTCCGGTTGTGGGTGGTGCGTTTCTCCAGCTCAGTGCCTGTAAGGCCCTTCTCGGCCTGGAGCTGGCAGAACCGTTCGGCCAACTGCGCCTTCAGTGCCTCGACCCCATCAGCGTGCACGACGTTTCCCCTCGGCCGTCGGTGCGCCATGGGTGAGACATTTTTTCCCACCCATGGGACAGAAGATCTCACCCTCCCATCGAGGTGTCACGCGCTGTGTGATGGGTCGTGCGCGGAGGGACACACGCCGGCCACCTTCCCGGACCAGCAGAGGAGCGCATCGTGACTTCCCCCATGCGGGCGCCAGGCGGGTCCGCCGGCCGGATGCCCTCCGCCTGCCACCGGGTCCGCCTTGGCCTGCCCCTCACCGCCGCGGGGCGTTCCCTGGCCGGGCAGGGCCCCGTGGCCGGGGCGGGAGGAGGGCCAGCCGCAGACGCGAGCGGCGGCCCCCNCCCNCCCCNCCCCNCCCGGACACCGCNNGCCGTGTGGGATGCTGCGGTGGCTGACCCGGACGGGCCGCTGCGAACCCGGGTCGTCCGTGGGGTCAGGGTCGCTGAGGCTCGCCGGGCACCAGTCGACCCCGAGGGCGACCGGCTGTGGACGGTGGTCGTCCTCGACCACGACGACGACCCGGTAGGGACTGTCCTCGGCTTCCCCTCGCTGGACGCGGCCGACGACTACGCCGCGCGACACCCGGACATTCTGCGCTGGGTGTCGGTGCCGTCCCGGCCGGCGATCCCCGCCGGACTGCCCGGCCCCTGAGACGAGGGGCCGCCTCGTCGTCCACAAACCTGGCGGTCTCCTCCCGCACGGCCCTTCCACCCGAGGTGGGGCGCCTGTCGGATACAGGCGTCCCGGATTCCGGCCTGCGGGTGGGAGGCCCCACGTTCCCCGTCTGCCCCGGCGCCGACCCGCTCCGCCGCGGCAGGCGGGCCCCACCATGAGAGGACCCGTCCCGTGCAGCCGTCCAGCTTGGCCCCGGCCGACGTGACATCGCCGTGGCGCCGCCCGTCACGGATGAACCGGAACGCGGTCGACGTGGTCGAGGTAGCCCGCGGGGAGCACCGGGTCCTGATCCGCTCGTCCCTCGGCCCCCCGATAAGGATCACGCCGCAGGCGTGGGCCGATCTCGTCGCCGCGGTGAAACGCGGCGAGTACGACGACCTCTGATCGCGCCGCCGGGTAGCCGCCCGGAGGTAAACCTCAACGCGAGGGAGCACGATCATGACTGTTGTTGCTGAGGCCCCGACGTTCTTATGGCTGGAGATCACCGGCCGGTGCCAGCTCGCATGCGGCCACTGCTACGCGGACTCGTCGCCGCTCGGGGACCACGGGACGATGAGTGCGGCCGACTGGCGTGCGGTGATCGACGCCGCGGCCGAGCTCGGTGTGGGGATGGTGCAGCTGATCGGAGGGGAACCGACGCTGCACCCCGGCCTGGCCGGCCTGGTCGGCCATGCGCTGGCCGCCGGACTACAGGTGGAGATCTACACGAACCTGCTGCACGTCACGGCCGCCCTGTGGAAGGTCTTCACCCTGCCCGGGGTGCGGCTGGCGACCAGCTACACTACGCGGCCGACCCAGCCGGCCATGAGACGGTCACGGGCGGGCCGGGCTCGCATGCCCGGACCCGCGCGAACATCGCCGAAGCGGTCCGCCGCTCGGTACCGCTGCGTGTCGGCCTGATCGACACCGGTGCGGGTGCGGACATCGACGCCGCACACGCCGACCTGGTCGCCCTCGGGGTCACCGACACCGGCCGCGACCAGGCCCGCGGATTCGGTCGTGCCGCGCCGGCCGGCGTCGACGTGGCCGACACGTGCGGGGGCTGCGGGCACGGCACTGCCGCGGTTCTGCCGGATGGCACGGTGTCTCCGTGTGTNTTCACCCGCCATGCGGTCGCGGCAACGTCCGGCGGACCGGGCTCGGCGCGATCCTGGCCGGGGAGGCGTTCGGCGCCCAGGTCGAGGCGCTCGACCAGGCCCGCCGGCATGTCGGAGTGCCGATGGCGTGCAAACCGAACCCGAAGTGCGCCCCGGCGTCGTCGTGCGCCCCGTCCTGCACCCCGTCCGATACCGGTAACAAGGGGTCGAACTGCCAGCCGAAGGGGAAGTGAGCAGGCGATGAGGTGGGTGCCGGTCCGGGTCGACGACGCCTGGATGGGGTCGGTCTGGCGTGACGGCGCCGCACAGCTCGGGGTGCAGCCGCAGGGCGCGCCGGCCCTCAGCGCGTCCGGGAACGTCATCGGCGGGCCGGNCACCCNCCNCGGNGAGACGGCGNGGCTGCGGGNCGCCCCGTTCCTCGAAGACGCCATGGACGTGGAGCCGTGGCACGGTACCCGCGACGCCGGGCCCCTGACCGGGATCTGTAAACCGACGCTGCTCGACAGCGCCGAATGGACCCNCCCCGNCCCTGTGCCGGTGCCGGTCTGCGCCGAGCTGATGNCCTNCGTGCCGGNCCCGCCCGCCACACCCGGGGATCAGTACCTGGGGCGGCCGCTCGACCTGTCCTCGGCGTGGCTGGCGGACCTGCGTGCATCGTTGGACGCGCTCTCCCGGCAGCCGACCGGGCGGGAGATCTGGGGAAACCGGATCGACCGGTACACCAACCTGCTGCACGCCGTGTTCGGTCGTCCTGCACCGGCCGATGCCGTGCCAGGGTGGGGCAGCACCGAACATCTCGACCTGCACTGGGGCAACGTCACCGTCCCGAACCTGATGATCCTGGACTGGGAGCACTGGGGCACCAACGTCGCCGGCTACGGCGCGGCCCGGTTGTACTGCACCGCCCTGGCCGTCCCTGACGTTGCCTCCCGGATCTACACCACGTTCGCGNACGTGTTGTCGAGCCCGTCCGGCCGGTACGCGATCCTCGTCAACGCNGCCGACATCCTCTCCGACTTCACCCACTACCGGGACGAGGTCGGGCTCTGCCCCGCCCTCCACCGGGTCGCCGCGGAGATCCTGTCCTGATGGCGCCGGAACAGTGGCGGGCTCATGCCCNCGCCCTGGCCGGCCAGGNGACGCATCCCNGCTCCCGCTGGCACGAGCAGATCGCCGACACCCCGCGGCATCTGCTCGTGCCGTCCTGGTGGGAACGTGACGGCGGAGCATGGATGCTGCGCCGGGGTCAGCTCGCCGGCGCCTACACGGACCGGTCGCTGGTGACCCGCGCCGGGCCGGCGCACGCCGACCACGCCAGCGCCAGTGACCGGCCCGAGGGGTGTCCGATGCCCGTTCATGCGCTGGCGCGGATCCCATCCGGGTGGCACCGGGGGCAAGGGGTGCCGCGGGGCCGGCCGGTGTCCGTCCGGTACGACGGGTTGGCCTGCATGACGGCCGGGGAGTGACCGGCGTCCCCACCGCAGGAGCCACACCACGCAGGCAGGCCCGTGCTGGCCGTACGGGGCGTGGGCGCAGACATCCACGCCGTCCATCCCGGTTCGGCGGTGTGCGTGGCTGCTGGGCGGCATTCCGGGCACGTCCCGTCCGGGTGGAACGTGGCCGTCGGGTGGGTGAGGCACACCAGCTTCGACGGGTCACCGGCCGGACCGGACGCTGTGACCCGGGCCTGCTCAGCCTCGAAGGCGCGGGCGGTCTCCTTCCGGCGCAGCGGGCGTCCACCCGGGTTCATGTCGACCGGCCACCCCGTAGCAGGGTCGATGTCCAGGCCGGTCATGCCACGCGGCTCGTGGATCGTCGCGTTCGGGTCGAAGCCGCGCCGCGGCCGGCTGTGGGCGCTGCCCGCACGCGGCGGGACGAACGTCTCCAGGAACCGTGTGGGCGCCGTCTCGACCGCTGTCCGCAGGTAGGCCACCGGATCCGACACAGGCCGCGGTGTGCCGTCCTTCGCCCGCAGGACCATCGCCACCCCCTTGCCGGCAAGGTCCCGGTCGATCGTCTGCCCGGTCACCGCACGGACCAGGTCGATCAGCGTCTGGACCAGGTCGGCACCGGCGGGTACGGCGGGAGCTGACTCCCCGCCTGCCTTGCTGCCTGTGGTGGAGCTGGCCGCGCTGGGGTCGGGAGAGGGCAGCGAGGGGCGGGGATCCGGCGGGTCGTCCTCCGCGGTGCTGGCCTCGATCGGGTCGGGCGGGGTGGTTTCTGCCCTGTGGTTGGGGTTATCCACATACGGACGTTCCGCTGACGGACCATCCGAAACCGGTAGTTCCGCTGGCGTGTTCGCATCACCACTCTCTGGCATGGCCCGGACCGCCAACGGAGCCCAGATCACCCGACCACCCGGACCCGGAACCCGTCTCCGAACGAGATGCCCGGAGGATTCAAGCTCCTTGAGAGCGGCGGCAACGACCCGCCGACCCCAGCCCCGGAACTCGCGCTCGACAGCGTCCGCGTTGACGGTGGCCAAGTACTCGGGTGTGTGGGAGAGAAGCCAGATCAGGATCATCCGCGCGTACCCGCTCAGCGTTGGGTGGCTGATGATCGTGTTGGGGATGGGGGTCCAGCAGCCCCGATCTACACCGCTCGGTGGGGCTCACCCAGCTCGTGCGGATGGGCGCGGTGCGGGTAGGAGTACGGGTAGGCAGGGACTGCATACCGCTGACGGACTGCATACCGCTGACGGACGGGATGCCGCTCACGGACGGGGAGGCGAGACATGGCGCAGGTGGGAGAACGGGAAGCGCGCAGGGTCGCCGAGGCGGCCCGGGAGGCCGAGTGGCGGCTTCCCTCGTTTGGCAAGGAGCTTTTCCTCGGTCATCTCCGGCTCGATCTGATCTCCCCGCACCCGCGGCCGAAGGAGGGCGACCGGCGGCGGGGGGAGGCGTTCCTGGCCCAGCTCGAGTCGTTCCTGCGGGAAACGGTGGACCCGTTGCAGATCGAGCGGGACGGGCGGCTGCCCGAGCAGGTGATCGACGGGCTGCGGCGGATAGGCGCCCTCGGCATGAAGATCCCCGAGGAGTACGGCGGACTCGGGTTGACCACCGTGTACTACAACAGGGCGCTTGAACTGTCCAGCTCGTGGCATTCGAGCCTGCCCACGCTGCTCTCGGCGCACCAGTCGATCGGCGTGGCCGAGCCGGTCCTGGGGTTCGGTACCGAGGAGCAGAAGCGGACGTATCTGCCGAAGGTGGCCCGCGAGGAGATCAGCGCGTTCCTGCTGACCGAGCCCGATGTGGGCAGCGACCCGGCCCGGATGAGCAGCCAGGCGGTGCCGGTCGAGGGCGGCGCCGCCTACGAGCTGAGCGGCCGCAAGCTGTGGACCACCAACGGTGTGATCGCCGATCGGCTGGTGGTCATGGCGGTCGTCCCGCGCTCGGCCGGTCATCGCGGNGGCATCACGTGTTTCATCGTCGACGCCCACGCACCCGGCGTGAAGGTGGAGCACCGCAACGAGTTCATGGGTCTGCGCGGCATCGAGAACGGGGTGACCAGCTTCGAGCGGGTCCGGGTCCCGGCCGCGGACCGCCTCGGGCGGGAAGGCGATGGGCTCAAGATTGCCCTGACGACGCTGAACACCGGCCGCCTCGCCCTGCCGGCGACCTGCGTGGGCGGCGCCAAGTACGCGCTGCGCATCGCCCGGGAATGGTCGCGGGACCGCGTCCAGTGGGGCCGGCCCATCGGCCAGCACGACGCCATCGCCCAGAAGATCGCGTTCACGGCCGCCACCACGTTCGGGCTGGAGGCGATGCTGGAGCTGTCCGGCCTGATGGCCGACGAGGGACGCGGGGACATCCGGATCGAGGCTGCCCTGGCCAAGCTGTATGCCAGCGAGATGGCCTGGCTGATCGCCGATGAGCTGGTCCAGATCCGCGGCGGCCGCGGGTACGAGACCGCCCAGTCCCTGGCCAACCGGGGGGAACGACCGGTACCGGCCGAGCAGATGCTACGCGATCTGCGCATCAATCGGATCTTCGAAGGCTCCACCGAGATCATGCGGTTGCTCATCGCGCGGGAGGCCGTGGACACCCACCTCGCGGTGGCCGGCGACATCATTTCCCCGGACGCGCCGGTCGCGGCGAAGGCCCGCAGCGCCGGACGGGCGGCTGCCTTCTACGGCCGCTGGCTGCCCGGCCTCGCCGTCGGCAGTGGGACGTCGCCGCGCTCGTTCCTCGAATTCGGCCGGCTCAGCACGCACCTGCGCTTCGTGGAGCGCTCGGCGCGCAAGCTCGCCCGGTCGACCTTCTACGGGATGGCTCGCTGGCAGGGCGGGCTGGAGAAGAAGCAGGCGTTCCTCGGGCGTCTCGTCGACATCGGCGCCGAACTGTTCGCCATCAGCGCGGCGGTCGTGCGGGCCCGGATGCTCGACGAGGAGGGCGAGCCGACCGCGACCGACCTGGCCGACCTGTTCTGCCGGCAGGCGCGACGCCGGGTCGAGGCGTCCTTCGCGGCGCTGTGGCGCAACGACGACGCCCGCAACTACACGGCGGCGCAGGAGGTGCTCGCGGGCCGCTTCAGCTGGGCCGAGTCCGGCGTGATGGACCCGAGCGGCGAAGGGCCGTTCCTCGCCGCGGAGCGGCAGCGGGCGGTCCCGACTCGACCGGCCGTCGACCTGCTCGCCGCGGGCTGACCATGTGCGCCTCGCGTGATCATGCCGGGCAGGCGGCGCGGCACCAGAGGGCTTGGGCCGGCCTTCCACTACGCGGTCGGGTCGGGCCCGAGGGCCGCGTCCAGGAGCGCGCCCAGCTGGTCGAGTTGGTCGGCCGACAGGGCGCGGAACGAGGAATCGAAGACGGCGTCCACGGCGTCCTGGCCGGCCGCGCGCAGCCGCGCGCCCTCCTCGGTGAGCCGGTGTCGCACGGCACGGCCCGGCCCCGGAACCCGCTCGATCAGCCCGCGGGCGGCCATCCGGGCCGCCAGGGAGCCGAAGGACTGGTCGGTTTGGAACGTCAGCACTGCGAGGTCGTGCAGCGATGCGTCCGGGTGCCGGTGCAGGTGACGCAGGGTGTCCCACTGCGCGAGTGAGAGTCCCAATGGTGCCAGCGCGCGGCTCAGCGCGCGGTGATGGCGGTACTGCAGGCGTTTGACGGACAAGGCGACGTCCGCGGTGCGGTATCTCACGGCCTGAGCCTAGCGCGTCGAGTAAGGTTGCTTGTATCATGAAGCTGATATAAGGTTGCTTATATTCCTGTCAATAAGAGAGGAATCATGAGTACTCCGATCATGGCCGGCTCCCTCCGGCCCACCCACACCCACACCCACACGCTCCAGGTCGGCTCCGCGGGAGCGGTCGAGATCACCGTCCAGGACCGCGACCGCACCCGGCCGTTTCTGCTCCTGCACGGTGGAGGTGGCACGGTCACCATGACCGGCTTCGCCGATCTGCTCGCCGAGCGCACCCACTCCCGGGTACTGCTGCCCACTCACCCCGGCTTCGGCGGTACGCCGAAGGCCGAAGCGCTGACGGGAGTCATCGAGCTCGCCCGGATATATGTAGCGATGATCGAGCAACTCGACCTCACGGATGTGACCGTCGTCGGCAACNCCTTCGGTGGGTGGCTCGCTGCCGAGATCGCCTTGCAGCAGAGCCCCCGGGTCAGCGGCGTGGTGATCATCGACGGTATTGGTATTGACGTCGACGGCCATCCGATGCTCGATGTCCGCGGTCTCTCGCCTACTGAGATCCGGTCGTTCTCCTTCCATGACCCGAGCAAGATGCCTGCTTCGCCGGGTACCGGCGATGCCGGGCCGAGCCCGGATGTGCGAGCGCTGGTCGGGTACACGGGCCCGGTCATGTCGGACCCGACGCTGGCCGAGCGGCTGGGTGGTCTCGACATCCCAGCCCACGTTCTGTGGGGCGAAAGTGACGGCATCGTTGACCCGGAATACGGCAGGGCCTATGCCGCCGCGATCCCACTGTCGACGTTCACGCTGCTGCCCCGGTCCGGCCACCTGCCGCAGGTCGAGACGCCCGAGGAACTGCTTGGTGCACTGCTCGACGTGGGCAGTTACTGACATCCCAGCTGAACAAGGGAGAACCATCCATAGGTTCGGTGTTGGACGTCAGGGGCTCGGCGGGCCACGGTGTCTCGATTCGTCGGAGCGGTCAGTAGGCGTGCGTGCCGGGAGCGCTGCTGCCGGTGTAGGAGGCAAGACCGGATACCAGCTTCGCGAGGGCGGGGTCCTCCTCGTAGCGACGCTTGTGCAGGGCGGCGATCTTCTCGGCGATCTCCGGGTCCTTGTGGTCGGTGACGTCGAACGACACGAACGTGTCGACCAACGGGAGCCCGATCTCGTCGGTATGCCGGTGGGCGGGGTGCTTGAGGTACTCCCAGTATCCGTCGAGGTCCTCGATGACATAGGTCGCGCCCCACGCGAACTCGCCGCCGACGTCGCGGCCGACCACGAACGAGGTCACCGACGGGATGACACGACCTTGGTTGCGCAAGCTCTCGACCGCTTCTTCCACCTTGTCTGCCGGGGCGTCGGGGCGAAGGGTCATGCGGACCGTGTGGTAGATCATCGGGTGTCGTCCTTTCCTAGATGGGGTGAACGGATCAGCAGTGCCGCGGCGATCGCGCCCGCGAGGGCCGCGATCCCGGTCCAGGTGAAGGCTCCGGCGACGCCGGAGACCTCGATGCCGCCGCGAGCACGGTCGCCCGAGCGGCGCGCGTCGGGGACTCGCACAGGTGGCCCGTGGTCATGGACACCGGGACTCCCGCCGTCGAGTCGGGTAGTGGCTCGACACGAGGCTCGCACTGGTCCGGCACCGCCCGCGTCGGTGAAAACCACCTACATCGGCGCGCATACTGTTCCCGTTGTGGGGACACCGGTCCGGACGTTCGTCGGCAGGGGCGAGGAACGCCGCAGGCTCGAGGTGCTGGTCGCGGGCGCCAAGAACGGCGAGGGCGGGGTGCTGGTGCTCCGCGGCGAGGCCGGCATCGGCAAGAGCGCTCTGCTCGACCACCTGCGGCGCTCGGCGCAGGGGATGCGGGTCATCGAGGCGACCGGATCCCAGTTTGAGACCGAGCTCCCGTTCGCCGCGCTGCACCAGCTGTGCGNCCCGGCCCNGGGCGNCCTCGCGNCNCTNCCCCCGCCACACCGCGCGGCACTGGAGGCAGCGTTCGGCCTCGCCGACGGCACACCAGAGATGTTCCGCATCGGCATGGCGGCCCTGGAACTGCTGGTCACCGCGGCGGGGTCGGAACCGGTGCTGTGCCTCGTCGACGAGGCCCACTGGCTCGACGACGCATCGACACGGATACTGACGTTCCTCGCGCGGCGCATCTCGGCCGAACCGGTGGCGATGGTGCTAGCCGCACGGCACGGACTCGACGAGCTACCGAGCGTCGAGGTGACCGGGCTGGCCGACGACGACGCCCGCCGGCTGCTGGTGGACACCCGCGCCACGCTGGACGAGACCGTGCGGGACCGCGTGCTCGCCGAGGCCAGGGGCAACCCGCTCGCGCTACTCGAACTGCCCGGCGCCGGCGGCTTTGCCCTGCCCGACGCGTCCTCGGTGCCCAGCAGGGTCGAACGCAGTTTCCAGGATCGTCTCGTGCCCCTGCCCGAGGACGTGCGATTGCTGCTGACCGTGGCTAGCGCCGACCCGACCGGTGACCCCGGCCTGCTGTGGGCCGCCGCCGAACGACTCGGTGTCGGCCCGGCGGCCGGCGCGCACGCCGAGGCGTCCGGGCTGGTCGAGCTCGGCCCGCGCGTGCGGTTCTGCCACCCGCTCGCCAGGTCCGCGGTCTACCAGGCCGCCGCCGTCGAGGACCGCCACGCCGCGCACCAGGCGCTCACCGAGGTCACGGACCCGGAACGGGACCCCGACCGGCGGGCCTGGCATCGCGCGCAGGCCGGTGCCGGCCCCGACGAGGACACCGCCGCGGAACTGAACCGTTGCGCCACCCGTGCCGCGGCACGTGGGGGAGTGGCGGCTGCCGCGGCGTTCCTCGCGCGGGCCGCTGCCCTATCCCGTGACCCCGCGCGCCGCACCGAACGCACACTCGCGGCCGCGCAGGCCCACCTCGACTCCGGTGCACTCGACGCGGCGGACGGCCTGCTCACCGCGGTCACGGTGGACGGGACCGACCCCGTCGCGCTGGCCAGGGTGGAGCTGATGCGCGGGCGGATCACGTTCGTGCGCCGGCGCGACGGCGACGGTCCGGCGTTCATGCTGCGCGCGGCCCAGCGCCTCGCCGCGACCGACCCACGGTGGTCGCGGGACTGCTTTCTCGACGCCGTCGAGATGGCCCTGGTCGTCGGCCGGGCCAGCGGGGTCATGGACATGGTCGTCGAGGCAGCGCGCTCGGCGCCGCCGGCATCGGGCCCGCCGGACCTCCTGGACGCGCTGCTGCGGCTGGCGACGGAAGGACACCACGCGGCGGCGCGGCCGGTCCGCGAGATCCTCGCCTCCCGTCCACAGTGGACACGGCGACCGGCGCTCGCCGGGATGCTCGCCGTGGAGCTCTGGGACGCCGAGGCACACGGCGTGATCACCGACTGGGTGCTGGCCTCCGCCCGAGAGTCGGGGTCGCCGCTCACGCTCCGCCTCGGTCTTGGCATGGCGGCGGCCGGCGCGGTGCACACCGGTGACTTCGCCGCCGCCACGTCGGCGATCGCCGAGGAGGAGGCGGTGGCGGACGCGGTCGGGGTGGAGCCGCTGGCGTATCCGCAGCTGCACCTCGCCGCCTTGCGTGGCCGGGAGGCACAGGCGCGGGCGGTGATCGACAGTTTCACCGCCGAGGCGACCGCGAGCGGCACCGGGCAGACGATCGCCAACGCCGACTGGGCCACGGCCGTCCTGAGTAACGGCCTCACCGACTACCCGGCGGCACTTGCCGCCGCCGAGGCGGCCACCCGGCACGGCGACCTGTTCGTCGCCGCGATCGCCCTGCCGGAACTGGTCGAGGCCGCGGTCCGCTGCGGCGAGCACGAGGTGGCCCGGTCGGGTTCGGTATCGCTCACCGAACGCACCGAGGGCAGCGGCACACCGTGGGCGCTGGGCGTCGGCGCCTACACCCGCGCACTCGTCACCGGCGACGAGGACGACTTCGCCGCGGCCATAGGTCACCTCGAGAAGAGCCCGCTCGCCCCGTATCTGGCCAGGGCGCACCTGCTCTACGGCGAGTGGCTGCGCCGCCAGGGCAGGCGACGCGACGCCCGCCGGCAGCTTCGTACCGCCTNCGACCGGTTCGCCGACATCGGCATGGCGGCCTTCACCGACCGCGCCGCCGCCGAGCTGCGTGCGGCCGGCGCCGACGTGCGCGGCCGCACGTCGGGCAACACCGACGACCTCACCGCGCAGGAGACCCACATCGCCCGCCTGGTCGCGGACGGCGCCACGTCAAAGGAGGTCGCGGCACGGCTGTTCATCAGCCCCCGCACCGTCGACGCCCACCTGCGCAATATCTTCCGCAAGCTCGGCATCACGTCCCGTCGCCAGCTCCGGGACCTGCCCGCACTGCGTACCCCCACCGCCAGATGAGTGTGAGCGTGCCGCGTACCGCGGAGTCCTGGTGGGTCGAGCTGGACGGCCGCGCCGTCGATCGTGGCTTCGCCCGCTCAGGCCTTCTACTCTGGCCGCATGCCGGAGGGGTCGACAGCGCAGCGCCGCCAGCCGGGGACCAGGTCCCGGCGGCGTGGTCTGATCATGTTNGCCGGGTTGGCGGCCCTGGTGGTCGCACTGCTGGTGGTGTGGCTGATCCGGGTCAGGAGCGACCAGGCTACGGGGGCCGGTGCCGCCCGCCCGCCGGGTTCCGTTCCCGCGCCGGGCCGGGGAGCCGACTCTGCCCTGCCCCGTGGCGATGGCGGCGTCGTGGACGTGTACGCGCACGCGCGTGCCGGGATGCTGAGCCCGGTGGTCCGCGACGATCCGCCTCTCGTGTACGTCCCGAACCTGCGCGACGGCACCGTCACGGTCATCGACCAGCGCACGCTGCGGGTCGTGGACACCTACGCCGCCGGCCGCGAGCCTCAGCATGTGGTCNCCTCCTGGGACCTGCGGACCCTGTGGGTGAACAACAACCGCGGCAACAGCCTGTCACCGATCGATCCGCGGACCGGTCGGCCCGCCGGGCCCGCGGTACCGGTCGCGGACCCGTACAACCTGTACTTCACCCCCGACGGGGCCAACGCGATGGTCATCGCCGAGGCGAACCACCACATCGACTTCCGTGATCCGCACACGTTCGCCCTACGGCACAGCCTGGACGTGGGCACGGCCTGCGCGGGCGTCAACCACGTCGACTTCTCCGTCGACGGCTCCTATGCGATCGCCACCTGCGAGTTCGCCGGACGACTCGTCAAGATCGACATCCCGCGTCAGCGGGTCATCGGATATCTGGACCTCGGCCGGGACGCCGCTCCACAGGACATCAAGATCGATCCGGCCGGCCGGATCTGGTACGTGGCGGACATGAACGCCGACGGTGTCCACCTCGTTGACGGGGATCGCTTCACCAGGGTCGGTTTCGTCCGGACCGGGCCGGAGACCCACGGCCTGTACCCGAGCCGCGAC
Organism: Frankia sp. CeD; assembly: GCF_000732115.1. Lineage (NCBI taxonomy): Bacteria > Bacillati > Actinomycetota > Actinomycetes > Frankiales > Frankiaceae > Frankia > Frankia sp. CeD. The sequence goes on from NZ_JPGU01000012.1 coordinate 45,231, forward strand.
GGCCGATTCCTGTACGTCGCCANCNGGGGTGGCCACATGGNCNCCATNAAACCGCCGTTCCCGCACTCCGGCGACCAGGGCTCGGTCTCGGTCATCTCCTTCGCCACCCGGACCGTCGTGGCCACCTGGCCGATCCCCGGTGGGGGAACCCCGGACATGGGCAACGTCGATGCCAACGGCTCGCGGCTGTGGCTGTCCGGCCGCCGCAGCAACGTCGTGTACGTGTTCGACACCGGCGGGCCCGGAGGNNNGNNGCCGAAGGCCGGCCGGCTGCTGGCTCGGATCCCCGTCGGCCGTGAGCCGCACGGTCTCGCGGTCTGGCCGCAACCCGGTCGCTACTCCCTCGGCCATACTGGGATCATGCGCTGAGGGTCGGACGAGCTCGGGGCCCCTCATCCTGGCCGGGAGCGACCGGGTTAACTGAAACGGATTTTCATGATCTCTTCTACTGTAGAAGATTCATTCTTGGTTTACCTTTGGGTATCTGACCGTTGCGCCTACGCGCTTAGCGTGACGTGTCGTGACTAGTGACGTGACTGTGAGGGTCGAGGGCGACGCTGCCGCGCCCGCCGTGTTGGAGCGCATTCGGGCTTTGTCGGCGTCGTTGTCGTCGGCGGAGCAGCGGGTGGCGCGGCAGGTCCTCGCGGACCCGGTTGCGATGATCCACCAGTCGGTGAGCGAGCTGGCGCAGGTGTCGGGAAGCTCGCCGGCGACGGTGGTGCGGTTCTGCCAGAGCCTGGGGCTTCGGGGCTATCAGGAACTCAAGCTGGCGCTGATCCGGGAGACGCTGCCGGTGGAGCGGCAGCTGGTGGACGAGGTGTCCGCGGCCGACGGCCCGGATGAGATTGCCGGGAAGGTGCTCGGCGGGGCGGCGAGTGCGCTGACCGAGGCGGCGCGGGGGATCGACGGTGGCGTGCTGGCGGCGATCGCCGACCTGGTCGTCGCCGCGCCGCGGACGTTGTTCGTGGCGGTGGGGACGTCGGCGCCGCTGGCGATGGATGCCGCCTACCGGCTGACCACGGTCGGGGTCGATGCGCGGTTCGCCGGGGATGCGCATGTGCAGCACGTCACCGCCCGGATGCTGGCGGCGGGTGATCTGTGCGTTGCGGTCAGCCACACCGGCTCGACGGCGGAGACACTGGCGGCGATGCGGGCGGCCGTGGACGCCGGGGCGCATACCGCCGCGATCACGAGCTTTGCCCGGTCACCGTTGACCGAGCTGGTGCGGCACGCGGTGGTGGTGGGCAGTCGGGAGACGGCGTATCGCATCGAGGCGATGACCAGCCGGATCGTGCACCTGTCGGTGCTCGACGCCCTGTTCGCCCTCGTGGTGGTGCGCAGCCCGCGCAGCCCTGGCGCGCTGGCGATGACCGCCGACGTGATCGTCGAACACCGGATGTAGCCGCCTACCAGACCCGGCGGCGCCGGTGCCGACGGTCCATGGTTCGCCCCCGCGTCCACCGAGGAACGGTATGAGCCCGCGGACCAGCGGTGGATCGGTGGTGGGCAAGGTATGTCCCGGCGGTCGGTCAGCCGCCGGCCGCATCGGTGATCAGACCGACCAGCGCGGTGACCAGCATGGCCGCGGCGCCGCCCAGCACGACGCGCAGGGTCGGACGCAGCAGCGCCATACCGGCGGCCCGCGCGGCGAGTATGCCCGCGACGGCGAGACCGATCACCGTAACCACGACGACGAGCATCAGGCGGCCCGCCCCCGCCGGGGCCGACATCCCGAGGAACGGCACCAGCCCGCCGGCCGTGAAGCTGCCCGCCGACGCGACGGCGGCCTGGACCGGGCGCGCCCGGGTGGCCTCACTCTGGCCGAGTTCGTCGCGCAGGTGCGCCTCCAGCGCACCCCGCTCGGTCAGTGTCACGGCGACCTGCGTGGCGAGGTCGCGCGGAAGGCCGCGCCGCTCGTAGATGCCGACCAGCTCGGCAAGCTCGGCCACCGGGTCGGCCGCCAGCTCCGCGCTCTCCTTGGCCCGGTCCGCGCGTTCCACGTCGGCCTGGGAGCTCACCGACACATACTCCCCGGCCGCCATCGACATCGCCCCCGCGGTCAGACCCGCGATCCCGGCGGTCAGGACCGCGCCGGTGGAGGCGCCGCTCGCGGCGACGCCGACGATGAGACTGGAGGTGGAGACCAGGCCGTCGTTCGCGCCGAGGACGGCCGCGCGCAGCCAGCCCGAACGGTTCGTGCTGTGCCGCTCCCGGTGCCGCCGCACCGCACCGAATGTCGCCATGAGGGCATTACAGCACGGTGTTGACGATCGGCATCGTCTCGGCGGCTGTGGCACAACTGTGACAATCACCCGTTCCACCAGGTGACCCGGCCTGTTCGCGCCCGGCCGAGATCGCGGCGATCAGCATGGCACACTCAACGGATCAAGAATCATCTCTGCCTGTTCCTCGAGGTAGACCGCTGGGAATCCGCTGATGAACGGCAATGATGGACAATCAAGGCTGACAGCGATCGCGCGACGTGGGATTGGTGACCTTGCCCCGACATCGTCCGATGCGGCCGGGACCGCGCACCTCGTACGAGGAGAGTTGGCTGGCCGGTGCGGAACTCGGTGAGGCGCTCACGCGCGGATGGCGTCCGCGGGCACAACCCGTGCAGATCGCGCTGGGTGCGGGTGAGGCCGTGCTGGCCCAGGCACCCGTCCGCGTCTGGCAGTACATCGGCCAGAACGTCACCTACAACCAGGGGTGGTTCGTCGCCTTCGGTAGTCCCCTTCTGCTCGGTGCGTCCCTGCTCGGCAGCGCCCTGTACAACGGCAGCCAGCGCAGGCGCGCCGAGGCGCTCGCCGCGGTCCAGTGGCGCCCTGTCTGCCAGGGGCATCTTTTTCTGACGAACTGGCGCCTCGCGCTGGCGCTCACGACCGGCTGGATCGATATCGGCTACCCGTACCTGCGGGCGTCCGGCGTGGACGGCGACAGCATGGTCATCATGCTTGCCGGCCAACCCCCCGTCCGACTGCAGGTGTGGCCGGCGCACTGGTTCTTCGTGCTCATGAGATTCCTCGCCTACGGCGAGATCGTCCGGATGGAAATTCCGTCCCACCTGCAACGAGCGGCTGCCCCTCGGGCCCTCGAACCTCCGTCTGGATCTTGAATCCCCGCCCGGACGGGGTCTGGAGAACGCCGGTGACGTCGCATGATCAGCGTCCTTCCCGGAGTGTGATCAGTGGGTACGCCCGATGGGTACGGCCGGCGGGNACCGGCGTCCGGATTTTTCCCGGGGGCTACCCCGCTAGCCCGCTACCCCGCTACCCTGCTGCCTCGTGCCGGGTCGGTACCGTGATGGCGTCCTCCGGGAAATGTTGGCGGGTATTCAAGCGTGATTCGGGTCAAGATAATGTTATTGATAAAAATATCTTTGAGATTTTCCTTCGAGTGGATTTCGGGGATATCCATGAGGCCTGCCTCGTGGATAATTTNTTTACATGCCGTTCACGGTGCACGACCTGCCGGCGCCCCGCGAACCTATACCATTAATTCGGGTTCGCCGCACGGCCATCCGNCTCGGTCGAAACCAGCCGAGAAGCAGTCGGAGGCCAGCCATGAGATTGACTGCCGTCCGGATGTGGTCCGGTATGGTCGATCGGAAGTGAGGGCTCTCATGCCATTTGTCATCACCGCCGCGTGTATCGATGTCAAGGACGGCTCCTGCCTGGAGGGGTGCCCGGCCGATTGCATCTACGAGGGTGACCGTAAGATGTACATAAATCCGGATGAGTGCACGGAGTGCGGCGCCTGCGCAGTGTCCTGCCCGGTCGGCGCGGCCATCAGCGACGACCGTGTTCCCGCGAAGGACAAGGAGTTCATCGAAAGCGAGGCGCTGTTCTTCAGTGCCGTCCTGCCCGGTCGGGACGCGCCGCTCGGCGAGCCGGGTGGCGCCACGAAACTCGGCAAGATCAAGGCTGACACGCCCTTCATTGCCGCCTACGGAAACTGACGAGGGTGACCTCGGGTATTCGCCGGGGCGGAGCACGATAAAGCGGAGCAGTAGCGGGAAAAACGAACCGAGGGAATGTGCGGAAGGGCCGGTGCTGGCGGGCCNCGGGTCCGAGGCGCCGGCCTGACGCCGAGACGTTGTGGGGGGATCCCTCCCGTAACCGGCCTGCGTTCCAGGCGATTCTATCCCGCAGGTCCGACGGAACGGGGGGGTCTGCTCGTCCAGCCCCGGATAGTTCCAGGGTGTTTCGTGGCGGGCGGGGNCGGGNGTCAGCGGACCGGTGGCGCGAGGGAGCGCAGGAGTTCACCGGCGGGNTCGTCGGNGNGNTCGGCGNGGGTCACCTCGTCGAGCGTGACCAGGAAGTTCTCCTGGGCTCGTCGCAGGAGGGGGCGCAGTCGGCAGGCGCATCGCAGCGGGCACGGGGGACCGTCGCAGGAGACGAACTCGTCCGTGCCCTCGAGGGCACGGACGATGTGCCCGACGGTGACCTGCGTCGCGCCTGGGGCGAGCAGTNCCCCGCCGGTGCGCCCGCGCACGGTGACCACGAGGTCGAGCCGCTGGAGGCGTTGCACGATCTTCGCCATGTGGGTGAGCGGAACATCGAGGGCTTTCGAGAGGTCGCGGACGGTGAGGCGATCCTCCCGGGTGGCCGTGAGCATAAGCGCCCGCAGCGCCAGGTCGGTCGACTGGGTCAGGTGCATGGGAGCGCGCCTGTCGAGGTGACGGTCACCCGACCATCTTGCCTTCTACTCTTCGTAGAAGATTGTCCCGACGGCACCTGCGTCCCACGGGTGCCGCCTGCCGAGGTCAGACCTCGGCGGGAGCGCGGCCGGGGGNGTGACACCGCGCCGGCACTGGCCGGCACCGGCCGGTGCCGGTCTCCTCATGGCGACCGCGGACCCCCGGCCGGGGGAGCCTATACGGGTGTCCGCGGCGAGGGCAGTTTCCGGACGATGGTCAGTCCGTCCGCAATGGGCAGCATGACAACCTGTACCCGGGAGTCGCCGGCGAGAAGCTCGTTGAACTGTTTGACGGCGACGACAGCAGGATTGTCCGAGTGGGAGCGCACCACGTGCCCATACTGCAGCACATTATCNACGATGATGACCCCGTTCGGGTTCATCCGGGGAAAGAGAAGCTCGTAATACCTCCTATACGAGGTCTTGTCCGCGTCGATGAACGCCAGGTCGAAGGTGGGTTCTTCGGGGAGCATGCCGAGACTGTCCGCCGCCGGTCCGAGGGCGAGGTCGATGTGATCGGAAACACCGGCCCGAGCCCAGTACTGGCGGGCGATCGAGGTCCATTCCGCGCTGATGTCCAGGCAGAGAAGTCGGCCGCCGGGGGGCAGACCCCGTGCGATGCACAGCGCGGAATAGCCGGTGAAGGTACCGATCTCGACCGCGCGGCGCGGGGCGATCGAGGCCGTCAGGATGGTCAGGAACGTCCCCTGCTCGGCCGGTACCTGCATCTCCGCCTCGGGGAGCGTCGCCGTCACGGCGGAGAGCGCGTCGAGGATCGGATCCGGAGGTGAGCTGTGCTCCGTCAGATAGCTGTGGATCGGATCGGCCAGATAGGCTGATTTCAATCCCTTGCCGTTTTTTGCGCCTTCGCGGCGAAGCGTGCCGACGCCGGTTGTCGCGACTTCACGAATCTTCTGTGCCGGACTTTTTGCCATGATCAGTGGAACTCCATCCCTGGTGGCTCAGTTCGAAAATAACTGGCCCGGGGCGCATTGTGGTTACGGACCGCTCCTCGGCTCGGAAAGAACCAGTAAAGATCATCTAGTTAATCGGGAGTCCGGTGAAGCCGTTGTCCGGTCGTCACGGCCTGTCGTCGGCCATGGCGTAATCTGTCGTGACGTAATCCACTACTTCCAGTAGTTCGTGGATGGTGGCCGATGTCCGCCGAGGGCCCGGGCCGTCCGTGCCCCCAGAACCCGGCGTGGCCGCGATGCGGGTGCCGCCCGCCGCGTCCACGGATCTCTGCGCGGGTGCCGGCCGGGCGGCCGTCGGCCGTCGGTCTGGATGTGTCCGGGGCAGGTCAAGGACGACGCACAGACCCCCGTTGTCACCCTCGGCCAGAGTGACCGTCCCGCCGTCGGCGGTCGTCAGGGCATGCACGATGGCGAGCCCGAGGCCGTTCCCGCGCCGATCGGCCCGGCCGGGCACCTCTCCTCGCTGGTCGGCTTCTCGCTGGTCGGCACTGAGGTTGGAGCTGAACCGGCGGAAGGCGGCGGCCCGCTGCTCGGCGCTCATGCCGCGTCCGCTGTCGGCGACCGTGAGCCGCGTCATGCTTTCCGCCGTCATGCTTTCCGCCGTCATGGTGCTCTGCGGCCCGGTGACGTTCATCTCGTCCAACTCGTCCGCGGCGCTCCCCGTCCCGAGGCCCGCCTCCGCGGTGCCTCCGGCGCCCACCGGGCGTGGCTGGGCCGGTGGGTTCGTCCCGGACGTGACGCTGACCCGGCCGCCGGACGGGGTGGCCTCCAGCGCGTTGCTGAGGAGATTGTCGAGGATCTGCTCCAGGTGCCCCGGGGTGCACTGGACGACCTGGTCCGCGTCGACGTCGCAGGTCAGCGTCACTCCGGCGGCGGCTGCGACCNGTCGCCAGATCAGGCATCGTTCCTCGGCGACGACCGCGAGGGGGATCGGCTGGGTCGGGATCGGCGCATGCTCGGCCCGGGAGACCGCCAGCAGCCCGTCGACCATCCGGGAGAGCCGGTGCACCTCGACCAGGGTGCCCGCGACCTCGTCGGTGGTGTCCGCGNCCACGTCCTGTTGCAGCAGCTCCAGGCGCAGGCGCATCGCCGTCAGCGGGGTGCGGATCTGGTGGGAGACGTCGGCGAGGAACCGGCGCTGGCTGTCGACCAGCAACTGGAGCCGTCCCGCCATCGCGTCGAACGTCGTGGCAAGTTTGCGTGCCTCGGGCGGGCCACCGACGGCTCTGGCCCGGATCGTGAGATCACCGGCACCGAGTTCGGTCGCTGCCTGCTCGAGCCGGCGCAGCGGCCGGCCCACCCAGCGGGCCAGCAGTATCGAGATCCCCAATGCGGCCAGCGTGACCAGGACGCCCGCGAGGGCGATCATCGTCCACCGGTGGATGATCGAGGCGCGCAGCCCGGCATCGCTGCGCGCGACGGCCAGGATGCCGACCAGACCCTGCGCGTTGGACACCGGAGCAACAAGGATCATCCGGTGTCGATTGGCCGCGTTCGGGTTGATGACCACGTTCTCCCGGCGGGCCCGATCCAGATCCCAGCCCATGATCGGGATGTCGTCACCGGTGTCGGCCACGGGCGTACCGTTCGGGTCGAACAGCCGGAGCTCGTCCGGTGGCACGGCCGTACTGTCGCGTACGGCGGCGGGCAGCGGGGCCGCGCCGGCGGACAGTCGCCGCCACTTCACCTCGGCGCAGTAGGCCTGCATCGCGGCCGTGAGCCGCAGGCCGAACAGCGCCCGGTCGTGACGGGTGGCGTCGAGCCCCATCGGGACGCACAGGCCGACAAGCAGCGCCGTCGTGAGCGCGAGCTGGGCGGCCAGGATGCGCCGGGTCATTGGATGTGCCGGGTCATCGGCCGAGGGGTGGCGCGCTCCGGTCACCGGGGGTCGGATCGGCGCCGGGTGTCGGCGGCCCGCCCAGGCGGAAGCCGACCCCGTACACCGTTTCGATCAGTTCGGGAATCCCGAGCTTGCGGCGGATCGCGCCGATGTGTACGTCGAGGACCTTCGATGAGCCGAACCAGTCGCCCCAGACAGCGGTGAAGATCTCCCGTCGGGTCCGGACCCGGCCGGGATCGCGGGCCAGGAAGGCCAGCAGANCGTACTCCCGCGCCGTCACCTGGACCGGACGGCCGTCGACGGAGATCCGCCGGCTGCGCCGGTCGAGGACGAGCGGTCCGTGCCGGACCACGTCGGAGCTCTCACCGGTGGCCCGGGCGGCGCGCCGCCGCACCGCCCGTATCCGGGCCAGCAGTTCGGCGAATCCGAATGGTTTGACCAGGTAGTCGTCGGAACCGAGGTCCAAGGCCTCGACCCGGTCCGCCTCGTCCCCCCGAGCCGTCACCACGATCACGGGGGTGTCCCCGCGCTCGCGGATGCGCCGGCACACCTCCGCGCCGTCGATGTCGGGCAGCCCCAGGTCCAGGAGCACGAGGTCGGGCGGGGACACGCCCTCGACCCGGGCGAGCGCGGCCTCCCCGGTCCGCACCCGGTCGGCGGTGTAGCCGGCCCGGTCCAGACCGCGCACGAGCTGGGTACCGAGGCCGTCGTCGTCCTCGACCACCAGTACCCGGGCGCCGGCGGGATCGGGATACCGCTGCAGGTCTGATGCGTGTGCTCGGGAGCCGTTGCCTGCAAGCGTCGCCATAGCATGACAGTAGGCGGCGCCGGGCGCGTCCGGCCGCCGGCCCCGCGGGTGCCACCGCGATTCCGCCGTCGCCAGCTCCGATTCCGTCAATATCTACTCGTTTCGCAGCGTCTGCCCATTTTGCCGGATCCAGCCCGGTCTCACCGGCTCGGCCGGCAGCGTGTCGCCGGACGACACCGCGGCGAGGATTCCCTCGAGGGCGTGCCGGGGAAGATCGATCAGTCGGGCGGCCAGCAGGTCGGGATCGCGCGCGGCCCGGGTCACGGCGGCCCGGGCGTCGCGCTGGGAGAGCGTGCGCCCCGAATCCTCCCGGACGATCCGGATGAGCCCGTCCCGCCAGACGTTGCCGATCTTGCCATGCGGGCGGTCCAGCAGCCNCCGGGCGAGCCGGTCGGCGGGGGCGAGCGCCGCCGGGCCGACGGCCGTGAACGTCACGAGCCGCAGGTCCCCGAGGTCCCGGGCGGGGGTGGCGGTCCACTTCGCCCGCAGCTGCCGCAGCGGGTCATCCTGGGCCCGCCGGCGGCGGACGCCCAGATCGGGATGATCGGAGGAGACGACGACGGCGAGCCGGTCCGCGTTGACCGCCAGGAGGAGCCTGGTCAGCCAGGGGCCCGGATCGTCCGACAGGTCGGTGGCCACGCTGACCGTTCCGTCCTCGGTTGAGGCGCCGGGGCCGGTCGAGGAGCCGGGGCCGGTCGAGGCGAACGCGGGCAGCCCCCGGTCGAACACGGTCGCGAGACGCACGTGGACCGCGTCGNCCNCCCGCCGCTCGCCAACGAACACGGCGCGACCCGCCGGGCCGGTGGCGAGGAAGGCGGCCACCGCGTCGAGGACCGGGGCGGTCAGGCGCGTCGGCCGACTCTGCGTGGACTGCCGGCCCCGGGTGTAGATGGCGGCCGTCGCGGTTGTGGCCGCCGTGGCCGAGCGGTCCAGCTGCTTCCAGGTGGCCGGGGTCGGCTGGCAGACGTACATGTCGGCTCTGGCGCCCACCGCCTCCGCGCCCTCGTAGACGTGGAAGCCTGGCCAGATGGCCTCGAACACGAAGCCCTGATCGATCAGTGCCCGCTGCACCTTCCAACCCAGCGTCGGTACCCGGTCGCTGAACCCGTAGGCCAGCAGGACGCGACCATGTTCGCGGTCCGCGAGACCCTGCGCGCCGCGCCCGGTGAACAGCGCCACGCCCTCCGGGGTGTAGGGCGGATCGGTGAATGCCAGATCGGCTGTGCCCACCACCGCCGGCGGCAGGCCGAAGCGCAGGTCGGCGTAGAGGCACCGCAGCCGGACGTCCAACGACCGGGCCGAGCTGTCCAGGTAGGCGAGCAGCTCGTCGTCGATGTCGACGACGGTCACGGTGAGCCCGTCGATCAACGAGACCGCCGCCAGCGAGGTGAGATCATGATCACCTATGCACAGCAGATGCGCGCCGCGCAGGTCGTAACGCGTCCGCAGCCAGACGGCCCGGCGCACGACGGTCGTCGCCGTCGCGGGTACGTGGTCGAGGTCGGCCCGCGGTCGGGGCGCGGCAGCGATGAGATCATGCATGGTCGTGACCAGCGGACCGTGGCGGGTGATCACGGCGGCGAGGGGATCGAGCGGAGTCTGTCCGCTCAGCNCGTCATAGCGGATCAGGCCGCGGTAGCGGTCGATCGACGCGGGGCGCAGCACGTGACGCCCGTCGGGGCCGGTCCGCAGATCGTCGCCGAGGCTGGCGAGGATCTCCTCCACGCTCCGTCGGGGCAGGCCCGAACTCTGGACCAGCTGGCGCAGGGTGCGTGGCTGCTCGGTCAGCGCCGCCACCGCCGCGCGAGGCGCCCGGGCATGCACCCGGTAGCCCGCCAGCAGGGTCGCCAACGACTCGCCGGATTCGGCCGGACCCGGCGCCCGGCCCGGGTGATCCGGTCCTGACAGGGTATGTGGAGGGGACACGCAACCAGCGTCGCACCTGCGGCGGACACACGATTCTACCGGTCCCGCCGAGGCCAGCTAATCTCTTGTCGTGCTCAGAAGGCTTGATCTGCGTGGCGCGGTGCCTGCCGCAGCCGAGATCCGACGGCTACTGNCGCGGGCCGACGTCGACGTCGACGTCGCCGTCGATGCGGTCCGGCCGGTCTGTGCGGACGTGCGGGACCGCGGCGACGCGGCCGTCCTCGCCGCCGCGGAGCGGTTCGACGGGGTCCGCCCGCCGAGCCTGCGGGTGCCCGCCCAGGTTCTCGCCGCCGCCGCGGATGTCCTGGATCCGGCCGTGCGCGACGCGCTGACCGAAGCGATCCGCCGGACTCGGCTGGTGCACCGTGCGCAGCTGCGGGAGCCGGTGGCGATCGAGGTCGCGCCCGGCACCACGGTGACGCAGCGCTGGGTGCCGGTGGAGCGGGTCGGCCTGTACGTGCCGGGCGGGCGGGTCGCCTACCCCAGCAGCGTCGTGATGAACGTCGTGCCCGCCCAGGAGGCNGGGGTCGGCTCGCTCGCGGTCTTCNCCCCGCCGCAGAAGGACAACGGCGGGCTGCCGCATCCGGTGATCCTCGCCGCCTGCGCGCTGCTCGGTGTCGAGGAGGTCTACGCGGCCGGCGGAGCCCAGGCCGTGGCGATGGCCGCCTACGGGACCACGAGCTGCCCGCCGGTCGATGTGATCACCGGGCCCGGCAACGTCTACGTCACGGCGGCCAAGCGCCTGCTGCGTGGGGTCGTCGGGGTGGACGCCGAGGCGGGCCCGACCGAGGTCGCGATCCTCGCCGACGCCACCGCGGATCCGGCCTTCGTCGCAGCCGACCTCATCGCCCAGGCCGAGCACGACCCGATGGCCGCCTGCCTGCTGATCACCCCGTCGGTGGAACTCGCCGACGCGGTCGACGTCGAGCTCGGCAAGCAGGTGCCCGCCACCCGCCACCGGGAGCGGGTGGCGGAGTCGCTCGCCGGCCAGGGGGCGGTCGCGCTCGTCGCGGACGTCGACGCGGGTCTCGCGGTGGCGGACGGCTGGGCCGCCGAGCATCTGGAGATCCACACCGCGGACGCCGCCGCGGTCGCCGCCCGGGTGCGCCACGCCGGAGCGGTCTTCGTCGGCGACTACGCTCCCGTCCCGCTCGGCGACTACCTGGCCGGGTCCAACCACGTCCTGCCCACCGGCGGCACCGCCCGGCATTCCAGCGGTCTGGCGGTCACCGCCTTCCAACGTCAGGTCCAGGTGGTCGAGTGCACGCGGGAGGGGCTCGCCGCCGTCGCCCCGCGTATCGCCGCGCTCGGCGGGGCGGAGGACCTCACAGCTCACGTCGACGCGGTGGAGGTTCGACTCCGATGATATTCAAGGCGGCCGGGAGCGGTGCCGAGGACCGGCCGTGGCGCCCGTGGGACGCTGACGGCCTGCCGCTGCGCGACAGCCTGCGCGGGCTCTCGCCCTACGGCGCTCCGCAGCTCGACGTGCCGGTGCGGCTCAACACCAACGAGAACCCGCACCCGCCGTCGGTCGGGCTGGTCGACGCCATCGGCAAGGCCGCGGCCCTCGCCGCCACCGAGGCGAACCGCTATCCCGACCGGGACGCCGAGGCGCTGCGTGCCGACCTCGCCTACTACCTGACACCGGACGCCGGCTTCGGCGTGCACACCAGTCAGGTCTGGGCCGCCAACGGCTCCAACGAGATCCTCCAGCAGCTCCTCCAGGCGTTCGGCGGGCCCGGTCGGGTGGCGCTCGGGTTCGAGCCGTCCTACTCGATGCACCGCCTCATCGCGCTGGCCACCGCCACCGAGTGGGTGGCCGGGCAGCGAGCGGAGGACTTCACGCTCTCCCCGGCCGTGGTCACCGACGCGATCGCCCGGCACCGACCCGCCCTGGTCTTCCTCTGCTCACCGAACAATCCGACGGGCACGGCCCTGCCGCCCGAGGTCGTCGCCGCCGCCTGTGAGGCGGTGGAGGCCACCGGCAGCGGCATGGTCGTCGTCGACGAGGCCTACGCCGAGTTCCGCCGGGCCGGCGTGCCCAGCACGCTGACGCTGCTGCCCCGTCATCCGCGGCTCGTCGTCACCCGGACAATGAGCAAGGCGTTCGCGCTGGCCGGTGCCCGGGTAGGCTATCTTGCCGCGCACCCCGCCGTGGTGGACTCGCTGTACCTGGTGCGGCTGCCCTACCACCTGTCGAGCTTCACCCAGGCCGTCGCGCGCACGGCGCTCGCGCACGCCGACGAGCTGCTCGGCACGGTGGAGGCGGTCAAGGCCCAGCGCGACCGCATCGTCCGGGAGTTGCCGGCGCTCGGTCTGCGGCTGGCTCCGAGCGACGCCAACTTCGTGTTCTTCGGCCGGTTCGCCGATCAGCGGGCGGTGTGGCAGAGCCTGTTGGACGCGGGAGTGTTGGTCCGCGATGTCGGTCTGACCGGCTGGCTGCGGGTCACCGCCGGGCTGCCGAACGAGGTGGACGCGTTTCTCGGGGCGCTGGGCAGAACTCTCACCGGCAGCGTCATCGGCGCGGACGGTGTCATCAGCCTCGCCACCGCCTGAGCCCCTGGCCCGGCCTGAGCCCCTGGCCCGGCCTGAGCCCCTGGCCCGGCCTGAGCCCCTGGCCCGGCCTGAGCCCCTGGCCCGGCCTGAGATCTACAGAGACCGAGGAAGCCCCCGATGGCACGCACCGCGCGAATCGAACGCAAGACGTTGGAGTCGGACGTCCTGGTCGAGCTCGACCTCGACGGGACGGGAATCTCCTCGTCGGACACCGGCGTCCCGTTCTTCGACCACATGCTGTCCCAGCTCGGCAAGCACGGCGGGTTCGACCTCACCGTGCGTACCCGGGGGGNTCTGCACATCGACGCCCACCACACCGTCGAGGACACCTCGATCGCCTTCGGGTCCGCCCTGCGCGAGGCGCTCGGCGACAAGGCGGGTATCCGCCGGTTCGGGGATGCCACCGTCCCGCTGGACGAGGCGCTCGCCCAAGCCGCCGTCGACCTGTCCGGCCGGCCGTACTGCGTGCACGTCGAACCGGATCTCGTCGGGATGATCGGAACTTACGACACGACGCTGACCCGGCACATCTTCGAGTCGATCACCGCGTCCGCCCGGCTCGCGCTGCACGTGCGGGTGCTGTCCGGCCGCAACGCCCATCACGTGGTCGAGGCCCAGTTCAAGGCGGTCGCGCGGGCTCTGCGCGACGCGGTGGCGCTCGACGCCCGCGTCGCCGGGATACCCTCCACGAAAGGTGTGCTGTGAGCGGAGACGGACCCGGCCGGCGTCCCCGGGTGGTTGTCCTGGACTACGGCTCGGGAAACCTGCGGTCGGCCGAGCGCGCGCTCGCCCGAGTCGGCGCCGACGTGACGGTGACCGCGGATCTTGACGTGGCCCGCGGCGCGGCGGGCCTGGTCGTACCGGGCGTGGGCGCCTATGCGGCCTGTATGGCAGGCATCGACGCCGTGGGCGCCGCGCCCGTGGTGCGGGAGCGGGTAGCGGCGGGACGGCCCNTGCTCGGGNTCTGCGTCGGGNTGCAGGNGCTGTACGAGCTCGGTGACGAGCACGGGGNGCGGACGGTCGGGCTCGGCGTGATCCCTGGCGAGGTCCGCCGGCTCGCCGCCGACATCCTGCCGCACATGGGCTGGAACACTGTGGCGCCGCCCGCCGGATCGATCCTGTTCGCCGGACTGCCCGCGGACACGCGGTTCTACTTTGTCCACTCGTACGCGGCGAAGGCCGATCCGGCCGCCGGGGACACCGTGGGGGAGCACGGCGAGCCGTTCGCCGCCGCCGTCGANCGGGGTGCGCTCGCCGCGACCCAGTTCCACCCGGAGAAGTCCGGGGATGCCGGAGCGCACCTGCTGGCGAACTGGCTCGGCAGCCTGGTCTGAGCGAGCCCTGGTCTGAGTGAGCGTGAACGCGAGGGCGGATGTCCTGTAATGCGGATGTCCTGTAATTAGGGCNGCTCCAGCGCCCCGCTGGACCGTAGGGTGGCCGATGTGACGCTTACTCTGCTGCCCGCCGTGGACGTGGCCGACGGCAGGGCCGTCCGACTCGTCCAGGGCGAGGCCGGTTCCGAGACCTCGTACGGCGACCCGCGGGAGGCGGCGCTGACCTGGCAGCGCGACGGCGCCGAGTGGATCCACCTGGTCGATCTCGACGCTGCCTTCGGCCGGGGGTCGAATCGGGAGCTCATCGCCGAGGTGGTACGCGCGGTGGACGTGGCCGTCGAGCTCTCCGGCGGCATCCGCGACGACGCATCGCTCGACGCGGCGCTGGCCACCGGCGCGGCCCGGGTCAACATCGGCACGGCTGCGCTCGAGGATCCCGACTGGGTCCGCCGGGCCATCGACCGGGTCGGTGACCGTATCGCGGTCGGTCTCGACGTCCGGGGGACCACGCTGTCGGCCCGGGGCTGGACGCGGGACGGTGGCGAGCTGTTCGATGTGCTCGCCCGCCTCGACGCCGACGGCTGCGCCCGGTACGTGGTGACGGATGTGCGCCGAGACGGCACGCTCACCGGGCCGAACGTCGAGCTCCTGCGCTCCGTGACCGCGGCCACCAGCCGGCCGGTGGTCGCCAGCGGCGGCGTGGCCACGCTCGACGACCTCACCGCGATCGCCGTGGTGCCCGGAGTGGAGGGCGCGATCATCGGCAAGGCGCTCTACGCCGGCGCCTTCACGCTGCCCGAGGCCCTGGCCGTTGCCGGGAATATCGGGAATATCGGAAACGGATGTGCGGGTGCGGTGGGTCGATGAGCGTCGCGGTCCGGGTGATTCCCTGCCTCGACGTTGACGCCGGCCGGGTCGTGAAGGGCGTGAACTTCACGGACCTGCGCGACGCCGGCGACCCGGTCGAGATGGCGCGCCTCTACGACGCCGAGGGTGCCGACGAGCTGACGTTCCTCGACATCACCGCGTCCAGCGGCGATCGGGAGACCACCTATGACATCGTGCGGCGGACCGCCGAACAGGTGTTCATCCCGCTGACCGTGGGTGGCGGGGTCCGCTCGGTCGACGACGTGAACCGCCTGCTGCGGGCGGGGGCCGACAAGGTCGGCATCAACACGGCGGCGGTGGCCCGGCCCGAGCTGGTGCGCGAGTGCGCCCACCGGTTCGGTAACCAGTGCATCGTCATCTCGGTGGACGCCCGGCGCCCACCCGGTCCCGACGGTCCGCGCTTCGAGGTCACGACGCACGGCGGCCGCAAGGGCACCGGCATCGACGCGGTGGCCTGGACGGCGCGGGTGGTCGAGCTCGGCGCCGGGGAGATCCTGCTCAACTCGATGGATGCCGACGGCACACGGGACGGCTACGACCTGGAGATGATCTGCGCGGTGCGTGCCGAGGTCGATGTCCCGGTGATCGCCAGCGGCGGGGCCGGCGACCTGGCCCACTTCGCGCCGGCGATCGACGCGGGCGCGGNCGCGGNGCTCGCGGCGAGCGNGTTCCACTTCGGGCAGCTGCGCATCGGCGAGGTGAAGACGGCGCTGCGCGGCGCGGGTGTACCCGTGCGCTGACCAGGCGCGTCCGCCGACGGGGCGCCGACGGCCGAGGCGGCACAGGACGTCGTCGTCGTGGACGCCGGACGGATCGTCCAGCGCGGTCCGCGCCGGGATCTGATCGCGATGCGCGGCGTGTACCAGCGCCTGCACCGATCCTGGGCGGCGGGGGTCGGGACGGGAGCGGCGGGCGGCCCNTCGCCCNGCACCGCTGCGGCGCCGGGCGCGAGCAGAATGGTGGGGTGACCATTCGCCCTTCCGCTCTGGATCCCGCCATCGCCCGTAGGCTGCGCCGCAACGACGCGGGCCTGTTCCCCGCCGTCGCCCAGCAGTACGACACCGGCGAGGTGCTGATGCTCGGGTGGATGGACGACGAGGCGCTGCACCGGACCCTCACCACGGGCCGGGCCACGTACTGGAGCCGCAGCCGCGCGGAGTACTGGGTCAAGGGGGAGACCAGCGGGCACCGGCAATGGGTGCGGTCGGTCGCGCTCGACTGCGACGGGGACACCGTCCTCGTCCGGGTGGACCAGGTGGGCCCGGCCTGCCACACGGGCACGCGGACCTGCTTCGACGGCAATCTTCTGCCCACGGTGACCGTCGAGGCCGCGGATACCGCCCGGCCCCGCGACCTCTCCGGTGCCGCCAGCGTTTCCGGTGCCGCCAGCGTTTCCGGTGCCGCCGGTGACCCCGCTGGCGTGGACAGGGCCGGCGTGAGCAAGGCCGGCGCGGACCGATGACGACCGGGCAGATCATCCCCGGCCGGGAGGAGTTCCGGGCCGCGGCGGCGGCGCATCCGGTCGTCGCCGTCACCCGTCGGCTGCTCGCCGACGGGGAGACACCCGTCGGCGTCTACCGCAAGCTCGCCGGCGGCCCCGGGACGTTCCTGCTGGAATCGGCGGAGCATGGCGGGGNGTGGTCGCGGTATTCGTTCATCGGTGTGCGGGCCGCGGCGACGCTGACCGAGCGCGACGGGCAGGCGGTGTGGGNGGACGGTGCGCCGCCTCCCGGAGTGCCGGTCGACGGTGACCCGCTCGACATCCTGCGTGCGGTGGAGAGCACTCTGCAGGCCTCGAACAGCCCACAGGCCCCTCCGCTCATGGGTGGTCTGGTCGGCTATCTCGGCTACGACATCGTGCGCCGCATCGAGCGGCTCCCCGCGCACGCCGTCGACGACCTCGGCCTTCCCGAGTTGCGCATGCTGCTCACCACCGATCTCGCCGTGCTGGACCATCGGGATGGTTCCTGCCTGCTGGTGGCCAACGTCTTCACCGGCCGCGGGAATGGTGCCGGTGACGCAGGCGCCACCGGCACCACCGGTGGGGACGCGGACGCCGCCGCACACCCGGCCGGGATCGACCTGGACGCCGCCTACGACGACGCGGTGGCCCGGCTGGAGGCCATGACCAGCGATCTCGCGAAGTGGAACGAGCCGACCGTGGCGACCACGGCGGGCACCGCCGCGGGGGNCGGCGACTTCGTCTCCGCCACGCCTCCCGGTGCCTTCCAGACCGCGGTCGAGCGGGCCATCGAGGAGATCCGCGCCGGCGAGTGCTTCCAGATCGTCGTCTCGCAGCGCTTCGAACGGCGGACGACCGCGGATGCGCTCGACGTCTACCGGGTGCTGCGGACCTCGAATCCGAGTCCCTATATGTACCTGCTGCGTTTCGCCGACCACGACGTCGTCGGATCCTCCCCGGAGGCGCACGTCAAGGTCACCGGCCGCCGGGCGTTGCTGCACCCCATCGCGGGCAGCCGGCCCCGGGGAGGCACTCCCGAACAGGACGCCGAGCTTGCGGCGGAGCTTCTCGCGGATCCGAAGGAACGCTCCGAGCACGTGATGCTGGTCGACCTGGTCCGCAACGACCTCGGGCGGGTCTGCAACCCCGGTTCGGTCCGGGTCGTCGAGTTCGCGGCCATCGAACGGTTCTCGCACATCATGCACATTGTCTCCACGGTGATCGGTGAGGTGGCTCCGGACCGCAGCGCCGTGGACGTGCTGGCCGCGACGTTTCCGGCGGGGACGCTCTCGGGGGNGCCCAAGGTGCGGGCGATGGAGGTCATCGACGAGCTGGAGCCGACCCGGCGGGGCCTGTACGGGGGCGTGGTCGGCTACCTGGACTTCGGCGGTGATCTGGACACCGCGATCGCGATCCGCACCACAGTGATGCGCGACGGTATGGCCTACGTTCAGGCCGGAGCCGGCATCGTCGCGGATTCCGATCCCGACACCGAGGATCTGGAAAGCCGCGCGAAGGCCGCCGCCGTCCTGCGCGCCGTCGAGGTCGCCGAGTCGTTGCGACCGCCGTCATGACGGCCGCAGGGTCCCCCCCCGCGGGGCGCCCATCCTCCCCGCGCGACCGGGCCGGCACCGCGGAGCCGCCTTCGCCGGGCCACCGTCCCGGAGGCGATGTGCACGCGGCCGAGGCGATGCGACGCGGCCACCGGGAACGCACCCTCGCGGTGCTGGGATGTCTGCTCGGTGCCGGCGTCGTGCTCGTGTCGGGCGGTGCGACCTGGGTGTCCGCTCGGGTGAGCGGGCCCCGCGGTGGGGCGGACGGCGGCGCCGTCGCGGCGCCACTCGCCGTGCACTGGACCGGCGGGGCGCTCGCATCGACGGCGACCGCTCTCGCCCTGGTCGGGCTTGCCGCGGCCGTGGCGATCGTGGCCACCCGGCGCATCGGGCGGCTGGTCATCGGTGTGCTCACCGCGGCCGCCGGGGCCGGTATCGCCTACGTGGCCGGACGCATCGGCTGGGATCCACTCCCGACGCTGCGCGAGACCGATCAGGTCCGCCAGCTCGTGCCCGGTGGCCAGGCGCGGATCGATGACGTCAGCCAGACGATCGCTCCCTGGCTGTCGTTTGCGGGCGGGCTGCTGCTCATCCTCGTCGGCGCCCTCGTCGTCCTGCGCGGCCGGTCATGGCCCGCAATGTCCGGCCGCTACCAGGCCCGCGATGCCACTCCGGCCGACGCCTGGGACGCGATCGAGCGGGGCCACGACCCGACCTGATCACCTGGCGTCTCCGCGACGCCCGGCTTGGCGGGCCGGCCAGCCGGAACCGGGAGCGCCACCGGCCAGCGGGTCGGCCAGCGGGTCGGCGGGCGCCAGGTCCGCGGGTGGGAGGTCGGGAAACGGGTCGACCAGCTCCGTGAGAGCCAGCGCCCGGCGGTCCAGGTCGGCTTCGAGCATCATCATGACGGCGTCCATCCGGATCAGGCAGCGGGACAGCTCGTCGAGCTGCTCGGCGAGCTCGGGCTCGAGGCGGGGCCGCCGGTGCGCGCCCGGGGCGTCGCGCGCCGCGGGCACCCGGGCGGCGCCGAGGGGGGNCGAGAGGGGGGNCGAGAGGGGGCGGCTGTCCATCGGAACTCTCCTCGGTGTCGAACTCATGTTCGAGTATAGGGGGCGCCGACGATCGACGCCAGCCCGCCACGCCGTCCCTGGGGCGCTGCCCGGGTCCGCCCGAGGGTTCGGGTCCGCCCGAGGACATGTGCGGCGTGCCATGCGTGTTTCCGGTNGGCGAAGGCGCGGCGGTCCCGAGTGTGCGCGGCGCGTTGCGGCCGCCGATCCCGAGAACCTGTCGTGCGGCCGCCCGGATCTCGTGATGTCGTCGCCCGACGATCGAGGTGGTAACCCGGTGGTGCCTCTGCACACGGTGGTTCACCGGCCTCGTCGCGTTACTCTGTCAACGGGCTCACGACGCAAGATCGATTGCGGACCGTAGCTGATCGGTGCAGGCGGATCCGAAGTGGCTGACAGTGCAGCGTCCGTGAAGATGGGTGCGTTCGGGCCGCTACCCGATTCCTCACGGGAAAGTCAACTATGTGGAGTCGTGGATCGTAGCCGCATGTGGGGGGGGCCGGGCACACCGTGCCTGCCTGGCCTACCATCGGCGGCATGACCGCGACAGTCGCGAGCGCGGGGCGATGAGCGTTCTCACCGAGATCCTCGACGGGGTCGGGATCGATCTTGCCGCCCGCGAGCAACAGACCTCTCTGGCAGATCTCAAGCGGCGGGTGGAACGCGTTCCCGACCCGAAGGACGCGCTTGCCGTCTTCCGGGACTCCCGGGTCTCGGTGATTGCCGAGGTGAAGCGCCGTTCCCCCTCGAAGGGGGAGCTGGCGACCATCACCGACCCCGCTGCCCTCGCCACCGAGTACGAGGCGGCGGGCGCCGCCGCGGTGAGTGTCCTGACCGAGCAACGGCGCTTCAGCGGCTCCCTGGCCGACCTCGACGCCGTGCGTCGCGCGGTGGACGTCCCGCTGCTGCGCAAGGACTTCATCGTGTCGCCCTACCAGGTCTTCGAGGCCCGGGCGCACGGGGCGGACATCGTCCTGCTCATCGTCGCGGCGCTGGACCAGCCGCGGCTCGTCGGCCTGCGCGAGCGGATCGAGTCCCTGGGCATGACGGCGCTGGTCGAGGTGCATGACGAGGCGGANATGGTGCGGGCGCTGGACGCCGGCGCCCAACTGGTCGGGGTGAACGCCCGCGACCTGCACACGCTGAAGATCGATCGGAGCACCTTCGCCCGGCTCGCGCCGATGGTGCCCCCGGAAGTGCTCGCGGTCGCCGAGTCCGGCATCCGGGGGCCGCACGATCTGCTCGCCTACGCCGCTGCGGGGGCGGACGTGGTACTGGTCGGCGAGGCAGCCGTCACCGGCGATCCTCGTCAGACGGTCGCCGATCTGGTGGCGGCCGGCGCGCATCCGGCGGCCCGGGTCGGGCGCTGAGGCCGCCGGCGCCCGTGCCCCGGTATCCGGGGCTCGGCCCTATACAGTCGCACCGTGACCACCCGAACCGCTGCCGAGTCAGTTCGCCCCGCGGCCGCCGGAACCGGGACGCCGTCGGGCTCCGGTCCGGTCCGTCCGGACACGTCGAGCTGGCAGGCGTTCCCCGACTCTTCGGGGCACTTCGGGCGTTTCGGTGGTCGTTTCGTCCCCGAGGCCCTCATGGCGGCGCTGGACGAGCTCACCGCAGCCTACGCGGCGGCCAGGGTGGATCCCGGCTTCACCGCGGAACTGGACGGGCTGCTGGCGAGCTACGCGGGCCGGCCCACTCCGCTCACCGACGCCCACCGGCTCACCGCGCACGTTGGCGGTGCCCGCATCCTGCTCAAGCGTGAGGATCTTGCGCACACCGGTTCCCACAAGATCAATAATGTCCTCGGGCAGTGCCTGCTGACCCGGCGGATGGGCAAGACCCGGGTTATCGCCGAGACCGGAGCCGGTCAGCACGGTGTTGCCACGGCCNCCGCCTGCGCCCTGCTCGGCCTGGACTGCGTCGTCTACATGGGCGAGGAGGACACCCGCCGGCAGGCCCTAAACGTCGCCCGGATGCGCCTGCTCGGCGCCGAGGTCGTTGCGGTCACCTCCGGCAGCCGAACCTTGAAGGACGCCATCAACGAGGCCATGCGCGACTGGGTGGCCACCGTTGACACGACCCATTACTGCATCGGGTCGGTGATGGGCCCGCATCCGTTCCCGATGCTGGTCCGCGACTTCCAGCGGATCATCGGGGTCGAGGCGCGCGCCCAGGTGCTCGATCGTGTCGGCCGACTGCCCGACGCCGTCGTCGCCTGCGTCGGTGGCGGCTCGAACGCGATGGGCATCTTCCACCCGTTCATCCCCGACGTCGAGGTCGCGCTGATCGGCTGCGAGGCCGGGGGGGACGGGGTCGCCACCGGTCGGCACGCCGCGGCGATCGCCGGCGGTTCCGCGGGCGTGCTGCACGGCATGCGGACGTTCCTGCTGCAGGACGAGTTCGGGCAGACCCAGGTCTCCCACTCGATCTCGGCGGGNCTGGNCTACCCNGGCATCGGCCCCGAGCATGCCCTGCTGCACGAGACCGGTCGGGCGAGCTATCGGGTCGTGGACGACACCGCCGCGATGGAGGCGCTCGCGCTGGTGGCCCGTACCGAGGGCATCCTGGTCGCGATCGAGAGCGCGCACGCCTTCGCGGGTGCCCTCGACGTCGCCCGGAAGCTCGGTCCGGGCACGACTGTCGTCGTCAACTGCTCCGGTCGGGGGGACAAGGACGTCGACACCGCCGCCCGCTGGTTCGACCTCCTCGACGAGGCCGATGCCGGCGGGGGCCCCGTCGGCGGTCCGGCGCGACCGGTCTGAGGGACCCTGAGGGATCCTGTCTCGGGACCGGCAGCAACCAAGACGGGACGCACGGGACGCGTAGGACGCACAGAACGCGCAGGACAGACAGGCCATAAAGGCCCTCGGGCTCGACGGAACGGACGCACGGTGCAGAGTCGGTTGGACGCAGTGTTCGCGGCGGCCCGCGAGGAGGGGCGGTCGGTGCTGGTCGGCTATCTGCCCGCGGGATTCCCGACGGTGGACGGGGCGATCGAGGCCATGCGGGCCATGGTGGCGGCGGGAGTCGACGTTGTTGAGGTCGGCCTGCCCTACTCCGACCCCACCATGGATGGTCCGGTGATCCAGGACGCGGCGGATGCGGCCCTGCGCGGCGGGGTCACGACGCGGGACGTGATCCGCACCGTCGAGGCCGTCGCCGCGACGGGGGCCCCGGCCCTGGTCATGTCCTACTGGAACCCGATCGACCGCTACGGCGCGGCCTCGTTTGCGGCCGATCTGGCCGCCGCCGGGGGCGCCGGAGCAATCACTCCGGACCTGCCGCCCGAGGAGGCCGGGCCCTGGCTCGACGCGTGCGCCGCGCACGGCCTGGCCCCGGTGTTCCTCGTCGCTCCCAGCTCCTCGGACACCCGTCTCCGGCTGGTCGCCGGCGTCGCGCGCGGCTTCGTCTATGCCGCCTCGCTGATGGGTGTCACCGGGACCCGGGCGGCGGTCGGCGAGCGGGCGGCCGATCTGGTCGCCCGGGTGCGGGCCGCCACCGAGCTCCCGGTGGCGGTGGGGCTCGGGGTGAGCACCGCGGCGCAGGCCGCCGAGGTCGCGGGCTTCGCCGACGGTGTGATCGTCGGCTCCGCGCTGGTGAAGGTCCTGCTTGAGGCGGAACGTTCCGGAGCCGGCGCCTCAGCGGGCCTCGCCGGAATCCGTCGGCTCGCCGCGGAACTCGCCGGAGGGGTGCGCGCTCCCGTTCCGGCGTGAACTCCCGGCCGCCCCGACCCGGCCGTCACATCTGTCGCCCACATCGAGTATTGCCCACATCGAGCGCCGCATATATCACCCCGCCGCGCACCGAGCGAGACACGTGACTGTGCGACACGTGACTGTGCGACACGTGGCCGGGGCACCCCGCGCGTGATGGACGGGTCCACGGGATAGCCTGGCGACCGTGGTTCTCGCCGCTATTCCTAGCCCATCGCGTGGCGTGGTGCATCTCGGGCCGGTGCCGCTGCGTGCCTACGCCCTGATGATCATTATTGGCGTCTTCGTCGCCGTATTCGTGACGGGAAGAAGGCTGCGCGCTCGCGGCATGGATCCCATGGTGGCCAGCGAGGTCGCCTACTGGGCCGTCCCGTTCGGCATCGTCGGCGCCCGCGTCTACCACGTGGTCAGCACTCCGGCCGCCTATTTCGGCCGGGACGGCAACGTGCTGGACGTCATCAAGATCTGGAACGGCGGGCTGGGNATCTGGGGCGCCATCGCGGGCGGGGCCTTCGGCGCGTGGCTGGCGACCCGGCGCTACGGCATCAGCCTCGCCCTGTTCGGCGACGCCGCGGCGCCGGGCATCATCCTGGCCCAGGCGATCGGACGCTGGGGCAACTGGTTCAACCAGGAGCTGTACGGCAAGGCGAGCACCCTGCCCTGGGCGGTGCGCATCGACGAGAAGCACCAGATCATCCCCGGCGTGTCCACCTATCAGCCGACCTTCCTCTACGAGTGCCTGTGGAACCTGGTGGTGGCCGGGATCCTGTTGGTCGTCGATCGGCGGCACCGGCTCGGCCGCGGCAAGCTGTTCTGCCTCTACGTCGCGCTCTACACGTTCGGCCGGTTGTGGATCGAGATGCTGCGCATCGACACGGCGAACCAGATCCTCGGGCTGCGGGTCAACATCTGGACCTCGATCGTCGTCTGTCTGGGGGCGTTGCTGGCGCTGGCGGTCACCCGCAGTCCCGTGGATCCGAATCTGTCCAGGGAGGAGCAGGAGGCCCTCGGAATCGCCCGTNCCCGGCCCGCGGCGCGGTCCACGGTGACGACCGCCGGTACCGCCGACCAGCGGGCGGCCGCTCCCGATTCGGCCGGTCCCGATTCGGCCGCTCTCGATTCGGTCGGTCCCGATTCGGTCGATCCTGATCTGGGCGGTCCCGATCCGGCCGATCCTGGTTCCGCCGGGTCGGTGCCCGCCGCCGCGGTGCCCGATGCCTCCGGGTCGACCGCCACCACTGCCACTACCGCCACCACCGCCACCACCGCCACTACCGCCACCACTGCCACCACTGCCACCACTGCCACCACTGCCACCACCGGCGTACCGGCTGGTTCGCAGCAGAGCCGCGGCCTGGCGACGAGATTGCCGGCGAGCGGTGGGCACACGTCGGCCGTTCCGCCGGAGGAGCCGCAGCTGCCCTGATGAGACGCCGGAGACGCCGGAGACGCCGTCTCCGGCGGGGCCCCGGGCGTCGGCTGGACCGTCGACCTTCCCCTACTTGTAGTGACCGAGGCCGGGCGGGGAGGTATGACGTCATCTGGCGGTGATCTCCTGGACATATTTGATCGCGGCGCATGAGCGGGCCGCGTGGCACACTCGGTAGAGACACGGGGCGCCGGGCCAGCGTCGCCGTGCCGTCACACCACTCGGACAGCGTTGTCCGCACCCCCTTCAGCCCCTGAAGATGGACAGGACTTCGCCGGATGCCGAGTGCGCAAGGTCTTTACGACCCCACCTTCGAACACGATGCCTGTGGCGTCGGCTTCGTCGTCGATGTACACGGCAGGCGCAGTCACGAGCTGGTCGAGCAGGGCCTGACCGTGCTGCGTAACCTCGACCACCGGGGTGCCTCGGGCAGCGACCCGGACACCGGCGACGGAGCCGGCATCCTGGTGCAGGTCCCCGACCTGTTCCTGCGTGACGTCGTCGACTTCACGCTGCCCGCCCCGGGGCGTTACGCCGTCGGGATCGCCTTCCTGCCGCAGGTCTCGGGGGAGCGGGACGAAGCCGTGCGCACCATCAGCCGCATCGTCCGCCAGGAGGGGCTGCGGGTCCTCGGCTGGCGTGAGGTGCCGGTCGTCAGCCACATCGTCGGGCACGCGGCCCACGAGGTTGAGCCGCGGATGCGGCAGCTGTTCCTCGCATTGCCCGGCAGTCTGCCCGCCGCCGGTCCGGTTGAGGGCGGCGCGGGGAACGGGTTCGACCAGGCCGACCTCGAACGTCGGGCGTTCTGCGCCCGCAAGCGGATCCGCCGGGAGACCGGCGTCTACCTGGCGTCGCTGTCGTCGCGGACCCTGGTCTACAAGGGGATGCTCACCACCCACCAGCTCTCGGCCTACTTTCCCGACCTCGACGACCCCCGGTTCACCAGTGCCATCGCGCTGGTGCACAGCCGGTTCTCCACGAACACCTTCCCGAGCTGGCCGCTGGCGCACCCGTACCGGTTCGTCGCCCACAACGGGGAGATCAACACTGTCCGCGGGAACCGGNACTGGATGCGGGCCCGCGAGGCGCTGCTCGCCAGCGACCTGATCCCCGGTGACCTCTCCCGGCTGTTCCCCGTCTGCGCGGACGGGGCGAGCGACTCGGCGAGCTTCGACGAGGTCCTGGAACTGCTGTACCTGGGCGGTCGCAGCCTGCCGCACGCGGTGCTGATGATGATCCCCGAGGCGTGGGAGAACCACACCGAGATGGACCCGGCGCTGCGCGCCTTCTACCAGTTCCACTCCACGCTGATGGAGCCGTGGGACGGCCCGGCCTCCATCGCGTTCACCGACGGGACGGTCATCGGGGCGGTGCTCGACCGTAACGGGCTGCGGCCCTCGCGGTACTGGGTCACCGACGACGGCCTGGTCGTGATGGCCTCCGAGGTGGGCGTGCTCGACATCCCGCCGCACAAGGTGGTGCAGAAAGGCCGGCTCCAGCCGGGGCGGATGTTCCTGGTGGATACCGCCGAGGGGCGCATCGTCAGCGACGAGGAGATCAAGTCCGAGCTCGCGAACGCGGCGCCGTACGCGGAGTGGTTGCACGCCGGTCTGATCGAGCTGGACGACCTGCCCGAGCGGGAGCAGCTCCTCTACGGGCACTCCTCGGTGCTGCGTCGCCAGCAGGTGTTCGGCTACACGCTGGAGGAGCTGCGCGTGCTCGTCGCGCCGATGGCGCGCACGGGCGCGGAGCCGATCGGCTCGATGGGCACCGACACGCCGGTGGCGGTGCTCTCCAGCCGTCCCCGGCTGCTGTTCGACTACTTCACCCAGTTGTTCGCGCAGGTCACCAACCCGCCGCTGGACGCGATCCGCGAGGAGTTGGTGACGAGCCTGGGCCGGGTGCTCGGCCCGGAGGGCAACCTGCTCGCGCCATCCCCGGCGTCCTGCCGGATGGTGCACCTGCCCTATCCGGTGATCAGCAGCAGCCAGCTTTCGAAGATCATCGGCATCAACGACGACGGTGACATGCCCGGCTTCGCCTCGGTGACGGTCCGTGGCCTGTATGACGTCGACGGGGGCGGCGCGGCGCTCGCCGCCCGGCTGGCGGAAATCTGCGCCGGGGTCAGCGAGGCCATCGCCGACGGTGCCCGCATCGTCGTGCTCTCCGACCGGGACTCCGACACGCGCAAGGCCCCGATCCCGTCGCTGCTGCTGACCGCCGCCGTGCACCACCACCTGATCCGGGAGCGGACCAGGACGAAGGTCGGCCTCATCGTCGAGTGCGGCGACGCCCGTGAGGTGCACCACATCGCGCTGCTCACCGGCTACGGCGCCGCGGCGGTCAACCCGTACCTGGCATTCGAGTCGATCGACAGCCTCATCGCCGAGGGCGAGATCGTCGGGGTGTCCCGGGAGCAGGCCGAGAAGAACATGATCAAGGCGCTCGGCAAGGGCGTGCTGAAGGTGATGTCCAAGATGGGCATCTCGACGGTGGCGAGCTACACCGGTGCCCAGGTCTTCGAGGCGATCGGGCTGTCCCAGGAACTGATCGACGCCTATTTCGCGGGTACCCCGTCGCGCCTCGACGGCATCGGACTCGACGTCATCGCGGCGGNGGNGGCAGCGCGGCNCCGGCGGGCCTNCCCGCCGATCGCCTCCGAGCACGCGCACCGCACGCTGGAGGTCGGCGGCGAGTACCAGTGGCGCCGCGAGGGTGAGCTGCACCTGTTCAACCCGGAGACCGTCTTCCTGCTCCAGCACGCCACCCGCACCCGGCAGTACGAGACCTTCCAGAAGTACACCGCCCGGGTCGACGGTCTGTCCCGGGAGAACGCGACGCTGCGGGGTCTGTTCGAGCTGCGTACCGGGGTGCGCACGCCGGTGCCGATCGAGGAGGTCGAGCCGGCCTCGGAGATCGTCAAGCGGTTCGCGACCGGTGCCATGTCCTACGGCTCGATCAGCGCCGAGGCGCACGAGACGCTGGCTATCGCCATGAACCGGCTCGGCGGGAAGTCGAACACCGGCGAGGGCGGCGAGGACGCGGAGCGGTTCACGCCGGACGCGAACGGGGACCTGCGCCGCTCCGCGGTCAAGCAGGTCGCCAGCGGCCGGTTCGGGGTGACCAGCGAGTACCTCGCCAACGCCGACGACATCCAGATCAAGATGGCCCAGGGGGCGAAGCCCGGGGAGGGGGGGCAGCTTCCTGGCCACAAGGTCTACCCGTGGATCGCGAAGACGCGGCACTCGACGCCCGGTGTCGGGCTCATCTCCCCGCCGCCGCACCATGACATCTACTCGATCGAGGACCTCGCCCAGCTCATCCACGACCTGAAGAACGCCAATCCCAAGGCCCGGGTGCACGTCAAGCTGGTCGCCGAGGTCGGCGTCGGCACGGTCGCCGCCGGGGTCTCCAAGGCGCACGCCGATGTGGTGCTGATCTCCGGGCACGACGGCGGGACGGGCGCCNCGCCGCTGACCTCGCTGAAGCACGCGGGTGCCCCCTGGGAGCTGGGGCTGGCCGAGACCCAGCAGACGCTGCTGCTCAACGGCCTGCGCGACCGCATCGTCGTGCAGGTCGACGGGCAGCTGAAGACCGGCCGCGACGTCATCGTCGGGGCGCTGCTGGGGGCCGAGGAGTTCGGTTTCGCCACCGCCCCGCTGGTGGTTGCCGGCTGCGTGATGATGCGCGTCTGCCATCTCGACACCTGTCCGGTCGGTGTGGCGACCCAGAACCCGGAACTGCGCAGGCGGTTCACCGGCAGGCCCGAGTTCGTCGAGGCCTTCTTCACCTTCATCGCCGAGGAGGTGCGCACCTACCTCGCCGCGCTGGGCTTCCGCAGCCTGCAGGAGGCGGTCGGCCGGGTCGACCTGCTCGACGCCCGCGCCGCCGTCGACCACTGGAAGGCCTCCGGCCTCGACATCACCCCGTTGCTGCACACCCCGGAGCGGCCCTTCGGCGGCTCGCTGAACTGCACGTCCAGCCAGGACCACGGGTTGGACAAGGCGCTGGACAACTCGCTGATCCAGCTGTGCGAGGGAGCGCTCGACGACGGCCGGCCGGTCTGGCTGGAGATGCCGATCCGCAACGTCAACCGGACCGTGGGCACCATGCTCGGCTACGAGGTGACGAAGCGCTTCGGCGCGGCGGGGCTGCCCGACGACACGATCCAGCTGCGGTTCACCGGCTCCGCGGGGCAGAGCTTCGGCGCCTTCGCGCCCCGCGGCATGACACTGACCCTCGAGGGCGACGCGAATGACTACGCCGGCAAGGGCCTGTCCGGCGGCAAGATCTTCGTCTTCCCGCCGAAGGAGTCCCCGCTGCGGGCCGAGGAGAACATCGTCGCCGGTAACGTCCTGCTCTACGGGGCGACGGGCGGCGAGGCGTTCTTCCGCGGAATCGTCGGCGAGCGGTTCTGCGTGCGCAACTCCGGGGCGACCGCGGTGGTCGAGGGGGTCGGCGACCACGGCTGCGAGTACATGACCGGCGGCACCGTGCTGGTGCTCGGGGCCATCGGGCGCAACTTCGCCGCGGGCATGAGCGGCGGCGTGGCCTACCTGTACGACCCGGTCGAGGCGCGGATCAACACCGAGATGGTGGACGTCGAGGCGCTGGACGACGCCGACGAGACGATCGTGCGGGACCTGCTCGTCCGGCACCGCCGGGAGACCGGTTCGACGGTGGCCGCCCGGCTTTACACCGACTGGGACACCGTGCGCGGGTCGTTCCGTAAGGTGATGCCACGGGACTACAAGCGGGTGCTGACCGCCATCCGGCAGGCGCAGGAGCAGGGGCTCGTCGCCGACGAGGTCATCATGGCGGCGGCTCGTGGCTGACCGGGCCGCCAAGCACGACCCGACCATCATCGCGATCGCACGGACCCGACAGGAGCGGCATGGCTGACCCGACCGGCTTCCTCAAGCACCGCAGGGAGCTGCCGAAGCGCCGTCCCGTGGACGTCAGGATCACCGACTGGCGCGAGGTGTACGAGTCGTTCCCCGAGGAGCATCTGCGCACGCAGGCCAGCCGGTGCATGGACTGCGGCATCCCGTTCTGTCACGAGGGCTGTCCGCTCGGGAACATCATTCCGGAATGGAACGACCTGACCCGGCGCGGCGACTGGGTGGACGCCATCGAGCGGCTGCATGCGACGAACAACTTCCCCGAGTTCACCGGGCGGCTGTGCCCGGCGCCGTGCGAGGCGGCCTGCGTGCTCGGCATCGGCGACGATCCGGTGACCATCAAGCAGATCGAGGTCAGCATCATCGACCGCGCCTGGGCCGACGGCACCNTGGTCCCGGTTCCGCCGTCGCTGCGTACCGGCAAGCGGGTGGCGGTCGTGGGCTCCGGCCCGGCCGGTCTCGCCGCCGCCCAGCAGCTCACCCGGGCCGGCCACGAGGTCGTGGTCTACGAACGGGCCGACCGGATCGGCGGCCTGCTCCGCTACGGCATCCCCGAGTTCAAGATGGAGAAGCGGGTCTTGGACCGCCGGCTCGCGCAGATGGCGGCCGAGGGCACGTCGTTCGTCACGTCCTGCAACGTCGGCCTCGACATCTCCGCGGACGAGCTGCGTTCCTCCCACGACGCGGTGGTCCTCGCCGGCGGATCGACGGTCGGCCGGGACCTGCCCGTTCCCGGCCGCCAGCTGGGTGGCGTCCAGCTGGCGATGGAGTTCCTGGTGCCCGCGAACCGGGTCGCGCAGGGGGACCTGCCCGAGTCGCCCATCTCCGCCAAGGGCAAGAACGTGGTCATCATCGGCGGCGGTGACACGGGCGCGGACTGCCTGGGCACCTCCCACCGCCAGGGCGCGCTCTCCGTGCACCAGCTCGAGATCATGCCCCGGCCGCCGGAGCTGCGGGCCCCGGCCAACCCGTGGCCGTCGTACCCGATCATCTACCGGGTCTCCAGCGCGCACGAGGAGGGCGGCGAGCGGGTCTTCGCCGTCTCCACCGAGCGCTTCCTCGGTGACGAGGACGGCAACGTGCGGGCGCTGCGCATGCACGAGGTGCGCCTCGTCGGCGGGAAGTTCGAGAAGGTCGAGGGTACCGACACCGAGCTGCCCTGCCAGCTGGTGCTGCTCGCCATGGGGTTCACCGGTCCGGAACGGTCCGGCCTGCTGACCGATCTCGGGGTGGAGCTGGACGCGCGCGGCAACGTGGCGCGCGACGCCGGGTGGGCCTCCTCGGTCCCCGGCGTGTTCGTCGCCGGGGACATGGGACGCGGGCAGTCGCTGATCGTCTGGGCGATCGCCGAGGGACGTGCCGCGGCCGCCGCCACTGACCGCTGGCTGATGGGCAGGACGGACCTGCCCGAGCCCATCACGCCGACGCGTCGCTGACCGGGAGCCGGCCAGCCCCGGCGTGCGGCCGGAACATCGGAGCACTTTTCGGCCGAAGATTCATGTGATCTGCCTTGCTCCATGCCGGATCCGCGGCGATTGACCGGACTCGCCGACCCGCCTGGTGACCTGCGGCGGTACCGTTCAGTGCCATGAGGCTCGTGCTGCTCGGTCCACCTGGCTCCGGCAAGGGAACCCAGGGCGCTCGCATCAGCGCCCGGCACGGCATCCCCTCGATCTCGACCNGCCGGCTGTTCGACCGGCAGATTGCCGCGGGTACGCCGCTGGGCCGTCGCGCGGAGCGCTACGTCCGCGCGGGCGAGCTGGTCCCCGACGAGATCGTGCTCGACATCGTCGCCGACCGGCTCGAGAGCGGCGTCGACTGTGCGGTGGGGTTCCTGTTCGACGGGTTCCCCCGGACCTACCCCCAGGCCGAGGCGTTGGACCGGATGCTCGTGGCGACCCGCGGCCCGCTCGACGCGGTCGTCGACCTCGACGTCGACGTCGACGAGGTGCTCGACCGCATCCGGCGCCGGTCCCGCACCGAGGACCGGGTTGACGACGCGGAGGACACCGCCCGTCGCCGGTTGAAGGTCTTCGAGCAGGAGACCGCACCACTGCGCCGCTACTACCAGCGGGGTGGCCTACTGCGCACGGTGGACGGTTCCGGCAGCCCGGACGAGGTTGCGGCCCGCATCGAGGAGATGCTGGCGGACGTCGCCCATCCGGGTCTGCGGGCCCATCCGGGTCTGCCTGTCTGTCGGTAGGCCATGGGTCGCCGAGGAGGGGAGCGGGGGCGCCTCGCGCACGTCGCCCTCGTCGCCCTCGTCGTGCTCTGCTGGCTGCCGCTGGTCGTCGTCATCACCGCGTGGCGGACCGTGCTGAACCCGGCCTTCTATTCGCAGTCGCTGAACCGGGCCGACGCCTTCGACCGCGTCTACACCCAGGTACTGCCCGATCCCGCGGTCGACACGTTGCTGGCCGGCCTCCCGATCGACAGCTCCCTCGTCACCGCGAACCTGCGCACGGTGCTGCCCCCGTCGACGATCCAGGCGATGACCGACGAGCAGATCAACCGGATCGTCGCCTACCTGCGGGCCGACACGGACGACGTCGANCTCGCCGTCGATCTCCGGCCGATCTTCGACAACATCTCGGGCCTGGCCAACCGGTACGTCGCCGGTGAACTGGGCGCCGGCACCAGCTACCAGGTCACCACCGTGCAGGAGTTCACCCACGGTGTCGTCACCGCGCTCGACGACATCGCCGCCGGGCGCCCGCCGAAGTCCCTGCCCACGATCGAGCTCTCCCCGCAGGACACCGACCGCGTCCTGCCCGTGGTGCTGGACCGGGTGGACGCCGACACCCGGGCGCGCATCGAGGCTCCGCTGCGCGCCCTGCTGAGGTCGGGCAACATCGCCGGAGCGCTGGCGCTGGTCGGTCCGGAGGTCTTCCGGGGCGACGAGACGGCCATCGGCCGGCTCCAGGTGTATCTCCACGGATCCACCCTCGATCTCGGGGTCCGTCTGTCGGATCTGCGTGACCGGCCGATGATCGTCGCGATCGACCGGCTGCACGACGTCGCCGCGACCCTGGTGTGGGTCTCCCTCCTGCTCGCCCTGATCATGACGGCGGCCATGGTCAGCATCGTCGTGCTGGCCGGGCGGCGGGGGGTGTCCCGGGTCCGGGCCGCGACCGGTGCGGTGGTCCTCGCCGGCGTTGGTGCGGGGCTGCTCGGCGTCGTCCTGCGCATCGCGCTGCCGAATCCGCTGACCTCGCTGGACAGGTCGTCGTCGCCCCTGCCGCCGGGAGCCGGCGCAGTGCTGGTCGACTTCTCCTCGCGCGCCTACGGCACGCTCGAGAGCGACTTCCTGCGGATCGTGGCCTGGACGCTGGTGGCCGGCCTGGTCGGCTACGGATTGTCGCGGCTCGTCGCGGTGTCCGCCCGGTGGAACCGGACCGGCCGGCGGCGCCGGGTCGCCACGGCGTTCGCCCTCGCGGCGCCCCTGATGATCATCGTGACCTGGACGGCCTTCCCGGGCGCCGCCGCCGAGGCCCGCAAGCTCTGCAACAGCCAGCAGGCGCTGTGCGACCGGCGCTATGACCAGGTGAGCTACCTGGCCACCCACAACGCGATGGCCACCAGCGAGGACCGGTTTCTCGGGCCTGCCCAGGACCCGGCGATCACGCACCAGCTCGACCTGGGGGTGCGCGCCCTGCTGCTCGACGTGCACCACTGGACATCGCCGACCCAGGTCGACGCCTATCTGCAGACCCTGCCGCCCGCGACCCGCGACGCGCTCGCCCCGCTGACGCGAGGCGCCCGGTCGGAACGCCCCGGCACCTGGCTGTGCCATGACCTGTGCCAGCTCGGCTCCCTCGACTTCGTGGCGGAGCTGACTCGGGTCCGGGACTGGATGAACCGTAATCCCACCGAGGTCGTGACGCTGATCATCCAGGATAATGAGGTGCCGGCGAGCGAGATCGCCGGCGGCGTGGCGGCCGCGGGCCTCGCGGGGATGGTGACGACGCCGCCGGAGGATCCGCATGGCCGATGGCCGACCCTGCGCGAGATGGTCGCCTCGGGCCGACGCCTGGTGGTCTTCACCGAGCGGCAGGACCTGCCGGGCACGTTCCTGCGCAGCTTCTACCGGTATGCCGAGGACACTCCGTTCGATGCGAAGAAACCCGAGGATCTGCGAACCTGCGCCCGCAACCGGGGCGTGGACGGTGCCTCGCTGCTCCTGATGAACCACTGGCTCACCGCCGCCGCGCCCAGCCGCCGTGCCGCCCTCGGCGCGAACGCCGCCGAGACCGTGTTTACCCGGGCACAGCGTTGTCGCCAGGAGCGCGGGCGGATCCCGACGTTCGTCGCGGTCGACTTCGCCACGATCGGTGACGCGCAGGCGGCGGTGGACCGGCTCAACCGCGTTCGCGGCGGTGCCGGTTCCTGACCCTCGGCCAGCCGGTGGGAGCATGTCCGGGCGGTCATGCGTTGACCTGCGAGGAACCATCTAGTGATACGTCACCGTGCGAGGGAGCCCAGGTGCCGATCTGGAACCAGCTGCGTCAGTCCGCCCAGACGATGCAGGGCCAGCTGAACGCCAAGAAAAACGACCTGAAGAGCGGTGCCTTCCGCGATGCCAGCATGGCGATGTGCGCATTGGTCGCCGCGGCGGACGGGACCATCGACCCGGCCGAGCGGCAGCGGGTCGCCGCACTGATCATCTCCAACGACGTGCTCAACAACTTTCCCGCGGATGATCTCCAGCGTCGCTTCAACGACTATGTCGGCAAGCTGCAGGCCGATTTCGAGTTCGGCAAGGTCTCCATCCTCCAGGAGATCGGGAAGACGAAGAAGAAGCCGGCGGAGGCCAGGGCGGTCATCCAGATCGGGATCGTCATCGGCGGGGCCGATGGCAACTTCGACAAGACGGAGCAGGCCGTCGTGCGGGAGGCGTGCTTCGCGGTCGGCATCAACCCGGAGGAGTTCGACCTCTGAGCCGGACCGGCCGCACTGCGCCGAACCCGTCACCCCGTCACCCCGTCACCCTTCCTTCCATCGGCATAGAGGACACGTGGGACCAGCCGATGCCCTGCTCGCGGGCGGGGCGGGTCTGCTCGCGGGCGCGGTGAACACGATCGCGGGCGGCGGGACCCTGATCGCCTTCCCGGCGCTGCTCGCCACCGGTCTGCCGGCGCTGACCGCCAACATCACCTCATCGGTGGGGCTGGTCACCGGGTACGCCGGTGGGGCGCTGGGCTACCGCCGCGAGCTTGCCGGGCAGGCCGTCCGGCTGCGTGCCCTGGGACCGCCGGCTCTGCTCGGCGGTCTGGCCGGCGCCGTTGTGCTGCTGGCCACGCCCTCCGACAGCTTCCGGGCGCTGGTTCCGTACCTGGTGCTGGTCTCCTGTCTGCTTCTGGCGGCTCAGTCCCGGCTCGCGGCCGTGGTGGCACGCCGGAGAGCCAGCACGGCGGCGGGTGGCGGGCCGCCGGAGTCGGCGCCATCCGGGCCATCCGGTTCGCCCGCGGCCGCATTGCTGTCGCCCGCCTCCGGTTCGCTCGCCTCCGACCGGGTGACCTGGCCGACTCGGCTCGGGATCTTCGTCGCGGGAGCCTACGGATCGTATTTCGGCGCGGGGCTCGGGGTGCTGCTCCTTGGGGTGCTGGGCATTCTGCTCACCGACGACCTGCAGCGCACCAACGCGCTGAAGACGCTGCTCGCGTTCGGGGCCAACGCGGTGGGAGTGGCGGTCTTCCTGGTCACCGCGAAGGCCTCGTGGGGGNTCGCCGGCATCCTCGTGGTCGCATCCCTGCTCGGTGGGACGATCGGTGCCCGGGTGGCCCGCCGGCTACGACCGAACGTTCTACGTGGCGTGGTCATCACGCTCGGTGCGACCGTGGCGATCGCGTTGCTGATCCGTGGCTGACCAGCCGGCCGTCCGTCGAACCGGCCGTCCGTGGACTATCTTACGTTATCGGACGGTGCACGCCGTCGTTATCGTACATTCGCGCAAGCAACTCGGCCAGGTAGCGGCTACGCTTCCGAAGCCAGCTTGAGGAAATGGTTCCGGTGACAGCCGGCTGGGTTACCGCTGGGCCCTACGTTCGTCGTCCTCCTGTGAGGAGTTATCCACAGGTGGCCTGTGGCGCTGGATTACCGGGGCTACCTGATGGATTCTCGGTCCATGACGTTTTCCGCTTCGGCCTCGTCCCCGCCGACCCGTCCCGTGCGCTATCCCGGTTTCGACCCCGCGGTCCGCATCGCCGGTCGCCAGGGGGGTGCGATCACCTACCGGCAGGCGATGGCCGCTGGGTTGACCCGCGGCCAGCTGCGCCAGCTCGTCCACTCTGGCCAGTGGAGCCATCCGGTGCGCGGTGTCTTCGTCGTACCTCTCGGCCCGACGGAGCTCCCCGGCTCCGTCAACGACGTCCCGCGGCCGGGGGACCGGCGGCGCGCCGAGCATTCTGAAATCCGGGAGAAGGAATCCGCCGGACTTGTCCGTAACGACGTCGCGCGCCGACGAAGAAAGCGCCATGGTGCCATCACCGCGGGCCCCGGACACGCGGCGTCGGTCGTCGGCGGTGAAAATACAACGCCGATTCTCCCGGTCTTCTTCTCGCCATTTTCTGCACGGGTAAGGGCCGCGCTCATCGGGCGTCCCCGAGCCGTCGTCTGCGGGATCACCGCCGCCCGGCTCCACGGTTTTCCGCTCGAGGTTCCGGAAAGCTCCGCCGAACCCGTGCACCTTCTTCTTCCGGCTCGGCAGACCCGGGCCCAGCCGCGCGGGATCCGGCTGCACTTCAGCGATCTCGACGTCGACCAGCGCGTCGAGTTGGGTGGGATCCCACTCACCTCGCCGGAGCGGACGCTGGCGGATCTCGTGCTGGCCGCCCAGTCGCGTGAGGTGGCGGTCGCCCACCTGGACGCAGCCCTGCACCGCGGCCTGGTGCCGAGCCTGGCGGGGGCACGGGCGGCCGCCGAGGGGCGGCGCGGTTTCCGGCAGACGACCGACTGGTGGTCGCTGGCCGACGGCCGGGCCGAGACCCCCCTGGAGACCCGGCTGCGGCTGCTGCTGGCCGACAACGGGCTCGCGCCCGTGGAATTGCAGTGGCCGGTCATGGACGGGACCGGTCAGATCATCACCCGGCTGGATCTCGCCTGGCCGGCGCAGCGACTCGACGTGGAGGCGGACACCTTCTCGGCCACCAGCCCGCCGGCGATGATCTACCAGGACCGTCATCGCGGCAACATCCTCGCCGCGTTGCGCTGGACGGTGCTGCGCTTCAGCGTGGCCGACGTGACCTGGCATCCGGAGCGGGTCGTCTCGGCGGTGACCCGGGTCCTGGCGGCGCGGGCGGCCGAGCGGGCCGAGGCGTCCAGAGCGGTCGCTGAGGCGTCCGCCGCCGGCACAGCCGCGGTGGCTGAGCGGCTGTGGGCATCGTGAGCAGGGACACGATCCGGCGAAACGCGCGCAAGGCGTTGTGACGGGAAGTACATTCCAGGCCGCCTGGGTCCCCCGGGCCTACGATCCGGAACATGAGCGTTCCATCGGCCGGGTTGTCGCTGGCCGCAGACTTTCCGGANGCGACGCGCGCCGATTGGCAGACGCTCGTCCTGCAGGTGCTGCGCAAGTCCGGCGTGGCGACCGAGGCGACTACTCCCGGCGAGGTCGAGGAGCTGTTGGCCACGCGGACCTACGACGGTCTGCGGATCCGTCCGCTCTACACCGCCGAGAACNCCCCCGCCGGCGGGGTGGGCCTGCCGGGGTTCGCCCCGTTCGTGCGGGGTGGGCGGGCGCAGGGCGCGGGCACCGGCGGGNGGGNTGTCCGCGCGCTGCATGACANCCCCGATGCCACGCTCGCCGCCGAAGCGGTCCTCGCCGATCTGGAGAACGGCGCCACCTCGCTCTGGCTGCGGCTGGGGCCCGCCGGTCTGCCGATCGGCGGGCTCGGCGCGGNGCTGCGCGAGGNCTACCTCGACCTCGCGCCGATCGTGCTGGACGCGGGGGAGCTCACCGCCGCGGCCGCCGAGGAGTTCTTCGGCCTCGTCGCCGCCCGCGGCCTGCCCGGTTCGCAGCTCACGGGCAGCCTCGGCGCCGACCCGATCGGTCTGGCCGCGCGGACCGGCCTGCCGGCCGGCGGCCCGGTGGGCCTCGCCGAGGCGGTGTCGCTCGCCGGCCGGTGCGTGCGGGAGTTCCCCGGGATCCGCGCCCTCGTCGTCGACGCCCAGCCGTACCACCGCGCGGGTGGCAGTGACGCCGAGGAGCTTGGGGCGTCACTGGCCACCGGCGTCACCTACCTGCGGGAGCTCACCGAGGCCGGCCTGAGCCTTGCCGAGGCGCTCGCCCAGATCGAGTTTCGCTACGCGGTCACCGCCGATCAGTTCTCCTCGATCGCGAAGCTGCGGGCCGCCCGCCGGATGTGGTCACGGGTCGCCGAGATGTGCGGCGCTGAGCCGGCCGACCGGGCCCAGCGTCAGCACGCGGTCACCTCGGCGGCGATGATGACCCGCCGGGATCCCTGGGTGAACATGCTGCGCACGACGCTGGCCTGCTTCGGCGCCGGTGTCGGCGGCGCCGACGCGGTCACTGTCCTGCCGTTCGACACGCGCCTCGGCCGGTCCGACGACTTCTCCCGCCGGATCGCCCGCAACACCCAGGCCCTCCTGCAGGAGGAGTCGAGCCTGATCCGGGTGACCGACCCGGCCGGTGGCTCCTGGTACGTCGAGTCGCTCACCGCCGGGCTCNCCGAGGCGGCCTGGGCCTGGTTCACCGAGATCGAGCGGGCCGGCGGGATCGTCGCCGGCCTGCGGTCCGGGCTCGTCGCCGAGCGGATCGCGGCCACCTGGGCGACGCGCTCCGACGCGATCGCCCACCGGCGGGACCCGATCACCGGGGTGAGCGAGTTCCCGAACCTGGGCGAGAAGCTCCCCGAGCGGCCCGCCGTGCCCGCCGCGAGCCCCGTGCCCGCCGCGAGCCCCGTGCCCGCCGCGAGCCCCGTGCCCGCCGCGAGCCCCGCCGGCGCCGGCGGGGAGGCCGCCACGGCGGTGGGCGCCGGGCTGCCGGAGGTCACCTACGACCTCACCTTCGAGGAGCTGCGCGCCCGTTCCGACGCGCACTTGGCGGCGACGGGCGGCCGGCCTGTGGTCTTCCTGGCCACCCTGGGCAGCGCGGCGGCCTCGACCGCGCGCGCCACCTTCGCCGCCAACCTGTTCCAGGCGGGCGGGTTCGAGACTCCGACGTCCGGCCCGGGCACGGACCCGGCGTCGATCGCGGCGGCGTTCAGCGCCTCCGGGGCCACCGTGGCCTGTCTGTGCTCGGCCGACAAGGTATACGCCGAGCACGCCGGGCCGGTCGCCGAGGCGCTGCGGGCCGCCGGGGCGAGCCGGGTGTGGCTCGCGGGCCAGGCCGGTGCGCGCGCGCGGACCGACGCCGCCGCGGGCATCGGCGGGTACGTGTTCACTGGATGCGACGCCGTCGCCGTGCTGCGGGCGGCGCTCGCCGAGGTTGGGGTGGCCTGATGTCCACGGACAGCTCGCAACGTGCCACGATGATCCCGGACTTCTCCGCGGTGGAGCTGGGCACCACGCCGGCCGGGGCGGACACGGCGGAGGGTGAGTGGCGGGCCGCCCTGGAGGCGGCGACCGGCAAGGACGCCGACGCGCTGACCTGGGATACCCCCGAGGGCATCGCGGTGAAGCCGCTCTACACCGCCGCCGACACCGCGGGCCTGGACTTCCTGGGCACCTACCCGGGGATCGCGCCCTTCCTGCGCGGCCCATACCCGGCGATGTACGTCACCCAGCCGTGGACCATCCGCCAGTACGCCGGGTTCTCCACCGCCGCCGCGTCGAACGCCTTCTACCGGCGCAACCTCGCCGCCGGGCAGAAGGGCCTGTCGGTCGCCTTCGACCTGCCGACCCACCGCGGCTACGACAGCGACCACCCACGGGTCACCGGCGACGTCGGCATGGCCGGCGTCGCCATCGACTCCATCCTCGACATGCGCCAGCTGTTCGACGGTATCCCGCTGGACAAGATGAGCGTGTCGATGACCATGAACGGCGCCGTGCTGCCGGTGCTGGCNCTCTACATCGTCGCGGCCGAGGAGCAGGGGGTGGCCCCGGGGCAGCTCGCCGGGACCATCCAGAACGACATCCTCAAGGAGTTCATGGNNNNC
>NZ_JPGU01000012.1:84511-100373 GCF_000732115.1 Frankia sp. CeD
CCCGCCGCAGCCGTCGATGCAGATCATCTCGGACATCTTCTCCTTCACCTCGCGGCGGATGCCGCGGTTCAACTCGATCTCGATCTCCGGCTACCACATGCAGGAGGCCGGGGCGACGGCCGATCTGGAGCTCGCCTACACCCTGGCCGACGGGGTCGAGTACATCCGGGCAGGGCTGGGCGCGGGGCTGGACATCGATGCGTTCGCACCAAGGCTGTCGTTCTTCTGGGCGATCGGCATGAACTTCTTCATGGAGGTCGCCAAGCTGCGCGCGGCCCGGCTGCTGTGGTCGCGGCTGGTCAACCAGTTCACCCCGAAGAGCGCCAAGTCGCTGTCGCTGCGGACCCACTCGCAGACCTCGGGTTGGTCGCTGACCGCCCAGGACGTGTTCAACAACGTGGTGCGCACCTGCGTGGAGGCGATGGCCGCCACCCAGGGGCACACCCAGTCGCTGCACACCAACGCCCTCGACGAGGCGCTGGCCCTGCCGACGGACTTCTCGGCCCGTATTGCCCGCAACACCCAGCTGCTGCTGCAGCAGGAGTCCGGCACCACCCGGGTGATCGACCCGTGGGGCGGCAGCTACTACGTCGAGCGGCTCACCCACGACCTGGCCCGCCGGGCCTGGGAGCACATCGACGAGGTCGAGGCCTCGGGCGGCATGGCGCAGGCCATCGACGCTGGGATCCCGAAGATGCGTATCGAGGAGGCCGCCGCCCGCACCCAGGCCCGCATCGACTCCGGCCGCCAGCCGCTGATCGGAGTGAACAAGTACCGCGTCGACGCGGACGAGGGCATCGAGGTGCTCAAGGTCGACAACTCGGCGGTGCGCGCCGAGCAGATCGAGAAGCTGCGCCGGCTGCGCGCCGACCGTGACCCGGCCGCGGTGGAGGCGGCGCTGCACGCCCTGACCGCGGCGGCCGACGCGGCCCGCGNCGGGCGCCGCGGCCCCGGGCTGGAGCAGAACCTGCTGACGCTCGCCGTCGACGCGGCCCGGGCTCAGGCGACGGTCGGGGAGATCTCCGACGCGCTGGAGAAGGTCTACGGGCGTCACGCGGGCCAGATCCGTACCATTTCCGGGGTGTACCGGGACGAGGCGGGACCCGCCGGTAACATCGTCGCCGCCCGCGAGGCCGCCGCCGCCTTCGAACGCGCCGAGGGTCGCCGGCCCCGGATCCTGGTCGCGAAGATGGGCCAGGACGGTCACGACCGCGGCCAGAAGGTGATCGCCACCGCGTTCGCCGACCTCGGCTTCGACGTGGACGTCGGCCCGCTGTTCCAGACCCCGGCCGAGGTCGCCCGCCAGGCCGTCGAGGCGGACGTCCAGATCATCGGCGTCAACTCGCTGGCCGCCGGCCACCTCACCCTGGTGCCCGCGCTGCGCGAGGAGCTCGCCGCGCTCGATCGGCCCGACATCCTCATCGTGGTCGGCGGGGTCATCCCTCCCGGCGACTTCGACGAGCTGCGGGCCGCCGGCGCCGCCGCGATCTTCCCGCCCGGCACGGTCATCGCCGACGCCGCGCTGGACCTGCTCGCGACCCTGTCGGCCCAGCTCGGTCNCCCCGCTCNCCCCGCTCNCCCCGCGGCCTGACCCGCCCCGAGTGACGGCAGATCCGGCATGGTATCCGGCATGGTGACCCGACGACCGATCGATCCGGGTGAGTACGCCGACGGGGTGCTGGCCTCGTCGCGGACCTGGATCGCGCGGGCCATCACCCTCGTCGAGTCCACCAGGCCCGACCACCAGGAGCTCGCGCAGCAGCTGCTGGTGACGTTGCTGCCGCACGCGGGCAAGGCCCGTCGGATCGGCATCACCGGGGTGCCCGGGGTGGGCAAGTCGACGTTCATCGACGCGCTGGGCACCATGCTCACCGGGAAGGGAAACCAGGTGGCGGTGCTCGCCGTCGACCCCTCCTCGACGCGTACCGGCGGCAGCATCCTGGGGGACAAGACCCGGATGGCGGCGCTGTCCACCGATCCGGCGGCGTTCATCCGGCCCTCGCCCACCGCGGGGACGCTCGGTGGCGTCGCCAAGGCGACCCGCGAGGCGATGGTCGTCATGGAGGCGGCGGGCTACGACGTTGTCCTGGTCGAGACGGTCGGCGTCGGCCAGTCGGAGACGACCGTCGCCGACATGGTCGACACCTTCCTGTTCCTGACCCTGGCCCGCACGGGGGATCAGCTCCAGGGCATCAAGAAGGGGGTGCTGGAGCTCGCCGACGTCATCGCGGTGAACAAGGCCGACGGGCCGCACGAGCTCGACGCCCGCCGTGCCGCCCGGGAACTCGCCGGCGCGCTGCGGCTGCTGCAGGGCCCCGCCGGTCTCCGGGACTGGAACACCCCGGTGCTGACGTGCAGCGCGGTGGAGCGGACGGGGCTGGACACTGTCTGGGCGCAGATCGTCAANCATCAGGACACCCTCGACGCCTCCGGCGAACTCGCCGCCCGCCGCCGCCGCCAGCAGGTCNACTGGATGTGGGCGATGGTCCACGATCGGCTGCTCGCGGGCCTGCGGGCCGATCCGGGGGTCCGCGAGATCACTCCGGACCTTGAACGGCGGGTCCGCGACGGCACCCTCCCCCCNAGCCTGGCCGCCGACGCCATCCTCGCCGCGCATGATGGCCTGGCCGCCCACGAGGGCCGGGCCGCGGCACCCTCCGACGCCGCGGAAAGCCGCGACGGAAAGCCACGACGGAAAAGTNTGGAGGGTTAGGAACGGCCCACGGCCGCTGGACTGTGCCTAACCCTCCACAGTTCCGCCCACGGCAGGCCGGTCGGGCCGGGGCTCGGCACCATTCGGCACCGTCCGGCACCATTCGGCAACTCAGGGACCTGCTCACCGGCTCAACGGGAGCCGGAAATATTTTGTCCGCTCCCGGACACAAATATTGCCTGGTCAAACGTCTACGATGATCGTGGTAACGGGAGTGGAAGGATCTCCGGCGGCCGAGCGGAGTACCGTGGCTCCGGTCGCCGTGATGATCGCGTGGGTTTCGGGAGACGCGGTGAGCTATCAGCTGGGTATCGACCTCGGGTCCGCGAACACGATCGTCGGGGTGGCGGACGGAGGCTGGCCCCGCGTGCTCGAACTGAGCGGTCAGCGTCGCCTGCCGTCGGTGATCTACGCCGCCCCGGCCGGTGGCCTGCAGTTCGCGCGCTCGGCGGACCGCCGGTCGCTGGTCGACCCCGAGCGTGCCGCAACCGACCTCCTGCGCCCGCTCGGGGACAGCGGTCCCGTTCTGCTCGGGGGTGCCGCCTACAGCCGGGAGGGGCTGATTGCCCGGTTGGTGTCCTACCTCGTCACGGCCGCCACCGAGCAGCTCGGGTCGGAACCGGACCAGGTCGTCGTGACGTTCCCGACGTTCTGGTCGGCGGCCCGGCGCGAGGTGTTCGCGGACGCCGTGAGCCAGCTCTCCGATGTCACGGTGCCCGTCGCGGCGTTCCCGGCCGCCGACGCGATCGGAACCCTGCTGTCTCACGGCTCCTCGACCCAGACCGTCGAGTTGGTCGGATGGTACGACTTCGGCGCCGGCTTCCTCGACACGGGGATCCTGTCCTTCTCGCCGTTCGGGTTCCAGCTGCTCGGCTTGGCCGCGGGTCTGCGCCACGGCGCCGGCCTCGAGCTCGACGAGCTCCTGGTCGACCGGGTGCTGACCGGCGCGGGTGTCGAGCGTGCGGCGCTCGACCGTTCCGACCCGATGATCCGGACCGCGCTCGGCAGGCTGCGGCGGGAATGCGCGCAGGCGAAGGAGATCCTTTCCGGTGAGGACGAGGNTGACGTTCCGGTCTCCCTTCCCGGAGCCGATACCTTCGTCACGCTGAGCCGGGCGGAGCTGGAGACCCTCATCGGCCCGATTGTCGATGACACAATCATGACCTTTCGCCGGGCGCTCCGCTCGGTGCCGGTGACCTCCGCCGAGCTGTCCCGGATCCTGTTGTCCGGCGGGATCTCCCACCTTCCGCTGGTGGCCCGCCGGCTGCGGGAGACCTTCAGCGGGATCGGCCGGATCGACCACGGTTCGGACGCGGATGTGGCGATGGGCGCGGCACTGCTCGCCGCCGACCTCGCTGACCGGTTCGGCGCCGTCGGCGCCGGGAGTGCACCGGGTGTTCCGGGTGTTCCGGGTGTTCCGGGTGTTCCGGGTGTTCCGGGTGCGCCCGCGGCCTTTGGAGCCGTCGGGGCGGTGACCGCCGGCGGTTTCGGCGCGTCGGGCGAGGTCGGTGACGCCCAGGAACCCTCTGCTCAGGAACCCTCCGACGTCACCGCGGTGATCCGGCCGCCGGACGCCGCGGACCTGGTCTCGCGGCCGCCCTTCCTGTCCGGGCCGAGGGGGCTGTCCGGGCCGAGGGGGTTCGCGGGCGCGGCGGGTCCGGCCGGGATCCGAGGCGTGCCGGAGGCGGACGGCGTGACGGCCGCGGCGACGGTGCTCAGCGGCCCGGACGGCTCCGCGCCGCACGGCTTGGGCGCCGGGGACGACACGATGATCTCCTCGGGTGGCGCGGCGGATTCCCCGCCGCCGGGGATCGTCGTCGGCGGGCCGGGCCCGTCCGACACGTCCGGTCACCGGATCCCACCCGGCCTCATGACGGTGGGCGCCGATCGGGACCACGTTCTGCTCGGGCCGCCGGGGAAGCTCGACCTGCCCTCGGACTTCTCGACGGGCGGTGTGGGCGGCCCGCACGGTGCCTCCGCCGGGGACGGCCGGGGAATCTTCGGCTCCCG
The DNA here is from genome assembly GCF_000732115.1 of Frankia sp. CeD. Taxonomy (NCBI): domain Bacteria; kingdom Bacillati; phylum Actinomycetota; class Actinomycetes; order Frankiales; family Frankiaceae; genus Frankia; species Frankia sp. CeD. The sequence continues at coordinate 89,235 of NZ_JPGU01000012.1, forward strand.
GCGGGCCGCGGTCGTCGCCGCCATTGTCGTGGTCCTCTTCCTGGCTCTCGGGACGACCTTCGCCGTGGTGCTGACCGGCCGTGACTCCGGGGCGGGCTCCGGGGCGGATGCGGTGGCCGCCCCGGCGGTCACCGCGTCGCCGGCCCCATCCGCCACCGGCCCGACCGGGCCACCCGCCTCCGCCGCGAACCTCGTCCGGGTGGCGGGATCCTCGGAGGTCGCCCCGATTACCGAGACCGCCTATAACGAATTTCGTCAGGTCCAGCGCAACGTCACCGTCAGCATCGAGTCCACGACGACCGAGGACGGTTTCGCCGCGCTGTGCAGCGGCAAGGCCGACATCGCCGACGCCTCGTTCGAACTCAATCCCGGGTTCATCAAGAACCCCGACTGCGAGAAGAAGGTCGTCGGGTTCGAGGTGGCGCACCACACCCTGCCGATCGTGGTCAACCCGCGGAACACCTGGCTGCACTGTCTGACCCTGCAGCAGGTCAAGCAGGTGTGGGGGGCCGGTTCCGCCGTCACCCGGTGGAGCCAGATCGACCCGTCGTTCCCGGACGAGCCGATCACGTTTGTCGGGCCGCCGCGCGGCTCCGTGCAGGCGCAGGTGTTCAACGCCACGATCAGTGACGCCAGTGACCGGTCCCGCGACTACCGGCAGACCGATCTCAGCGGGGTCGCCAACGACGTGGCCGCCGACCGCTCGGCCATCGGCTACCTCGACTTCCCCACCTACGAGACCTTCGGCACCAAGCTGCGCGGTGTCGAAATCAACAATGGTGACGGGTGCGTCGCGCCGAACGCCGTGTCGGTCGGTACCGGCCTCTACCTGCCGCTGTGCAAGCCGCTGTTCGTCTACGCCCGCACGGACGCCCTGCGCCGGCCAGCGACCGCCGCCTTCCTGCGCTACTACCTGGCGAACGGCCGGAAGATCGCCTTCGACGCGCACTACGTCCCCCGCAACGACGACACGGTCGGGGAGAACGTCGCCAAGCTCGCGAGCCTGACGGCCGGCGTGGGACCCGTACCGGCCTAGCCGCCCCCGCCCCCGACCGCCCCCGCGTGCGGGGGCGGTCACCGGCGAGCGGCCGCGGGTGAGGACCGGGCGTGCGGGTGAGCTCGGCTGTCGGCGTCGCCGGGCCCCGGGGCGTGACGTGCCGGACGGCGCCGGGGAGCGGTCCGCACCGGAGCGGGAGAACGGGCCTTAACCGGACCGGGGAGCGGTCCTAACCGGAGCAGGAGTCGGTGTAGGGGAGGCGGGGAACGAGCCGGCTCCATTCGGCCGGGCTCAGGGCCGCGCCCGGCTTGGCGCAGGCCAGCCGGCGCAGCCTGGCCGGGTCGAGCGTCCCGAGGAGGACCGACCCCTTGTCGGTGGTCAGCGCGACGGTCTCGGTGCCGGTCCCGGCCACCGCCCGGGCGGGTGCGTCCAGGACGCCCAGGGGGGTCATCGGGGGTGTGGGGGCGGAGAGGTCCCAGTAGGCGACCGCGCCACCGCCGTCCGCGCTCACCAGATGATCGTCGGTGGTGAAGGCGACGGCGGCGACGGGGGCGGTGTGGCCGGACAGCCGGCGCAGGACCCGCGGATGGTCGGGATCGCCGACGTCGGAGACCTGCAGGATCCGGTCGTCGCCGCCGGTGGCCAGCCGCCGTCCGTCCGGACTGNACGCGACGGTGTTCACCGCACCGGTGTGGCCGGGCACCGAGGCCGTCTGGACGGGCCTGCGGGGGTCGCGGACGTTCCACAGTTGCACGGGGCCGCCGGCGCCGGCGATGGCGAGGACGGCGCCGTCCGGCCGCAGTGCCACATCCGTCACCGGCCCGGCGCGGCCGATCAGCAACTGGATCGAGACGGGCCGCGCCGGGTCGGCGACGTCCCACAGCCCCACCGACCAGTCCTCGCCGGCGGTGACGAGCAGATGCGCGCTGCTCGACAACGCGAGCCGATGGACCGGCGTGGCCTGGGGGTCGAGCGTGCTGAGCGGCCGGGGGCGCGCCGGATCGGCGATGTCCCATAGCCGGCCGGCGTCGGTCTCCCCACCCGTCGCGAGTCGGGTGCCCGAGCGGTCGAACACGACGCCGTGCGCATGGTCGTTCGCGGAGCCCCCGGTGGTGGCGGTGGGCCGGCCGGCAGCGTCGACCTTCCAGAGGTGGAGGCTGCCGGTGTCGTCGGTGCCGGCGAGGGTCGTGCCGTCCGGGCTGAGCGCGATGTCGGAGAAGGCCGCGGGGCCGGCGGGGATCCGCGCGGCGGNGGACTGGGCGAAGGACGCGAGGACGGCCGCGCGCGCGGCCTCCGTCGGGGCGATCCGGTAGGCCGCGAGGCTCAGCCGGCCGGCCAGGTCCGGTTGCCGGGCCCGCTGGGCCGCCGCGTCCGCGGCCAGGCGCGACGAGATGGACGCGCGGTCGGCCGCCGACACCGGCGACGGGCCACCGCCGCGCGGCACGATGATCAGCACCGTTGCGGCGGTGATCGCGATGGCGAGTCCGGCGACGAGCAGTGCCGTCCGAGACCACCGCAGCCTGGATGGGGCCGGTGGTGATGGGGCCGGTGGTGATGGGCTGGGTGCCGGCGGGTGTGGGGTTCCTGCTGGATGCGGGGGTACCGACCCGGGCTGTCCACGCGGCGGGGAGGTCCGGGCCGGTATCGGCGGCGGGGTCCGGGCTGGGATCGGCGGCGGCGAGGCGACAGGCGGCGGGGACAGCTGGGTGACGGGCATGTCCGCCACGTTCGCGGCGGTACCGCCGGTGCTGCCGGTGCTGCCGGTGCTGCCCGTGCCGCGGGGCGGCGGCTCCGACCTGGGCGCCGACCCCGCGGCGCCTGACGGCCGGCGCCGAGCCCAGCGGCGGGCACGTCCGGTGGGCCCGGCGCCGGGCGGTCCGGACGGTATGGAGCCGGGCTCCGGGCGTGCGGGGAGGGTNCCCCCGCCGATCAGCGCCGTCCGCAGCTCCTCCGCGCTCGGCCGGGCCGCCGGGTCCTTCGCCATCGCGATCTCGACGAGGTTGCGCAACTCGCCGCCAACTCCGTCGAGCCGCGGCGGCTCGTTGACGATGCGGTAGAGAATGGCGTCGATGCGACCGGTGCCGAACGGCGCGTGCCCGGTGGCGGCGAAGATTATGACGGCGCCCCAGGCGAAGATGTCGACCGCCGAGGTGATCGGTGCGTCGAGGATCTGCTCCGGGGACATGTAACCGGGCGTACCGATGGCGTGCCGGACGTTGTGGCTCAGGTCGGTGTCCGCGTTGAACTCGCGGGCCAGGCCGAAGTCGATCACCTTGGGGCCGACCGGGGACAGCAGGACGTTGCCGGGGGTGAGGTCGCGGTGCACGATCCCGGCCGCGTGGATGGCGCTCAGGGCGGTCGTCACGCTGACCNCGAGCTGTTCGAGATCGGCGGGCCGCAGCGGCCCCCGTACGGAGACGCGCCTCGACAGCGTCGGACCCTCGACGAACTCGGTCACGAGATAGGGCTGGGGCCCGTACGGATCAGCGTCCAGCACGGCGGCCGTGGTGAACCGGCGGACCCGACGAGCACTCTCGGCCTCGCGGGCAAACCGGGCGCGGAATTCGGGCCGTTGCGCGAGCTCCGGCCTGATCATCTTGATCGCGACGGCGCTTCCGTCGGGTGCCCGGCCGAGGAAGACGGTGCCCATGCCGCCCTGCCCGAGCCGGCCGATCACCTGGTAGACCCCGAGCCGCCGCGGATCGGTCAGCTGAAGCGGGCGCACGGCGTCGCCGGGCAGCGGAGGTGGCGTCGTCCCCGTCACCGTGCCCCGCTCCCAAGGTGCGCCGAGACCGGCGACCCTCTCAGATATGGCGGATGCCTGGACGGGNGCGGGNGCACAGGCCGAGTATCGCAGTAAGGGATGGAAGATCGCAGTATGGACAGAACCAGTATGGATGGAACATAGCGCAATACCGGCAAAGATGCATGATCTGGGAGGTCCTGTGCTCCGCNGTGCGGCGAAGTTCGACGTGACACTGACCCCGACCTCGCGCTCCCTGCTCGCCCCGGTCTCCGAGGAGCCACGGCGGTTGCTGCTCGACCGGGCCCTTGACGAGTTCGTCGCCGATCTCAGCGCGCTGGATGAGACGGCCGGCACGATGGTGGCCGGGGCGCCTCGTCCGACGATCGACACAGCCATCGACGCGGCGGTCCCCGCGGTGGTCGACGGCACGCTGCTCGTCTCCGGCCAGGAGGTGATGCAGACCTGGGAGGCGCCGTTGATGCGGGCGCTGGCCGCCGAGGTGACCCGGCCGGGCGGTACCGTCCTCGAGGTCGGGTTCGGCCTGGGCCTGTCCGCCGGGTTCGTCCAGGAGATCGGTCCGGCCCGGCACACGATCATCGAGGCGAACCCGGCCACGGTGCGCGTCGCCGAGCAGTGGGCCCGCCCCGCGGGGCGCCGCGGGGTGGAGATCGTCACCGGGCGTTGGCAGGAGACCATGCCCGGCCTCGGCCGGTTCGACGGCATCCTCTTTGACACCTACCCCCTTGACGAGACCGAGGTCGACGAGTACTTCGTGCGCAGTTCCACCTTCGCCGAGCACTTCTTCGCGCACGCCGCCGACCACCTGGCCGACGGCGGTTCGTTCACCTNCTACTCGAACGAGATCGACTCGGTGTCCCGGCGGCATCAGCGGGCCCTGCTCCGCTACTTCCGCACCTTCAGCGTGCGCGTCGTTGACGGCCTGCAGCCGCCGGCGGACTGCAGCTACTGGTGGGCGCCGTCGATGGCGGTCATCGTCGCCCGGGACCCCCGCCGCTGATCCCCACCTTGCCTATCCAGAGGGATAAATCAGGCACAAAAGCCTCTGGATAGGCCTGGATAGGCAAGGTAGCCGGGGAGATACGGGAGATACGGGACCGGACGGTTCAGGCGGGCTGGTGGGTGGGGACCACGGCCGTGCGAACGGCGTCGTCGCGGNTCTCCCCGACCAGCTCCTCCAGGATGTCCTCCAGCGCGACGAGCCCGAGGACCGTACCGTCGGCGTCGGTGACCCTGGCCAGATGCGCGCCGGAGTGCTGCATTGTCGCCAGTGCCGTCCGCAGGTTGTCGTCGGCGCCGACCCGGGCCAGCGGCCGGATCCACTTGGCCGCGACCGAGCTGGACCGCCGCTCCGGCCGGGTCTCCAGCACGTCCTTGAGGTGCAGGTAGCCGATCAGCCCGCCCTCGGGGTCCCGCACCGGGAAGCGGGTGAATCCGGTGCGCGCGGCGAGCTGTTCGACCTGCCGGGGAGTGACCGCCGGGGACACGGTGACCAGCCCGTCCGGCGGGAGCAGGACGGCACGCGCGGTGCGTTCCTCGAACGACAGCGCCCCGGTCAGCAGGTCGTGCTCGTCCTCGGCGAGCAGACCCTCCCGATGCGACTCCTCGATGAGTCCGGCGACCTCGTCGCGGGTGAAGACGCTCGCGATCTCGTCCTTCGGTTCGACACCGACGAGCCGCAACGACACGGCCGCGATCGTGTTGAGCAGCGCGATGACCGGCTTGCCGCCTCGGACGACTCCGACCAGGAGCGGGGCGAGCAGCAGGACCGCACGCTCCGGCATCGCCAGCGCGATGTTCTTCGGGACCATCTCGCCGACGACCACGTGCAGGAAGGTCACCAGGCCCAGCGCGATGGCGAAGGCCACCGGGTGCAGCAGGGCGGAGGGCATCCCGGCCGCCTCGAACGGCCCGCGGAGCAGATGCGCGACCGCCGGTTCCCCGAGAGCGCCGAGGCCCAGGGTGCAGACGGTGACGCCAAGCTGCGCCCCGGCGAGCATCAACGAGACGTTCTCCATCGCCCCAAGGGTGATCTTTGCCAGTCGTGAGCCCGCCTCGGCCATCGGCTCCAAGTTCGACCGCCGGGCCGAGATCAGCGCGAACTCGGCCCCGACGAACAGCGCGTTCAGCGCCAGCAGGACGACGGTGGCGACGATCGCCAGCAGGTCGGTCATCCCCACCCCGCCCTTCCGGCCGAGGCGGTCTCGGCCTCCTCGGCCCCCTCGGCCCCCTCGGCGGCCGGGTCTGCCGGGTCTGCCGGGTCTGCGGGGTCTGCCGGGTCTGCGCCGGGGCGGCGATCCGCGGGGTCCGCGACCGGTGGATCCGCATCCGTCTCCGGCGTGGCGTCCGTCGGTGCGATCGGGCCCAGACGGATCCGGTCGACCCGCCGGCCGTCCATCCGCTCGACGGTGTACCGCACGCCCTCCACGGCCGCCGTGTCGCCCGCCCGGGGGATGCGTCCCAGCGCCCGGGCCATCAGACCGCCCAGGGTCTGGTAGGTGTCGTCCGCGGGGATGTCGATCCCCGTGACGTTGCGGGCCTCCTCCGGGCGCAGCAGGCCGGAGAGCAGCCAGCTGCCGTCCCGCCGGCGCAGGGCGCGCGGGCTGACCCGGTCGTGTTCGTCGACGACGTCGCCGACGATCTCCTCGATGAGGTCCTCGGCGGTGACCAGCCCGTCGGTGCCGCCGAACTCGTCAACCACGATCGCTATCTGCATGCCGCCGGCACGCAGTGTCTCCAGCAGGGGGTCGAGCAGGATCGTCGAGGGCACGGTCACCGGCGGGACCATCACGTCGCGTACCGGGGNATGGTCCCGGGCGTCTTCGGGGNCGGCGACCGCGTTCTTCACGTGGATGAGGCCCACGACGTCGTCGCTGTCCGTGCCGAGTACCGGGAAGCGGGAGTGCCCGGTGCGCCGGGTGAGGGTGATGACCTCGCTGACCGGTTCGTCGGCGTGGATGGTGCGCATGCGCATCCGGGGTGTCATGACGTCCTCGGCGGTCCGGTCACCGAACAGCAGGGAGCGCTGCACCAGCGTCGCCGTCTCGTGGGAGAGGGTGCCGTGCTCGGCGGACCGCCCGACGAGGGAGAACAGCTCCTGAGCCGAACGGGCCGAGGCCAGCTCCTCGCGTGGCGAGATGCCGAGGCGGTGCAGCACCGCGTTCGCCGTGATGTTCAGCGAGCGGATCAGCAGGCCGGTGGCCTTCGTGAAGGCACGCTGGGGAGCCTGNACCGCCAACGCGGTGCCGAGGGGATGGNCGATCGCCAGGTTCTTCGGGAGCAGCTCGCCGTACACCATCGTCAGGCCCGTCGCGAGGACCAGAGCGATCGCCACCGACGCCGCCCGGGCGAGCCCGTCCGAGGCGCCGAGCGAGGTGATCGGCCCCTCGAGCAGCCGTGCGATGGCGGGCTCCGCCAGAAAACCGATCATCAGGTTGGTGACGGTGATCCCGAGCTGGGCGCCGGACAGCTGGGTGGACAGACCGCGCAGCGCGGTGAGCACCCCGCGGGCGCCCCGATCACCGCGTTCGGCGGCCCGCTCCACCGAGGGCCGGTCCACCGTGACGAAAGCGAACTCGGCCGCGACGAAAACGCCGCAGGCGGCCACGAGCACCAGGCTGAGTACCAACAGAAGCGCCTCGATCATCGGTCGACCCCCGCGGGCGCTTCTTCGCGCGTGGGTCGGCCGGAACTACATCCGGCGTCTTCGGAGACTTTCATGATCCCTTCCGGTCGGTGCGGGACGACCCGGCCCGCGGGCCTACCCCGTCACGCGGCAACAACGCGCTTCATAGCCCGTCCGTTTCACGATGACCTCTGGTTGGCGCACGGTCCAGACCCCGAGTGGGCCTCGGTAGAAGATCACTGTGTGGGCCGGCCGGCCAGCCAGTCAGCCAGTCCGGTGCCGTGGCCCGGCAGGCCCGGTACTGGAGAAAGGTCGATCGGCGGGCGTGGGCCGGNCGCGATGGNGAGGAACCGGACGCGCCGATGAGAACAAGAGCGCTGGAGCCCGGTATGACGGATCTCCGACGGTGTCACGGAGGGTAGCAGTGGGAAGGGAGTAGGTGACATCACCGGGTGGCTTGCCGGCAAGCCGGCTCGCCGCGCGACGAGGAGGTCGTCATGCACAGGTCTCGTGGGAGGGCTCTTCCGGCGGTACTCGCCCTGGCCGCGACGTCGATCTTCGTCGCCGGATGCGGCGCGGGCCCGGGCGGCGGGGGTACCGCCACCGCGGTGGCGGCTCCGGCGACGTCCGTGGCGGCCCGGTGCCGGACCGCTCAGCTCGCTCTGAGCAGCGTCGACCGCCAGGGAACCGCGGGCAGCGACTACGAACGGCTGGTCCTGACCAACATCGGTCACAGCCCCTGCGTGGTACGCGGATTCCCCGGCGTGTCGTTCGTGGACGCGGCCGGCCGGCAGGTGGGCGCGGCGGCGGAGCACACGGGGCCGGCGGGCGCGCCGGTGCGGCTCGTGCCCGGGGGTGCCGCGACGGCGGTCCTGCGCATCCTGCATCTCGGCGTGGCGGAAAGCTGCACGCCTCCCTCGGGGACCGCGCCGGTCGCCGCGCTGCGCGTGTACCCGCCGGGGAACACCGAGGCGCTGCGGCTGAGCGGCCCGGACACGCAGGCATGCCGGGATCCCGCCGTGCGGCAGCTCACCGTGGCCGCGTTCACGGCGTGAGGGCCGGCTCCCACGGTGCACCGGGCGCGGACCAGTGGACCGATACCGGCTAGGCCGATACCGGCGGATCGGCCGGNGGAGGNCGTCCGGNGGAGGTCAGAGCCGTTCGATGATGGTGGCGTTGGCCATGCCGCCGCCCTCGCACATCGTCTGCAGGCCGTAACGGCCGCCGGTGGCCTCCAGGTAGTTGAGCATCGTGGTGAGCAGGCGGGTGCCCGATCCGCCCAGCGGGNGGCCCAGCGCGATGGCGCCCCCGCGCGGGTTGAGCTTCGCCGGGTCGGCACCGGTGTCGCGGGCCCACATGAGCGGCACGGGCGCGAACGCCTCGTTGACCTCGAAGGCGTCGATGTCGTCGATGCTCAGACCGGCGCGCTTGAGCGCCTTGCGGGTTGCCGGGATCGGCGCGGTCAGCATGAGCAACGGGTCGTCCCCGGCGAGCGCGAACGTGTGGAACCGGGCCCGTGGCCGCAGGCCGAGCTTGTTCGCCCTGGTCTCGCTCATGATCAGGACGGCCGAGGCGCCGTCGGTCAGCGGGGAGGAGTTACCCGGGGTGATGTTCCAGGTGATCTCCGGGAAGCGGGCGGCGTACGCCTCGGTGTAGAAGGACGGCTTGAGCTTCGCCAGCGTCTCGACGGTCGTGGTCGCTCGGACCGTCTCGTCCACGGTGTGCTGGGCTGTCGTGCCGTCCGGAAGGGTGATCTCGACCGGGACGATCNCCCCGGCGAAGNCCCCCGCCGCGACGGAGGCCGCCGCGAGCTGGTGCGACCGCGCGGAGAAGATGTCCAGGTCCTCCCGGTTGATCTTCCATCGGGCGCTGACGAGCTCNGCGCCGATGCCCTGGTGGGCCAGGCCCTCCGGGTAGCGGGCGTGCAGGCTCGGGCCGTTGGGGTCCTTGCCGAAAGTGGTGGAGCCCATCGGCACCCGGCTCATCGACTCCACCCCGGCGGCGATGACGATNTCGTAGGCGCCGGCGAGCACCCCCTGCGCGGCGAAATGGGCGGCCTGCTGGCTCGAGCCGCACTGGCGGTCGATCGTGGTGGCCGGCACCGACTCGGGGAACCCGGCCGACAGCACCGCGGTGCGCCCGATGTTGACGGCCTGCTCGCCGGCCTGGTCAACACACCCGGCGATGACGTCGTCGACCAGCGCCGGATCAAGGTCGTTACGGGCGATCAGTGCCTTCAGCACGGTGGCCAGCAGCTCCACCGGATGGGTCTCGGACAGCGCCCCACCCGGCTTGCCCCGTCCCGACGCCGTGCGTACCCCATCGACGATGACTGCGTTCTCCATGGGTTCTCCCTCGTCACAACCATCACAATGACGGCGGATCGACCGTCGCCCTGCCCGGTACCGCCCTGCCCGTTGCCTGGCGCCTGCCCGGATCGACGCTACGGGCCACCCTCTTGATGGGTCAACAAGTGAACCGGAGGTCAGGGGGTCGGGGCCGGGCATCCCGTCGGATAACCGAGCGCATGTGTATAGTATCTCTCCGCCGCCGGATGTAGCGGGACGTACCGGCAGATGTTGGTCGCGATGAAGGAGCCGGGAGTCGCGAAACCGAGGCGGCGCGCCTGCGCCTGCGCCTGATGAGTGGCCCACAGGGTGGCCTTGAACTCGGCGGAGTGCTCGTCCATCATCCAGGCGGCGAACTCGACCAGCGCGGGATCGGCGTACCTACTGGCGACGATGCCGTTCGGCACCGCGAGGGTCGCTGTCGGCTGGGACGGGATGAGGTTGTAGTCACCCGGCTCGATAGCGGCCCTTGTGAAGACGTTGGCTCCGACATCGAGGTACTGGGAGTACCAGTCCCGCTGGATCGCCGACTGCCAGTCGTCGAGTGGCACGAATTTGATCTTCTGGTAGCTGTCGTTATATTCCTGGACCGCCATCGTGGGAGCGCCCGCCGCCCACAGGACCGCGTCGGCGTGATCCGCGCCGGTGGAGTGAAGTTTCTGGAGCGCCTCGGTTATCCGGTTCCCGGTCACCGGACGGACGACGCAGCCCGCTCCCTTCACCCGGGTGATCTGACGGAACAGCACGGTGGCGATCTGGTGGGTGCCCGAGTCGNGCAGTCCGCTTTCGACCGTCTTGCCGCACAGATCGTCCGCGCTGTGAATGCTGGAGTCGGCCGGGACGATGAGCTGGAGAACGTCGTAATAGATCTGGCCGACGAGGCTCAGNCCCTCGACGGCCCCGCCGGTGAAGTCGCCCCGGCCGTTCTGGGCGTCCACCACCACGTTGAGTTGGGCCAGCGCGAGAGTGCAGCGCCGGTTCTCCGGAACCCCGAGATTCTTGAGGTTCTGGGACGTCCCGCTCGTGTCCGAATCAGGGTAAGAGTTCGGTGATGGCGTGGGTGGGCGGGCCGAAGGCCCGGCCGGTGTTGCCGGTCGGGTGGTTTTCGGCTTGTGGGTGGGGTTAGGGCTCGGGCCCGTCGGGTGGGCCGTCCTGGGGTGGGTCGGTGCTGGGAGGGCTGCCGGTCTGGGTGNTGGTCTGCCAGGTGAGGAAGGGTTCGAGGGCGGGGCCGGCGGGNGCTTTNCCGCCGGCTGTGGCGCAGGCGTTCAGGTAGCCGGTCAGGAACGCGAGGGGTTCACGGCCGTTACGCTCCGCGGTGGCGACGATGGTCCAGACCCGGGCGGCGAGGTGCGCGGCCCACTCAGCGTGTGCGCCGTAGTAGTTCTTCCGCCCGACGACCGGGGTC
>NZ_JPGU01000013.1:0-4351 GCF_000732115.1 Frankia sp. CeD
GTCCGCGCGGAGGCGGACCTTGTCGTTCCGCCATGTCCACCGGGCGGGCCGAACCCCCCGAACCCCCCACGTACCGAACAGACCCGGCTCCAGGCGTGGTTGGTCTCTTGCCGGTCAGAGGGAGCGGGCGATGAGCTCCTTCATGATTTCGTTGGTGCCGCCGTAGATCCTCTGGACGCGGGCGGCGGCGTACATGCGGGCGATGGGGTACTCGGTCATGTAGCCGTAGCCGCCGAAGATCTGTAGGCAGCGGTCGACGATCTCGCACTGCTTGTCGGTGGCCAGGTATTTGGCCATGGACGCGGTTGCTCCGTCGAGCCGGCCGGCCACATGCTCGGTGATGCAGTGGTCGATGAAGGTGCGCAGCGCCAGCGCTTCGGTACGGCACTCGGCGAGCACGAACCGGGTGTTCTGGAATTCCAGCAGGGGTTTGCCGAACGCCGTGCGCTCCTTGGCGTAGGCGATGGCCAAGTCGACGGCGTGTTCGGCGGCGGCCGCGGCATTCACCGCGATGGACAGCCGTTCCTGCGGCAGCTGCTGTACCAGCTGCACGAAGCCTTGGCCCTCGGCCGGACCGAGCAGGTTGACCGCAGGCACCCGCATGTCGGTGAAGGCCAGCTCGCGGGTGTCGGTGCCCATCGCGCCGATCTTCTGCAGCACCCGGCCGCGTTCGAACCCCGGCAGCCCCTGGGTTTCCGCCACGATCAGCGACAGCCCTCTGCCGCCGGGCGCGTTGCCGGTGCGGGCCACGATGATGAGCAGGTCACAGTGGGTACCGTTGGTGATGAACGTCTTTGCACCGTTGATCACGTAATGGTCACCCTCACGCCGGGCGGTGGTGCGCACGGCCTGCAGGTCGCTACCGGTGCCCGGTTCGGTCATCGCGATCGCGCCGACGAACTCACCGGACGCCAGTCTGGGCAGCCAGCGCTGCTTCTGCTCGTGGTTGCCGTAGGCGTTGATGTAGTGCGCGACGATCGGGCTGTGCACCAGGTAGGCCCAGCAGTCGTCGGCGATGTAGCCCTGCTCGCGCAACACCACGGCCTCGTGCGCGAACGTGCCGCCACCGCCGCCGTACTCAATGGGGCAGCTGATGCACAGCAGGCCGATCTCGCCGGCCTTGTTCCAGAACTCGCGGTCGACCGCGTGCTGCTCGGTCCACCGCCCGTGGTTGGGTTCGGATTCCTTGGCCAGGAAGGTGCGGGTGAGGTTTTGGAGCTGGTCGAGCTCCTCGGTCATCCACGATGATCGGTAGGTCATAGTCTGTCCTCAGTGGCCGGTAAAGTTGTCGGTGATCCGTTCGGCGATTTTCGTCGCGGTGGCAAGGGTTCCGGTGTCGGGGACGACCTCGGCGGCCAGCCTGGCGGCGAGCGCGTCGGCGGCGATGATCGGCTCGCCGGTGAGCAGCATCCGCATCGCCGTGGCCTTGCCGGCCGCGTGCACCAGCCGCTGGGTGCCGCCCGCGCCCGGGATCACCCCGAGGGTCACCTCGGGCAGCCCGCCCTTCGAGGCGGAGTAGGCGGTCTGGCCGATCTGCCTTGCAAAGGCCGCGGTCGACGCGGTGTTGACGATGACGGCTTCTCGGATACTCATGCTGTCCGACGGTACGGCAGGCTATACAAACGGTCAGCTGATCATCCTGCTCNCCGACCTCACCCTCAGCCAGGTCCGCGACCTACGTGCCGCCGGCATTTCCACCAAGCCCGATCCAGAGCACACCCAGGCGCTGGGCATCCTGATCCGCGAACTCGGCCCTCGCCCGCTGCANCCCATGGTCGAGCAGTTCTGGAACCGCCTCGCCCAGGACGCGCCCACCGCCGGACCACCGCCAGAGCTGGAGATCAAAATCAGACCAGTCCCGTGACCCTGACGCAGGGCTCCGGCGTGCCTGCGGTGACGTTCTCCCGTGCCGCGGCGGGTGCGGCCGAACCCAGCTGCGTGTTCCGCCCCGGTTCAGCCTGACCACCCGGTTCAGCCGCGCAGCGCGGAGCGGTCGGTGAAGCTTCGGCTGCAATTCGGAGGCAAGAGGTATTTTGCGGGGGCTTCCCGACAGCGGACCGGATGCGGATCAAATATTCAGAGGAGGCCGATGGTGAGGCGTCGTGGCTGGCTCCCGGTAGCCGCGTGTGTGGGGATCGGCCTCAACAGCATCCGGCTGCGCGGCCGGGTAGGTGCCATCGACGTCATCGAATCGGTGGACCATGGGCCCCCGGGGGGCGCGCCCGGCTCGGACGACCCTCACGCGCAGCGTCCGCCGTACGTCCTCCTCCTCGCTTCCGGAGTGCGTCTCGGCCCCGAGCATCGCCGCGCGGCCGACGCGTACGCGCGTCGGCACGGCTGCGAGGTCCTCGACCTGGTCCCGGCCGAGATGTCGGCGCACCGGATCCTCGACCTGGCGCGGATGGTCGACCCGTCCACCTACCGGTCAGCCCGGCTGGCCCGCGGTCGCGGTGCCTTCCAAGCGGTGCTCGTCGATGCAGAGGTGCTGGCCCGCACCGGCCTCACCACCGCGGACAGCACCGATCTCACCGACCTCACCGACCTCACCGAGGCCGAGCTCGTGGCCGTGCTCGAGACGTGCAAACGGCACGCCGCCGCGTCCACCGACCTCGCCGTGCTGCCCGGCCTNGTCGGTGCCGAGCCGGACGACGGGCGCACCCGGCTGTCCGTGCACCGCGCCGCCTATGCGTGGGAGCCCGCCAGACGGGTGCTGCCCGCGCTGCGGGACGCCGCCATCCTGCTCGGGGCTACCAGCAACCCGCTCGCGGCACTCGCGGCGGTGACGNTGTCCTGGCTGCAGCCGGTCGCCGTGGGCGGTAGCCGACTATGGGTGACGCCCGGGACGCTGCGGCGCAGCATGCTGACGCGGCGACGCGGCGCCCTCCTCCAGCTGGTGGGGATGCCGAGCCGAACCCGTGATCTTCTCGGCGCACCGACCATCGGCCCGGACCCGGCGACGTGCCCGCGGGCTCCGCGACCGATCAGAACGGCGGGCAGGCTCACCCCCACGGAGATCGCCGAGAAGAGATCCCAGTACCGGCGGGAGCTCGCCGGCGGTCTTGACCGGTTCCTCGAGTCGCCTCGCACGACCTGCCCGTGGTGCGGCGGAAACGACCTCTCCGTACGCATGAATGGCCGCGACGTCTCCCAGGGGAAGCCCGGCCGGTTCCGCTACGACCGGTGCGGCGACTGCGGCCACGTCTTCCAGAATCCCCGACTCTCCTTCGAAGGTCTGGACTTCTACTACCGGGACTTCTACGACGGGCTCGGCGCCGCCATGATCGAGGAGGTCTTCGGATTCAGCCCGGGCCCTTATCTCCACCGGGCCAGCCTGTCGATACCGACGCCCCGTCGCTGGTTGGACGTGGGAGGCGGCCATGGACATTTCTGTAACGTGGCGAGAACGGTCTGGCCGACGACGTCGTTCGACGCACTCGACATCGGGGCGGGCATCGAGGAGGCGGAACGCCGACGCTGGGTGGATCGGGCCTACCGCGGATTATTTCCCGATATCGCCGCCGATCTGGCTGACCAGTACGACGTCATCAGCATGTTCCACTACCTCGAACACACCCGGGATCCGCTGGCCGAACTGGATGCCGCCGCACTCGCGCTGGCCCCGGGCCGCCATCTGCTGCTCGAGGTACCGAATCCGGAGAGCCCCGCGGCCCGTATGTACCGCCAACTGTGGCCGGGATGGCTGATTCCGCAACATCAGCACCTTATGCCGGCGGCCAATCTGGCGGCTGCCCTGAGCGAACGTGGCTTCGCGGTCCAGGAGATCCGGTTCGGTGACGTCCATCAGCGGGGGGACCCGGTGATGGCCCTGTACGGGCTGCTCCAGACTGTCGCGCCGTCACCGTCCTCAGCGTGGCGCACCGAGGAGGAGCCGGGCCGCCCGCGGAGGGTCCGGGCGCTGACCGCGGCCGCCATGGTCCCCGCATTCGTGGCAGGCCTGGCCCTGGACGCGATGAGCCGGCCTTATCTGACCGCCGGCAGCCGGTCGAACGCCTACCGCATCCTCGCCCGCCGGAGGTAAGCCGGAGCGCCACATTCCCGCCACCCGCGCGTGATGGCCATGAAACGTGAGTGCCGGACACCGCAGCGCCATGGTGTCCGGCACCGCGCCGGCCAAAGAACCCGGGCGGGCATTGCCGATCGGAATCCGTTCCGGACACCCTCGCCAACGCCGCTACACGTTTCTCCTAGCGGTTCGCCATATTTCAGTGGCGCTCCGTCCAGGTCCTCTCGTCAGCTCAGGCCCAGTCCCAGTTCCAGTCCCAGTCGTCCTTCTGGTGCCCACCCTTGTCGTCCCGGCCCTTCTTGTCCTTACCGTCCCAGTCCTTCTTGT